>CAXRAF010000135.1:0-13988 GCA_964228485.1 Alteromonadales bacterium | reverse complement strand
AGTTCGGTATAGAAAGACTTGCCCGGTCCTTGATAACGAATACTAAAGTAATCCGCTAAACTCGCACCGACATCCATAAAGCCCTTGCGAACTCCCAAATTTGCGCCGGATTCTTGTCCTTGGGTGTAGACAATAATTGGCACATGCTCACGCGAGTGATCGGTGCTGGTACCGGTAGGATCATTACCGTGATCGGCCGTCATGTAGACAGTGTCACCTTCGCGCATCTGCTCGAGAAATCCTGCCAGCCACTGATCAAATATTTCTAGTCCCTGCTTCATACCATGTGGATCATTACGATGTCCCCACAGCATATCGAAATCGACCAGATTGAGCAGCAGCAGGCGATCTTGCTCGGCGGGTTGATTGTAAACGCTCATCAGCATGTCCATTCCCTCGGCATTGGACTTGGAAACATACGACTTGTCGATACCCATGCCGTTGTAGAGATCATAAATCTTACCGATGGATTCAACCTGAACACCCGAGTCGGTTAGCTGATTCAATAGCAGACTGGTCGGCGGAGAAACAGAGTAGTCTTTTCGGTATGGCGTGCGCTCGAAATGCCCAATTGCGCCTGTGAAAGGTCGTGCAATGACACGGCTGACATTGTGCTCTCCGGCCAGTAGTTCACGGCTTATCTCACAGACACGATATAACTCCTCCAAGGAGCAGACTGAGTCGTGTGCTGCTATCTGGAATACACTATCTGCCGAGGTGTAAACAATCAACTTACCGTTGTTCAGATGTGCTTCACCTAGCTCTTTGATAATCTCGGTACCACTCGCCGCCTTGTTACCAATGACGCCATATCCCGTGCGGGCGGTAAATTCTGCCAATACATCCTCTGGGAAACCATCGGGATAGGTCGGGAAGGCCTTTTCTGTCACCACACCCATCAGCTCCCAGTGGCCAGTCGTCGAGTCTTTACCCATGGAAATCTCTTCCAGTCGACCGTAAGACGCCCGGGGGTTAGAGACCTGGTCCACGGCTTCAATCGGTGCGATGTTTCCGATACCGAGTGATTCGAGTGTCGGGATATTTACCCCACCAGTGACTCGAGACATGTTCACAAAGGTATTTGTACCCACATCACCATAAGCTTCAGCATCGGGGGCATCTCCGACGCCCATACCATCGAGTATGATTAACACGGCAGTTTTCAAGATTCGATCTCCTCAAGGTCATAAAACCCTTTCGTATGATGATAACGACAGACCGAGACATAACGGTCGTTTCCGCCAATTTCAACCTGTGCTCCCGATTTCACCACAACGCCATCAGCATCCACACGAACGACCATGGTTGCTTTATTACCACAATGACAGATAGCTTTTAATTCCTTCAGATTATCAGCCCAGGCCAATAAATATTTGCTACCTTCAAACGGCTCCCCGGCAAAGTCAGTACGAATACCATAGGCTAGAACAGGGATATTCATTTCATCAGTCACTCGACCTAGCTCAAACACCTGTTTTCGGGTAAGAAATTGCGCTTCATCAATGAGAATACAGTCGAGGTTTTGCTGTTTATTTTCCGCAATAATCAGGGCCAGTAAATTTTCCTCGCGGTCAAAGATTTTTGCCTCAGCACTCAAACCAATCCGTGAGGTAACCTGACCAGTACCATAGCGGTTATCTAACTCTGGTGTTAATACCAGGGTATGCATCCCCCGCTCACGATAGTTATAACTTGACTGCAGTAAGGAAGTCGACTTACCAGCATTCATGGATGAATAATAGAAATACAGTTTGGCCACAGTGGATTCTTATAATTAGCGGTTACTTTGAGGGCTAAATTCTAACATAAATTAGTCGAGCAGTAGCTTCAAAAATAGTAAATACATCCCTCTTTTTATTATCGCTTTAAGGTATGGTACGTGCCTGTGATTTGCGGCGGTAGGATATTAGGTATGTCGAGGCATGGGCAGTAATAACTTATGATTGCTGCACGCATGCCATATATTTTCATGCATTAAATTATTGATTGAGTCGTGTAATCTTCTCAGTCAATTCATACTTCTTATCCGTTACGATAGCTTCAAGTACCTCAATACGAGAGGTGGCATCTTTCAACTGCCGGGCTACTTCATCTTCAACATCTTGCTGTAAGTTTGACTCTCGGACTTTGAGCGCTTCGAGCTCTAACTCCTGCGATTTTTGTCGATGTGAGAAATAGATTAGTACGATTAAAAATACAACTAGCGCGATACTGCTTATACTCAAAAATATGGCTGTTTCTAAACTCATTTTATGGTTCCAACTTAGTGATTATGATTAAATTCCATTCAAATGTATGGGCATGATGATACAAGCCCTTACGTTTTACAATTACAGAAGCAATTACCTTGCCAACATTTATTTTCCGTATAATCAATAACTTACAATTTTATCGATCTCCGGTTTCAGGCATTGGTGTATATTCTCGCCAATCAATAGCAAATCTGATTAACGTCTTAACAAATAAACCCAACGCCAAATATTGACCAGAGATAACATGGCTGCGGCAACATAAGTGATAGCAGCGGCCAGAAGAATCTTCCGTGCAATAGCCATTTCCTGTGCGTTTAAGTACTCCCCCTGTTCTAAAATTGGCAAGGCGCGGCTGAAGCTGGCATCAATTTCAACCGGTAGCGTGACCAGATGAACCAGTACCCCTAATAGCATGCTGGCAACCGCTAATCCTAGTATTAGCGCTCCAACGGTGGGCGAGCGCGATAACAAGGCCAGAAAAGGTAGAAAGATAAAGGCGGCACTGCCAATTTTCTGGGCATATAGTGCAAAACTGGCAAGCTTAGTTCTGAAGTTAAGCGGGGCATAATTCGTGTGGTGTTGTATGGCATGCCCAACCTCATGCGCAGCCACGGCAACCGCGCTCAAAGAGCGTCCATTCATAAATGGCTCACTTAAACGCACGACCTTCTCACCAGGATCATAATGGTCGCCCTGCTCAGTGGTTTCCAGTGTTACCGGAAGCTCAAAGCGATTAATCAGGTGCGTCGCGAGCTCACCGCCCGTTCCAGGCAGAGCATCATACTCAACTGAGTATTTTTTTAGCGTATGCTTGACCCATAAACCGGGTAAAACAATGACTGCCAAAACAGCTAAAACAACGACTATGACCATCTTATTTTGATCTTAACTATGTGATTCTCATAGGTTTATCAGGTTTGTAAAACACTGAAACATTTTTACAAGCACCGACACATCTAAATCAACTAAGATAGCGGCACATTTTCGGAGCTTAATAATAATGAAATACGATCGATATGATAATCCGGGCGCACTATTTACGCTAGTTGTGGTGTTACTCTTTCTATTCGGGGCAGTCTTTAGTTTTATGGCAGTGACAAATCTTTTCACCGTGAGTCCATTTCAATCACAGCACAGTGTGTTGATTGCAATTCAGGTAATCGCGTTACTCATGACCTCTCGAATTGTATTCGTTTACTTCAGAAATCGTCGCAGAGACAACTCAACCGCTCAACGTACTGGCTAATGATTAAGCACAAAAAAAACCGATAGTCTGTGATGACTATCGGTTTTATTAGTGAGCGTTATAACTGTTAGTTACAGCTAACAACAACTCCTTGATCACCGTCGGCAGATGGTATTGCCGAGAATGCTTCTGTTTTAGCAATGGTGTACAAGCACTCTGCTGAGGTACCACTCAGAATAGGACCAGCCATACCTGGACTGCCATCTGAGAAGCCCCAGGAGTTAACTGACATCACAGCACCATTACCATCACCGGCCTGCATCCATGGACCTCCTGACGAACCACCCGATAAACCACAGATAGCAATCCACCAGTTATCGTTGGCATAGGTAGTCATATCATCAGCACAATACATAAAGTTTGGATCATCGCTGTATGAATAACCTAAACCATAGGTGAAGTCCTGAGAACCAGTACCCGGTGTGCCATCATCAAAGAATGGCGTGTTGAAATCGACAGGTAGTGAACCAGTCACAGCCTCAATAGCATCACTTGATACTGAAGTACCTGAATGTGCTCCGACATCATCAACAACGTAATAGGCGTAGTCCCACGGAATGTTATTCGGGAATGTTGTGGTCGTCCAATTGACGTCTACAACACCAAACGCAGGCGTCCAGCACCCAAGTGGGTCATTGCCACAATTACTATCGGTTCCCGTACCAGTAGTATCGTTTTGATTAGGTATAAACAATACATTTCGAGCGAAAGCTTTACTAACATCATCATAGACACAGTGTGCGGCAGTAATGATGACAGCTCGACCTGTTGTGCCGTCAGTTGTGACGGTACCAGAGCAAACATAGGCTGCCCAACGCTTCTTGCGCGCATTGGTTGGCATTTCGTACAACAAACGACCTGCAGCTGTCTGAACTGTACCACCACCAGACCATGGATCGTTGGCTACCGCGTCTGACGAACCACCGCCGCCGCCGCCACCGCCGCCGCCGCCACCGCCGCCACCGCTTCCGGTGTCAACAGTGAAGGACCAATCACCGGCTGTGCCAGTATTACCTTTGCCTTTGGTAGAGTCTGTAGCGCTGACACGCCAAGCCCAGTTACCGTCAGTAAATCCTGATAAACCATTTTCCCACGTAGTGCCTGAGGTATTGGCAAGTGAAAAATCTTGCGTCTGACCGCTTGGGTAAATAATGGTCAGAGTCGCCGAACGAATACCTGTCGCATCAGTGATGTCGACTGCAAAGTTCTGTGACGCACCGATGGTCGCGCCGTCAGCTGGTTCTATTGGTGTGATTACTGGCGCATCCGGGTCATCACCACTGCCTGGTTTAGCCTGTGGTTGCTGAGTCACATTGCCACGTAGTTTTGAGACTTCAGTTACACGATTGTGACCATGTGGCATGAGAGAGCCATCGGGTCGCTTAATGTAACCAAGACCATTTTTCTTATCAATGACCATATCTCTAGGAACTGCTGAAGCAATACGCTCAGGTGTCCAGTAATCGAATACTTTTTTATTTTTAGCGGAAGGTCCAGCCGATGTGCTGGTCCCGAGAATTAAAATAGAGATTGTGGAAAATGAAACGAGTGTATTTTTTAGAATACTACTTTTCATAGTTACTCCTATAGACGTTGTGCAGACCAACCCCCTATGTCGACCTGTCGCTTCATATCCTATGATTTTTTTGAGCAGATTTACAGTGTAAATATTGATTATAATTAAACTATTGCGCCATTAAATGGCGTTTTAGATAAATATAAATTAACAATTTACTTTAATTAAAAAGCTTATCTATATGTTATATAGAGATATTTGTCATTTTTTAATTGATTTTAATGGTTTTATTAGAAATATCCGAACGATCCATGAAAATATGACTCTCGCATATGAGCACTCGCATACGGGAAGATTTCACTGATCGCGAGTCAGTTGCTAATGATGGTTTTAAGATTACGAGATAAGTGAAATTATTAACCCTCTTAGGGTCAATTAAGCATTAATTTCTAACTCAAATGTTTATATCGGAGAACAACCACGGCTTATTCTGACGACGTTTTGCCTCATAGTCAGCAATAGTGTCGCGATGTTTCAATACCAACGCGATGTCATCTAATCCTTCGAGCAATGATTCACGGCGCGCAGGATCAACGTCGAAATTTATCACATTATTCTCATCCAATCGGATCGTGCAATTCGTTAAATCAACTGTCCACTCACAGCCAGGATTAGCAGCACAATAACTGAATAATTCAGACACTTGCTGTTGCGGTAACGTAATCGGCAAGATGCCATTCTTAAAACAATTGTTAAAGAATATATCCGCATAAGATGGCGCAATGATCACGCGGAATCCATAATCAGCAAGTGCCCATGGGGCATGCTCACGACTTGAACCACAACCAAAATTTGATTGGGTTAGTAAAATCCGAGCCGTTTGATAGGCTGGTTGGTTTAAGACAAAATCTGGATTCGGTGTTCGGTCCTCCACTGTTTTATCCAATGTACCGGGATCCAAGAATCGCCATTCATCGAATAGATAGGCGCCAAATCCGGTGCGTTTAATTGATTTGAGGAACTGTTTCGGGATAATCGCGTCAGTATCGACATTCGCTCTATCAAGAGGAGCCACAACGGCGGTAATCTTATCTAGTGCTTTCATGCGCTGGCTCCATGGGGCATTTCACGAATATCAACAAACTTTCCATGTATCGCAGCGGCAGCAGCCATGGCCGGGGATACCAAGTGTGTACGACCGCCCTGCCCCTGACGACCTTCAAAGTTTCGATTCGAGGTTGAAGCGCAATGCTCACCGGGTAACAGTCGATCATCATTCATAGCCAAGCACATTGAACAGCCTGGCTCTCGCCATTGGAACCCCGCTTTAGTGAATACTTTGTCGAGTCCCTCTGCCTCAGCCTGCGCTTTTACGAGGCCGGAGCCCGGTACGACAAGTACTTCCTTAACTGAATCAGCTTTAGTGCGATTATTGATCACCGCTGCTGCGGCACGTAAATCCTCGATTCTTGAGTTGGTACAGGAGCCGATGAACACCCGATCAATTGGAATGTCACTCACAGCCATGCCTGAGGTCAAACCCATGTATTTAAGCGAGTTTTTAAGTTGCTCCTGCTTCACAGGATCATCGAAGTCAGCCACTGATGGCACCACATCTGTAACATCAATGACCATTTCAGGCGATGTACCATAGGTCACTTGTGGTGCAATCGATGCTGCGTCGATCTCGACCACCTTGTCAAATTGCGCATCAGCGTCCGAATGCAGTGACTGCCAGTCGGCAACTGCCATGTCCCACATCTCGCCCTTGGGGGCAAATGGTTTATCTTTAAAATAGTCGATGGTTTTATCATCCACCGCAACCAATCCGACACGCGCACCCGCCTCGATAGCCATATTACAAATGGTCATTCTGGATTCTATAGATAATGCCTTAATAGCTTCACCCTGAAACTCGATCGCATAGCCAGTGCCACCCGCAGTGCCGATTTTCCCAATCACGGACAGGATCATATCCTTGGAAGTGACTCCATCTGGTAACTGACCATTGAGTCGCACAGCCATATTCTTCATCTTGGTAAGACGCAGACATTGACTGGCCAACGCCAGTTCAACCTCAGAGGTACCAATACCAAATGCCATGGCACCAAATGCGCCATGAGTCGCAGTGTGGGAATCGCCACAGACAATCGTCATACCTGGCAAGGTTGCCCCCTGCTCAGGCCCCATGACATGCACAATACCCTGACGAACATCGTTCAATGGGATCAGCGGTATATCAAAGTGCTGACAATTATCATCCAAAGTACTGAGTTGGAGTGCTGAAATGGGATCAGAAATTCCCTGGCCGCGATCCGTCGTTGGCACATTGTGATCTGGAACAGCCAGATTAGCTGACAGTCGAAAGGGCTGACGCTCGGCCAGTGAGAGACCTTCGAATGCCTGAGGTGATGTCACCTCATGCAGGAGCTGTCGGTCAATATAAACGAGACATACGCCATCCTCATCTTCATGAACCAGGTGATCATCCCATAATTTGTCATATAAGGTTTTGCCAGCCATAGACTAAAACTCACAATTAATCGCAAACAACGTCTTTGTTAGATGGATTGTATGTGAAAACTGACTGACTTTTGAGTTTTTTTTTCCAGAAATTAGCTGGTAGCAAACCAACGCAAATCCTCGTACTCATCAGGCAGACAACAATCACATTGCCGCCAGTCAGATTGGATGGTTTGCAAATCTGCCTGTCCTTGCGCCAGATAGTCCTGCAAGGTCTGAGTTCGTTGCTTGGTTGGAGCAGCTAGAGGCTGAGTAAAATCGAGCTCTGCAAGGCTGGTGTTGTAGTCAGGCGACTGCCCCTGATAGCGCCAGGTACCGTTGGCAGTATTGAGCTGATAATAGGGTAAAAGGAGATAACCATACTCTGAGATCAGCTTGATGGCTTGATAAATGTAATTCAACTCATCTTCGGATATGAAATAGTTGAGGTTAAATCGTACCCAACCTGGTCGATAACAACCGAGTCCTTGTCGCACCAAACTGGATAGCTGAACACTATGATTCATATCAATTCCCAGAAGGTAATGGCCATAGGGACCCGCACAGGAGCAACCACCGCGCAACTGGATACCAAACAGGTCATTAAACAGGGCGGTCACAAATCCGTAGTGCAAGTCACGCTCACCATGCTTGAAACGGAGTGAGAAAATAGATAGCCGATCGAGATCTGGATTACCGAGCAGTTCCACATTATCCAGTGAATTAACAAAGGATATGGTTCGTGCAACCAATTGTCTTTCGCGCTCCTCGATGAGATCGGTACCAACATCCTGTTGTAATTTCACTGCCAGTCCGGCACGGATCGATTCAACAATCGCCGGCGTTCCGCCCTCTTCACGAGCAACGGGATTCACAACATAATCATGGCCTTCGGGCGATACGAATGAAACTGTTCCGCCACCCACTACAGCAGGGACACGATTGTTCATAATCTGTTGCTTGACGATCAGTACGCCAGTGGTGCCCGGACCACCAACGAATTTGTGTGGCGAAAAGAATACCGCATCAATGGGTGTTTCACCGTTCATATCAATCCCCACATAAGGAGCAGCAGCAGCGTAATCCCAGAACGAGAGGGCATCATGGGCTTTCAGAATTTTAGCTATTTTCTGCACATCTGTGCGGATACCAGTGACATTGGACGCCGCTGAGAAGCTGCCTATTTTCAGTGTGTGGTGGGCATATTTCTGTAGTTGCTCCTGCAATGCTTGAGTATCTATCTGACCTTGCTCATCAGCAGGAATTGACACCACTGTGCCGATACTTTCGCGCCAGGGCAATTCATTGGAATGATGCTCATATGGACCGACAAAAATGACGGGGCGTTCATGCTCATTCAGCAATTCTTCGACATGAATCTTTTCCGCCAGTTCTGATGGGATTCGAATGCCCAAGATATTCATCAACTTGTCTACCGCGGTGGTGGCACCCGAACCACAAAAGATCACCATATCATCGTCAGAACCATTCACTGCACGATGAATGATTTGACGGGCCTGTTCCCGATACTGGGTAGTCTGCGCGCCGGTATGAGAAATCTCTGTATGAGTATTGGCATAGGCAGGCATCACATTGGCTCGAATAAAATCCTCGATAAAATCAAGATTACGACCTGAGGCTGTGTAGTCTGCATAGATAAGTGGTTTTTCACCGAATGGTGTTTGGATGGTCTGATCTGACCCAATGACCGAAGTCGCGATACTCGTTAGATTCATTATTGAATAGCTTATTGTTTTAGTTAAATTATTATAGCGTTATATGATGAGGACATTGTTTCTATTTTATGCCATTAAATGCTATTATTATCGAATAATATTTCAATAATTTGCTTTTTTAAGGGACGTTGTATGGATAAAAACAATTATGACGATACAGACATTAGATTACTTGAGCTCATACAAGACGATGCCACCAAGTCATTAAATGACTTATCTAAAGAACTATTTTTATCCCGATCAGCCTGTTGGCGACGGATACAAAACCTTGAAGAAGACGGCATTATTGAACAACGCATCACGGTACTTAATCCGGAAAAGCTGGGTCTGGAATTGACCTGCTTTATCTTCATCCGAACCAATCAGCATACCCAACAATGGTCGGATAAATTTAAAGAGGTTATCTCAGAACTGACAGAGGTGGTGGAGGTCTATCGTATGAGTGGTGATGTCGATTATTTAGTCAAAGCCCTGGTTAGAGATATGAAGGATTATGATAGCCTGTATCAATCACTCATTAAGGCTGAATTGTTTGATGTCAGTGCGGGATTTGTGATGGAGAAAATCAAGCACACTCATGCCATTCCCCTGCCAGACTAGACTCACCAACTCAGAACCAAAAAAGGCAACGTCTGATGACGCTGCCTCTCTCTTTTCGCACGCTGAATGATAACAACATTCAGCACTTTAACAGATTACTCCGGCAATGTTTCAAAGCCCATGTTGTACAAAGTAAATCCGAAGATATCGGCGTACTGATCAATGGTTTTTGAAATCGGTGTACCCGCGCCATGACCGGCATCGGTCTCAATACGAATTAACGTGGGTGCGGCACCTGACTGCTTGTCCTGTAGTTCCGCTGCAAACTTGAATGAGTGTGCGGGTACTACTCGGTCATCGTGATCACCCGTGGTAATCATGGTCGCTGGATAAGAGACACCTGGTTTGACGTTATGGACTGGAGAATATGCTTTGAGATATTCAAACATCTCTTTAGATTCTTCCGCTGTACCGTAATCATAGGCCCAACCTGCACCGGCTGTGAAAGTATGATAACGCAACATGTCAAGTACACCGACGGCAGGAAGTGCGACCTTCATCAGGTCAGGGCGTTGGGTCATGACAGCACCAACCAATAAACCGCCATTTGAGCCGCCGCGCACTGCCAGGTAATCACTTGAGGTGTAACCCTCGGCAATCAGAAATTCTGCCGCTGCGATAAAGTCATCGAATACATTTTGCTTCTGCATTTTAGTACCGGCAATGTGCCATTCTTTACCGTATTCACCACCACCGCGAAGATTCGGTACTGCATATACTCCACCCTGCTCCATCCATAGGGCATTTGTGATGCTGAACCGTGGCGTTAACGAGATATTGAATCCGCCATAGCCATAGAGGATAGTTGGATTCTTACCGTTAAGCTCAAGACCTTTGCGGTGCGTGATGATCATCGGTACTTTGGTGCCATCTTTCGAGGTATAAAACACCTGCTTGGACTCATAGGCATCAGGATCAAAAGCAACCGCTGGCTTACGGTAAAGCTCGACAGTTTGCTTGTTGACGTCATAGGCATAAATTGAGCTCGGCGTCTTGTAGTTGGCAAAACTGAAATACAGGGTTGTATCTTTGGTACGGCCACTAAAGCCAGAAACTGAACCAACGCCTGGCAACTCTATTGTTTGTAGCTGCTTGCCTTCATAATCATATTTATAGACTTTAGAAATGGCATCTACCATATACTCAGCGAAGAAGTAGCCACCACCACTTGCAAGTGATAGCACGTGCTCTGTCTCCGGAATAACCTCTTGCCAATTTTCAACGCCTGGATTCTTAGCAGAGACCTTAACTAATTTTTGATTCGGCGCATCGCGGTTGGTCACCAAAAATAACATATCATCCCGATTATCAACCACATAGGTATCTGATTTGGTATCAGCCAGAATGGTGACTAACTCAGCATCTGGATCAGTTAAATCCAGCAGGTATAGCTCATTACCTGAGGTAGATACGGCCGCCTGAATTAACAAGTAATTGTCGTCCTCAGTAACCGAACCCCAAACATAGCGGCGTTTCTGCTCCTCAGTGGCACCAAAAATAACCTGATCATCAGACTGGGCGGTGCCTAACTTATGAAAGAACATGATGTGCTGATCAGTTTTAGCCGATAGCTCACTGCCGTCGGGCTTTTCATAACTCGAGTAGTAGAAACCCTCGTTACCGCGCCAGGCGATACCAGAGAATTTCACATCAACCAGAGTGTCTTCAATTTGCTCTTTGGTCATGGCATCAATCACGATGATCTTGCGCCAGTCACTACCACCCTCAGAAATTGAGTAGGCTGCGAGCTTGCCATTCTTGGAGAAACTCAAGCCTGCCAATGAGGTGGTTCCATCCTCACTGAAGGTGTTCGGATCCAGGAATACCTCTGGTTCTTCATCGCCCTTTTGGCGGTAAACCACGGATTGATTCTGCAAGCCATCATTGCGATAAAAATAGGTATAGTCGCCACGGATGAATGGCGCGCTGATACGCTCGTAATTCCACATCTCTGCCAAACGCTTTTTCAGATCTTCACGGTAAGGAATTTGCTCGAGGTAATCAAAGGTCGTGACGTTCTGAGTTTTAACCCATTCAGCCGTTTCCTCACTCATGTCATCTTCTAACCAACGATAAGGATCGGCGACCTGCTGATCAAAGTAATTGTCTACTACTTCACCCTTACGAGTGACCGGGTAATCCATGGCACTGTCCTGAGCAGGTACCTGTAATTGCGTTGCTTCAGCCTGCGCTTGTGCTTCAGTGTTTGCCTCGTCTTCAGGTGCTTTAGAGCATGCAGCGGCGAGTAACACGGAAAGACTAACCAGGGAAAGATGTCTGAATTTCATTTGTGACTCCAATATGTGGTCGGTTACATGTGACGGTTATTATATATAGTCTCGATGATAGGGCTATCGAAATGTTGTTTCTAAACATTTAACATGTGGCTAGTCACCGTGGAATCAAGTAGCGCAAGGCATTGATTTAGCGCCGCATCGGTCTGAAGACAGCCTGACTGGTAAGTTTGGTTTATGGTTTATTTGTGGTTATGATTCTATGTAAGTAATTCAGTTTTATGAGAAATTCATGCGAACGGTACAGATTAATGCACCCTATTTACTATTCCTCGGCGATGAAACGCGCGCTACCTATGTTAAAACGGCGCAAGGATTAGTCGATTGGGTCGGTGACAAATGTGCCGGCCAATACCGCCTGACCGCACAAACCACCGATTTACAATTACCCGATTTATCTATCGCTCAGGCTCAAGAACTGGGGGTTAAGTCGTTGTTGATTGGTACGGCACAGATCGGTGGAGGAATACCAGACAACTGGATGCCGGTGCTAATTGAGGCACTGGAGAAAGGCTTAGATATCGTTGCCGGGCTTCACACCCGCCTAAGCTCAGTGCCCTCTCTGGTCGCTGCAGCGAAAAGCTCGGGAGCGAGACTGGTTGACTTACGTCAGCCGCCCAATGATATTCCGATTGGCAATGGCCGTAAGCGAAGCGGAATGCGCCTACTAACTGTCGGCACTGATTGCGCGCTCGGGAAAAAGTACACCGCCTTATCGTTAACCAAAGCCATGACTGAGCATGGACTGAATACGACGTTTCGTGCCACCGGGCAAACAGGGATGATGATTGCCGGTGAGGGTATCGCCATCGATGCCGTGGTCACTGATTTTATATCCGGCGCGGCCGAGCTAATCTCTCCTGACAACGTTGCCAGTCATTGGGACGTCATTGAGGGACAAGGAGCGATCTTTCATCCCGGTTATGGCTCGGTCAGTCATGGCTTATTGGTGGGTAGTCAACCGGATGCCTTTGTCGTGTGCTCTGATGCCACCCGCACCCACATCAGTGGCTGGCCTGATTATCCCCTTCCCTCGATTGCTGATGTGATCGAGCATACAATCAGAATTGGCCAACTAACCAATCCTCAGATCCGCTGTGTTGGAATTAGTGTAAATACCCAAGCACTGACCGGGCATGAACGTGAGAGCTTTCTGGCGAATTTAGCGGCAGAGCACCAATTGCCTTGTGTTGACCCTCTTGTGACGGGTTGCGCGCCCATCATCGCTGAAATTGAGCGGCAGTTTTAGTATGCAGATCCATGTCGAAAAGAAACGCTACCAATTGCATAAGCCCTTCATCATTACTGGTCACGTATTTGAATATACCGATGTAATCGAGGTAACGATCACTGATGGTACATATTCAGGTCATGGTGAGGCCGTAGGAACCTACTATCTGGATGAAACTGCCGACAGCATGATGGCTGACTTGGCTCAATTCAGCGCCGACACCCATGCACTCACTCACCGTGATATTGCAGAGGCATTGCCCGCTTGTGGCGCACGCAATGCGCTGGACTGCGCGTTATGGGACTTTCAGGCGAAGCGCGACGGACGCAGTGTATGGCAAACGTTAGCACTGCAACCAAAGAAATTACCGACGGTATTTACCATTGGTTTAGCCGGTGCCGAGGAAATGGCGGAAAATGCCGCCAAGGCAAGAGCATTTAAGCATTTAAAACTTAAAATCAGTGACGCTAGCCCAATTGAAAAATTAGAGGCAATTCGCCGGGCTCGACCGGATGCGACACTAGTCATCGATGTCAATCAGGGTTGGTCATTTGCTGAATTAGTCGAATACGCCCCTCACTGTGATCGACTGAATATCGCCATGATTGAGC
>CAXRAF010000134.1:0-12210 GCA_964228485.1 Alteromonadales bacterium | reverse complement strand
TATTCTAACGCACTTTGTAACGAGAAAATACTTTATTTGTGATACGTAAATAACTGATAATTATATATATTATATATTCTAAAGATAAAAAAACTGCCCTAAGTGGGCAGTTTTTAATTTAGCTGCAGAAGTGGCTGAGTAAGCCACTTCAGATGTTACTAGCTTAGTAGCTGTAACGTGCTTGTAGGTAGTACTCGGTACCGTTGAATCCAAATGGACCAGATTCTGGGTAGAGTTGACCAAGTGAACCAGCTGAAGGGTTCTCTTCTGGGTAGACATCAAACAAGTTCTGAACACCTAATATCAGTTCGATGTTCTCACTCATGAAGTAAGTTAACTCGACATCAATCAGGATTTCAGCATCCTTGTCATCATAACCGTTACCCGTGTCATCCCACTCACCGTAGTAGTTACCACGAACCATGGTACGGAAGTCGCCTTCTGTGTGTACCCATGAAACCACACCCTTGTACTTAGGTAGTTGGTCTTCAAGCGCTTTCTTACGACCATCGCTTATAGGGTTAATCGTACCTTTATCGGTTACACGAGTTAGGTTGTAGTTAAATGCTGCAACCAGACGCGATGTACCACCCCAAAGATCAAAGTTCATGTTACCTACCAGATCAATACCCTCTGTGCGAGTATCGAAGCTGTTAGAGAAGAAACGGAACTCTGATAAGTCATCTAAGCCAAGGAAGTCTTGACGGTTGATGATACCTGCCGCATCTAATTGAGTCAGACCATCAGCCACTGAGCTGTAGTTTGCACCACCACCTGCGAAGTTCAACGCAGCGAGGAAGTCAACGTTAGCACCCAGTGCCACACGATCAGTTACATCAATGCGGTAGAAGTCGATAGTCCAATCAGACTCCATCACCTTGAACGAGGCACCAAACGAGATGTTCTCGGCTTCTTCAGGCCCAAGAGTTGGACGACCATTACCCTGTGATGCGATGAAGTCAGCACCTAACTGACCTGCTGCAGATGACAGTGGTAAGGTACCCTGATCTACTAACTGACCACCAACGTTCTGTGTCGTAACGTTAGTAATACTTGCCTGACCCGCTGTTGGTGCGTGGAAACCAGTCGACGTTGCAAAACGCAGTCTGAAATCTTCAGTCACATGGTAGATACCAGCCAGCTTGTAGTCAGTGGTACGACCGAACTCACTGAAGTCCTCAGTACGTACAGCTGCCTGTAACGTTAAGTCATCAGTGAAGTCTGCTTCTAAGTCAACATAGAACGCTGTAGAGTCCTGAGTTGCTGAAGAATCGTTCGGGAAACCACCAAAACCGTTCGAGCTTGAAGAGAACTGAACGTTCTGATCAAAGGCCAAAGGTCCTAACTGGTAAGATGCAGGGTCACCCGCGAAGAGGTCAAAAGTCTCTTCTCTGTACTCAGTACCAAACGCGATACTTAAGTCAGATACCAGACCAACATCCATGGCATAGGCAAAATCAGCATTGAACATGGTTTCAGACTGCTCTTGACCACCTGGGATAAAGTCTCTTGGAGTATTTGGTCCCAGAGAGGCGTTGATCGTGTTTTTGATGAAGAAGTCAGTACGGTTTGAACCTGTAGTGTAGCTCACGTCATAGGCTAAACCTGAACCGATGTCTAAATCACCACGGATACCGACTGTGAACGCCATGTCTTCGTTGTCACCACCGAAACGTGGTACGAAGCCCAATGGAATCGTTTCTAAGAACGAAAAACAGTTTGGATCGGCTGATACCTGCGCTAAGAAGGTAGGATCAGGGATAACACCACTGATTGGAATACCGTCAATACAGGAACCGCCAGCGCTCTGTCCGTCCAAGTCACCAACGAGTACCGATGGTACACCAATGTTGGTGTCACTTGTTTGCATACCAGTCGTTGGATCAACGAGTGGACCGCGATAGACACCGCCACGCGTCAATGGGTTACGGAAGAAGAAACCACCTGATACTGTGCGCTCACCCAGGTTACCGAATGAGTATAGCTCTGTTGTTTCATCTAGCTCGACTGCAGCGTTGTAGAATAACTTAACGTCATCTTCAACATCTGGTTGACCCCAATACTGTGGGATCTGATCAGTGTACGAGTTGATGTCTGAGAAGCGTAAACTAGAATCATAGTAACCGCCGTCGATCAAGCCGAGTACGTCATTACGGACAACACCGCGTACCGTACCTTCAACATCTTTGATTTCAGCTGTGACGTTTATAAAACCATCTGAACCCAGTTCGAAACCTGCGTTCGCAGAGATGGTCATATTGTCACCATCACCTTCAGTCGTCGAACCGTACTTGATATTCGCTTCGAAGCCTTCTGAATCATCACGAAGAATGAAGTTCATTACACCGGCAATCGCGTCAGAACCGTACTGTGATGATGCACCATCACGAAGTACTTCCACACGCTCCAGCGCCATTGAAGGGATTGCTGAAATATCAACACCCTGTGCACCGTCAGAGATACCACCACCTAGGAAGGAAATGATCGAACCTCTATGACGACGTTTACCGTTGACCAGAACCAATACGTTGTCTGGTGAAAGACCACGTAAGTTTGCTGGACGAACAATGGTTGCTGCGTCACTGATTGGTTGGGTGTTAATGTTGAATGATGGAACTGTTGTTCTGATCATGTCCTGTAAATCAGACGATGAGTTAGAACGCAGTTCTTCACCAGAGATTACATCGACTGGCACTGGTGAGTCGTTAGCTGAGCGGCCGCTGACACGAGTACCCGTTACGATAATTTTTTCATCATTTTCTGCATCGGCATTCTCTGCTTCTTCAGCGAATGCTACACCGGAAAAAGATGAGCCAATCGCGACTGCACAGGCGATTGCCAGTGCATTCTTTCGAAATGGCACATTTCTATTTGACGGAACTTTCAATTTGAGTCTCCTTTGGGTTGGCTGAACCTAACCATTTATTTACATCATGGTTATTTTTCTTGTTGTACGAGTATAAACACCCCATGTGATATAAACAAGAGGCAAAATAGTTATACGTATCAATAAATTATTGGATTAATCCGAGGTTTTGAATGAGATTTATCCAGGATTTGCTTCGAAAAATTAGAATGAACGCAATCGGACATAAAATGTCAATATGTCCTATGCAACGATATTTCTCTCATGAATGCAGAATTCGGGTGCCTGAGCTGTAGTTATCAGGCGATTGGATTAGGTTAAGTAAATTGTCCTTTTTTGCCATCGATGTGATCACGACCTGCCCTACACCATCGGCAACCACACCAAGCGCCTCTTGAACTTTAGCAATCATGCCATCGGTGATGATGTTTTCGGCTATCATCTGCTCTGCGATTTCTGCAT
Organism: Alteromonadales bacterium; assembly: GCA_964228485.1. GTDB lineage: Bacteria > Pseudomonadota > Gammaproteobacteria > Enterobacterales > CAXRAF01. Next base: position 8,882 of record CAXRAF010000134.1, on the reverse strand, counting down.
TAATCGTGGTGATAAGCGATTCAGGATCCTCGATATCTCGATAAATCCCGCCAATCGCGGTGACCATACACAAAATATCTGCTTGCAGGGCACGGGCAATCGCAACCACGGTCGTATCTGCATTGATATTATATATGTTTGCCTGCTCATCGCGAGCGAGTGTGGCAATTACCGGGATTAGTCCCGCTGATAGCAAGGCCTGCAATTGTTCAGTATTAATTGCATCGACATCACCTACCAGACCAAAATCTACCGGATTCTCGATACCGGAAACCAGGATTGGTGGTCGTTTAGTCGCTGAAATCAATCCTGAAGCGCCATGAGTGCCAATGACGGGCAGATGCCACTGTTGCAGTCGATTACACAGCTCAACGTTTACCTGACCGGCAATGGCTTGCATGACACAGACAAGGTCACGCTCAGCGGTGATTCTTCGACCTGCGACCTTGTTGGGTGTCAGACCAATCTGCTCCTGCAGCGAATTAACCTGTGGTCCACCGCCGTGCAGGATGACACATTGCCACCCTGCTCTGTGGATATATTGGATATTTTCAGCCAGTCCGCGCCATTGCGGCTCTGACAACAGCACATCCCCGCCAACCTTAATAACCGCTGTTTTTGGCATTAGGGCCATAGTCCCGGATTGGTCAGACCATGATGTGCAGGTTTGCCGGTCATAATATTGAAACTCTGTATGGCCTGCCCTGCACCACCCTTGATCAGATTATCAATGGCAGAGGTACAACATAGTGTTCGGGTACCGGTATTCTCATCGACACGAATCGTTAAGCCAATCTCAACTCTGGCGGTGCCGGACACTGCGACGACTTCAGCAGTTTGGGAGGCAGGTACTACCCGAGTGAGCAAGTGATCGGCATAGTAATCATCATAAATTGCCCGAATCGAGGCTTCGTCTTGGCCCTCGGGTAAATCGAGCTGTGACACAGCCAAAATACCTCTGGCTAACGGGGCTGACACAGGCACAAAGTCGAGTGATAAATTTTCTGCGCCGGCAGAGGTTAAGGTTTGCACAATTTCTGCCCGGTGCTGATGATGTAGTACTTTATACGCCTTAAGATTATTGACGCGTGTCGCATGATGCGTACCAACCTGTGGTTTGACCCCGGAACCAGATGAGCCCGTCATGGCTACAGTTCTGATGTGTCCATTACCTAACAAACCAGCTTTAGCCAGGGGTAACAGCCCCATTGCGATGCCCGTTGCGAAACAACCTGGTGATGCCACATGCTGAGCGGTTTTAATGGCTTCTTCGTGTAATTCCGGCATACCGTATACGAAGGTACCTAAACGCTCGGGACAGGGATGCTCAGGTGCATAATCGCGTGTGTAATCGGTCAGATTTTGCAGTCTGAAGTCGCCTGAGAGATCGATGATTTTGACATCAAGGTCAAATAATTCCATTGCGACTCGTGCGGTCGTGATATGAGGCATAGCCAGAAATACATAGTCTGCACCATCAACACACTCACGCGGACTGATATCCTCGAGAATAATGTCATCATATCCCACCAGAGTTCGGTGAACTTGACTCACCGATTGACCGACATAATCTTTACTGGAAATACGATGAATCTTTACATCATCGCGCACAAGTAAGTGTCTTAATAGCTCTGCAGCACCATATCCGGCGCCGCCGATAATAGAAACTTGAATCATTCTGAAACCTTTGCTGATTGGCGGTTAATATAGGTAGGCTATTCTAAACTATATTTATTCATAAGGCTCTACTACGAGAGCGACTCTTTGACCTACTGGGACATTTTTATTCGGGAATACCACAGCCTGCTCATCACCGGAAATAACATAGCTATCATCGCCATCATTTGTCAGTTGAAAACCATTCTCGAGTTGCGTGAAGTTACTAAAATCATCACTCAAGTTAAGAGAGAAGCCCTCTTCCGAGCGCTTGATGACCTCTGCGACCACGTTAAATACGCGACATGACAATGCATGGTCATTGCCTGAAATCATTTCAGGCTGCTGAAGTAATTCAATCAGTGCGGACTTAAATTGTTTCAATGAACTATGATCATTGTCACCAAATGGTCTCGCTTTGCCGAGTTCAACGGTAAACCCAACCGCACCATGATAATGGTCGGTGTAGCAGGAAAATGTGCCAGAGGATTTATTGGCGAGCAAGACAGCCTCTATTCCTGCCTCTGCCAGCCAAGCCATGGGAGCATTTAACCAATGGCCAGTTTTTTGATATGGGTATATCGCAAATTTTTCATATTTTGAACTACGGATAGCTGTATGCAGATCCAAATGTACCTTCAAACCACCCTTTTCATGGTCGAAAAAGCCATCCACGAAGCGCATTATTTCACCGGCGCGCTGAGTTTCGAGGTTGTCATGAGTGGCATTGGGTCGCTTGAACAAGCGATTGAGATTTTCATCACAAAAACGTTGGTTCTGTCGCATGGCGGGTTGATTACCCATGACAATCAACAAACGACAATTTAAATGTAATGATGAATTTAAAATTAATTTGAAAACCTGTTCAACTAACTCAATCGGTGCTGTCTCGTTGCCGTGAATGCCACAGGATAGCAGTACTGAAGCATGACTTGTGAGCTCGGGTTCAAGGAATAGGATACCGTTTGCAACAACGCTGTATTTTATGTTGTTACGGTGGATTATTTGCGGGTAATCAGTGTGATCATCGCCCGGAGTCAATGCCCAGTCGATTAAATCGCCCGAGTCGAGGAGTTTTTCTAGTGGTTTCATACCCTTATTCTACAAGTATTTTACCTGCTCTTAGTAGTTCTTCTGCTTCATTACTGGGTAATGGGCGAGAAAACAGGTATCCCTGAACTTGTTCACAATGGTAGGCACGCAAAAATTTGAGTTGTTCGATAGTCTCACATCCTTCAGCGACAACATTTAAGCCAAGGTTATGGGCCAGAGTGATGATCGAGGCAACAATACTCGCATCAGAAGGATCAGTGGTGACATCACGCACGAAGGACTGGTCGATTTTTAATACATTGACCGGGAATTCTTTCAGATAGCTCAGAGATGAGTATCCAGTACCAAAATCATCAAGGGAGATGTGTAAGCCCATATCACGCAAGGTCATCAGCGACTCAATGGTATGGTTCATGTTCTCCATTAATGTGCCCTCAGTGATCTCCAGCTCGATTAGGCCGGGCTCCACCTGATACTGTTTTAACAGACTCTCAACGCGTTGTGGGAATGTTTCAGACATGAATTGCTTAGCTGAGATATTAATGGCTATTTGACAATCATTTTCAGCTATTTTTGACCACTCACTCGCCTGCCTGATCGCCTCTTCGAGAATCCAGTCACCCAACGATAGAATCAGGCCGGTCTCCTCTGCTACAGGAATGAAAGCTCCCGGTGAGATCATGCCGTCCTCAGGATGTATCCAACGAACCAATGCTTCAAAGCCCGTTATTTCACCATTCACGCTGTATACTTTAGGTTGATAAAATAGCGTGAGCTGATTGAGTTCAATGGCTTCGCGCAGTTTATTCTCAATACTAATGCGCTCCATCGCCAAACTGGTCATGTCTTCGGTGAAAAATTGGTAGTTATTCTTACCCTTCTCCTTGGCGGAATACATGGCTAGATCGGCATTTTTAAGCAGACTTTCTTTATCCTGACCATGGGCTGGGTACATGCCGATACCAATTGAAGGCGTTGATTTGAGCAAGGTACCATCAATTTCCATAGATTGACTGAGACGTTTAAGCACTTTATTAGCACAGATGCCCACTTCATTGGTGTTATGAATATTTTCCAGAATCACAGTGAATTCGTCGCCACCTAAGCGGGATACGGTATCGACATCTCGAACACAACTTTTTAGACGTTTTGCAATATTAATGAGCATTTTGTCACCCATGCTGTGGCCCAGGGTGTCGTTGACGTTCTTGAAGTTATCCAGATCGATAAACAACAATGCAAACATACCTGAGTTACGTCGCGCATGGGCTATTGCATGTGATAACCGATCGAGGAACAGCGAGCGATTGGGTAGACCTGTGAGTGCATCAATGTTGGCGAGACGGATTAACTCCTCCTCTGAGCGCTTCTTATAAGTGATATCAGAGAAGACGCAAATGAAATAGTCATCTTCATCAGGAGCGTCACTTACTTTGTCTATTTTGAGAGACATGGCAAATTCAGTGCCGTCATGACGTTTTTCCCAGATCTCACCTTCCCATTCGCCAAAGTTTTGTAAGTAGGTTTTGACCTGCTTTAACAATGAATAATTCTCACTCTCAGGAGAAAAGAAGTATTGTTTGTTGAGTGCCTCAAGCTGATCCATACCGGTGATATCGTAAACGGCAGAGTTGTTGAAGATCGGCATAAAGTTTGAGTCGACCACACTAATGCCCTCTTTGGTATTCTCGAACGCTTGAGCGATAAGCGTGAGTTTATCTTCAGTGGCCTTCATCAAGGTGATATCTTTCAATGAGCCGAGTACACGAATAGCCTTATTCTCATCATCTCGCTCAACTACCCGGGCTCGGCACATAACCCACAAATGTCCTTCTGCCTTACTCTTAACCCTGAAAACGGACTCAACAAAGGGTTGATTGCCCTTAACGAGATCTGTCATTTCATTGCGTACTCGCTGAGTATCATCTGAATGAATTTTTGCAAAGGCATCATTCATGCTTAAATCTTGATCAGCTTGATTATTGAAATCGATTTGCTGAATAGGATTGGTGCGTCTTATAAAACCATGAGTAATATTCCAGTCCCACAGTTCATCACCACTACCCCACAGAGCAAACTTGAAATTCTCCTCGTTAGTTCGAATTGCCTGTCTAATGCGTTGCTTCTCTTGTTTACGAAGTATCTGGATCTCCCTGAAGAAGTAAAGACTCGTCACAATTGTTAAAAATAGAATGACAAAGGTATAGTTTTGATAGTACCAGGGACGCGCAACAACAAAGCTGACCGAGGCAATATCAGAGCTCCATTCACCGATGAAGTTTGTACCTTGAATCTCAAGCGTATAAGTATCGGCAGATAGTCCCGAAAGCGTGAGTTGCGTGTTATCATCGGTTTCTATCCAGGGTGTCGAGGCCGATTTACGCAATCGGTAGCGATAAATATTATTCTCCGGCAATGTATAGTCCAGAGAGGCGTATTCGATCGACACAGTCTCGAGATCGCTGGGCAATGTGCGGTTAATAACATTACATTGCTCGCCATATTGTTCACATTCAACGATGTCTTTGAGACGACTATCAGCCTCGATGCATTCCTCAGAATCAGAAGTACACGAAATTCCTATGTTTGTAATCCGCAATGCTGGGTCGTAATCACTTTGGTTGAACTCACCGGCCTCAATACGATTAAAGCCGTTGGTACCGCCAAAGTATAATCTGCCCTTAGAATCCTTGAAGTATGCGCCCTCGTTAAACTCCCTGTCTTGCATACCTTCACTCTGTCGGAATCGACGAATGTAATTGTTGGCACTATCAAACAACATTAAACCACTATGTGTACTTATCCAAACTTTAGGCTGTTCCTGACCATCCGGTATTAAGCCATTTACAATTAAGTTGGCTAATTCCGGAGTATTGTCAAACTGGCTTATCTCATAGTGATTTTTATCAAAATCATGCACTGTTAGACGATTAATGCCATTACTACCTGTGCCAATCCAGTACTTGTTGCCATTCTGATACAGTGCCGATATACGGTCACCACTCAGTTGTTCGGTGTTTGCGGATAATTCCAGTCGCACGCGATCCTCTTCAGGGCTGTAATTGACTAAGCCCTCTCGAGTTAGAATCCAGACGGAACCATCATCATCTCCGACCAGACCGACCGGACGATCAACCAAGCCAGAGTACACGCCGTCTGGAGATATGTTGGTGCGTTGAATAGTATAGGTTTTTCGATCTAAAACAATAATTCCAACCTCATTGACCGCGACATAAATGTTTTTATCACTTAAAAATACCGAGTAAATTCTGTTGGTCAGTCCTTCATTGAGTAGGATGGTTTCTACATGGTCGCGTTGATAATCATATTTTATAAGGCCTTCCGATGTGGCCAGCCAAAGGTAATCCTGCTCAGACTCAATCCAGAAAATCGTAGGTTGTTGCTCGTAGGGTAATCCACGTTCCATCACGGGTGTGTAGGTAGTGGTATCTGGATCAAATTTCATCAATCCGCGATAAGTTGCTACCCATATTTGACCATCAGACGTTTCATTAAAGTACCAGATATAGGTGCGCAGTTGACCACCATCTGTGAAATTCGAACGCGAGCCGAAGTGCTCTATGCCTAAGGTGTGACTACTCCACTGCTGGATTCCGGCCTCTCTGGTATAAATCCAGACAAGTCCGCTGTCATCACTAAAAATGCCTTGAATCCCGGCTTGCTCAAAACGATAATACTCATTGAGATTTGACGATTGTATTCTGGTCAGGTCAGTCATGTCCTGATTCATTATATATAAACCATTTCTGTAGGTGCCTAACCAGACTTGTTGTGTTTTAGGGTGAAGATAGATCGCAGTTATATTAAGCGTTTCAACAATACCTTTTAGTCGATTATTGATGCTAGTGAGCGGTGTAAACTGCCCTGTGTCTGCTGCGAACTTAAACAATCCTCCGTTACTCAATGCGACGAGAAGATTGTCATTATCAATCTGTGACATAGTTGAAACTGTGTAGAGGTCTGTCGGCAATCCTTCTTTAACACCATAGCGATAAAAAATTCCATCGTCGCTAAGGTAGCGAAACAAGCCACTGGAGGATGAAACATAGAGCTCTTCACCGGTGGCTACTAATTGAGCTATTTGGGCATTCAATCCGCTATTGGAGTCATAGAAAAAATAACGTGCAAATGTTCCTGTTCGCTCATCGTATAGATTCACAGCCGTTCGGGTCGCGACCCATAACCGACCCTCCTGATCCTCGGCGATATCAACAATGTAATTATCCGCTAATGTTTGCGCCGACTCTGGTATTGAGAAGTAACGGTTGAAATCAATAGAATGTCCCAGTTGGCGATTTAATCCATTACTCGTTCCAACCCATAGTCTGCCTTTGGAGTCCTCAAGTAATGTGGTGACTTCATTCGATGACAGGCTGGTAGGTATTTTGACGTTGTGAAAATAGTTTTGATAACGGTGACCATCATAGCGTACGAGTCCAGAGTCGATCGCCAGCCAGATAAAGCCGGCTCTGTCTTGAATAATATCTTTGATCCTATTATCAATTAGTCCTCTCTCAGTAGAGAGTTGATTAAATTGATAGGTCACTTCATTGATGGTATCGATCTGTTGGGATTGTGCGAATACAGTAGCGAACTGGAGAGTCAACATTGCACTAAGAATGAAGCGTATCCAATGTGTCTTCATTGTGTTTTGTGAGCTGTGCTTAGAGTAATGTTGATTGAGTCGGCTCAAATGCGATACCAAAAGTTATCTGAACTTAGTCAAGTATAGTTAAAAAGTAGTGATTGACCATCATAAATGACTCATTCTACAGGAAAAACTCCTTCTCCGGCTAGGTCGGATTATTTGCTGACACAAGTGTGAAATTAATTGTAATTTAATCACTTAAGCATTCTCCAAGACAATCTCATTTGTTATAATCGTACCATTGAGTAAGATGATGACTTTATACATTAGAGGGCAATATTAAGTGGTCGACAAAAAAGTATATAAAACTGATTATCAGAGTGACTTTACCAAGTTCTATAAAACGATGGATGCACAACCTGATAATCCCGCAGTAAAAGCCGAGACAAATAAGTACTCAAAGGTGAATACACTCCGCGATACCAAGCAAGCAAAGACCAATCGTGCCAAGCTATGGGAGAACTTCTAGGCTAGCTAATGAATAGCCTAGACGATGTTATTTAAACTTATCTACTGGCCAATACAGCCGCGCATTTTTATCATTCAGATCTAGTCCTGCCTGACAGTTCACCTGCACGGACGGAATAATCAACTTTGGCAGAGCGAGGTTTTCATCCCTTTGCCGTCTGATATCAACGAACTTTTCACTGTCATTTGCTGCCTGAACCAAGTGTATATTGTTTTTCATGCGTCCAACGCTGATAAAGGTCTCTGGTGCGCGTGATTGGTCCGGGTAGTCATGACATAAACAAAGAATGGTATCTTCATCGTGACTTAGTAGTGTGTTGATCGATTTAAACAACTGCTTAGCATTGCCTCCCGGGAAGTCACAGCGTGCACTACCAATGTCCGGGTGAAAGAGTGTATCGCCAATAAATAGGTAGTTATTAATACGAAAACTCAGGCTATCTGCCGTGTGCCCCGGTGTTGCGATAACATGAACTGTTTGTCCACCAAAGCTTAAGGTGTCACCATCCTCGAGGAGATGATCAAAGGCTGAGCCATCGGTGCTGAAATGATCATCAAAGCCATAAATCTTTTTAAAGTTTTGCTGAATCTGTCGAATGCCAACACCAATAGCGATGCCGCATTGATAGCGTTCTTTTAATTGTTTCGCAGCGGTAAGATGATCAGCATGGGCGTGTGTTTCGAGCACCATCCGCAACATGTAGCCACGATTATCAATCTCATCCATGACAGGCTGTAGTGAGTCGAGCGATGTCCCACCTGAGACCACATCATAATCTAAAACAGGATCAACAACGATGCACTCATTGGTGGGTTTGTCAATAACGAGATATGTGAATGTGCCGGTAACCGGATCATAAAATTCTTTTACATCTAGCGTATCTGACATCCACTCTTACCTGCTTAAAATTAGATAGGGCTATGTTAACTGAAACACAATATTTCTCAACAGCAGACAATTAACTATTCACGCATTATTACCCTTGACCATATTGCAAAATATTAGAATATCCTTATATTAGAAAAATATGATATA
>CAXRAF010000133.1:0-7719 GCA_964228485.1 Alteromonadales bacterium | reverse complement strand
GATGCAAGTGCGCAATTATTCAGTGAAGAGATTGGTGCTGTTATTCAAATCGCTAATGCCGATCAAGAACATCTAAAGAGTTTGTGCGCTGAACAGGGTATTGCTGATTTAATCAGTCCGATCGGCTCGTTAAATGACTCGCATGAGCTCATCATCAAGCAACCTGATAAAGAAGTCTATCGCGCGTCGATAAAAGATTTACGTGCAACCTGGTCTTCAACTACCCATCAGATGCAACGCTTACGTGATAATCCAACCTGTGCCGATCAAGAGCACGAAGCTCGTTTGGATATACACGATCCGGGTATTAGCCCAATCGTGACGTTCGATTCTCAAGAAGATATTACTGCCCCGTTTGTAAATGTCGCCAAACCAAGAATGGCAGTCTTGCGAGAGCAAGGCGTGAACGGTCAACTGGAAATGGCTGCAGCCTTTGACAAGGCGCGTTTTGAAACCGTCGATGTACACATGAGTGACATCATGTCCGGTGCCGTTACGCTAGAGGACTTCCAAGGCCTGGTAGCCTGTGGTGGCTTCTCTTACGGGGATGTTCTCGGTGCCGGTGAAGGGTGGGCCAAATCAATTCTGTACATCGATAGAGCTAAAGAGGTATTCCAAAACTTCTTCGAGCGAACTGATAGTTTTGCTTTGGGTATTTGTAACGGCTGTCAGATGTTGTCGAACTTGAAATCAATTATTCCGGGCAGTGATCACTGGCCACATTTTGTACGCAATCAATCTGAGCAGTTTGAAGGTCGCTTTACCATGGTTCAGGTCAATGACTCACCATCGATATTCCTCGATGGCATGAGTGGTTCACAATTACCAATTGCAGTAGCTCATGGTGAGGGGCGTGCTGAGTTTACCTCTCAAGAGCAGGCTGATGCGGTGGTTGGATCTGGTTTAGTTGTCGCACAATATGTCGATAACTACGGCAAGGTAACCCAGAATTACCCAGCTAATCCGAACGGTTCAACCAACGCGATTGCTGGTTTAACCACAGAAGATGGTCGTGTAACCATAATGATGCCGCACCCAGAGCGTGTGTATCGAACTGTGACTAACTCATTCCATCCTGCTGATTGGGGACCTGATGGGCCCTGGTTACGTATTTTCCGTAACGCACGGCGTTGGATTAACTAAGAGCTGACTCTATGAATCCTGATAGCAAACTACTCGACCATATTGCCAGTAACGGTCATGGCCAATTACTTAAAGGCATTAAACGTGGTCTCGAAAAAGAGAGTTTGCGTGTCAGTTCCGAGGGGTTGATTAGCCAAACGCCCCATCCTAAAGTCATGGGCTCTGCATTAACCCACGATTACATCACCACAGATTACTCGGAAGCGCTGATGGAATTCATCACGCCTGCCAGTGATGACCCTGACGAGCCATTCGACATGATGTGTAAAATTCATTCGTTTGTGTATGAGCATCTGGACGATGAGCGTCTATGGCCGGCCAGTATGCCTTGTGCGATGAGAGACGAAGCCTTTATTCCTATCGCTCGTTATGGCAGTTCACATAATGGTCGGATGAAAGAAATTTATCGGCTTGGGTTAGGTCATCGGTATGGTCGATTCATGCAGACAATTGCTGGTGTGCATTACAACTTTTCCTTGCCGCAAGCATTTTGGGACATGATGTATGACTACCATGGCGAAATAGGGGATAAGCAAGACTTTATCTCGACCCAATACATGGGCTTAATACGCAACTATTTGCGTAATAGCTGGATTATTCCTTATCTGTTTGGCGCTTCTCCGGCAATATGTGAATCCTATTTACAAGGTAAAAAGTCACACCTCGATGAGCTGGTACCAGGCACAGTTTATGGTCGCTATGCAACATCATTGAGGATGAGTGATTTAGGCTATTCCAATAATGCTCAGGCACACCTAAACATTAGCTACAACAATGTCACGGATTACATCAATGGTTTGGAGCATGCGATTAGTACACCTGAGCCGTTGTATGAAAAAATCGGTGTGGTTGTTGATGGCGAGTACAAGCAACTCAATGCCAATTTGCTTCAAATTGAAAACGAGTACTACTCAACCATTAGACCAAAGCGTGTGGCGCAGCCCGGTGAGCGACCCAGTATGGCGTTGCGTCGTGGCGGCATTGAGTATATCGAGGTACGGGCGCTGGATTTGAATCTGTTTGATCCGATCGGTATCAGTCGAGAGCAGGGGGCATTCATTGATTGCATGTTGTTGCACAATCTTCTTTCTCCGAGCCCTTTTATTAGTGCCCGTGAGGATTCAGAAATTGCCGAGAACCGTCGTCGTGTGGTGGAGTTTGGCCGGCATCCGGATTTAAGATTAACCCGGGATAATCGTGAGATTTCACTGTCGCGTTGGGCTAAGGAAATATTCCAAGAACTGAAACCGATCGCACAATTACTGGATGAGGCTCAGCAATCGAGCCGTCATGCGGATGCACTAGCAAAATTTGTCCACATGATTGATTCACCAGAACTGACATTGTCGGGTCAGATTGTCAGTCAGGTAACAAAACGTGGTGATGGATTCTTTGATTTTGCTTCCGATAAAGCCACCGAGCACGCAGGTTACTTTAGATCAAAACAGCTACCTGATGAGCTGAAGCAGCGCTTTGTCGAAGAGGCAAAGCAGTCCTTCGAACGACAGCTAGAATTAGAACAAAAAAGCACCAATACCTTCGAGGAGTTTCTGGCAGATTACTACAGATAATTTTGCCCGTTCCTGAAATCGTTGGTATGGTGGCTGACAACTCTTCACCACGGAGGCATTTATGTCAATCAGTCTACCAACACTGATCACCTTTATTGCATATCTTGTAGCCATGCTCGCCATTGGCGGCATTGCCTATCGACTCACAAATAATTTATCCGACTATATACTCGGTGGTCGACGGTTAGGCGCCGCAGTAACCGCATTATCAGCCGGTGCCTCTGATATGAGCGCGTGGTTGTTGTTGGGACTACCGGGTGCCATTTATTTGGGTGGTTTCAGTGAGGGTTGGATTGCACTGGGGTTAATCGTAGGTGCCTACCTGAACTGGCGTTTTAATGCCCCACGGTTGCGTCTTTTTACAGAACTGGCCGGTGATGCCATTACTTTGCCGGATTACTTTGAGAACCGTTTCTTTGATAAATCCAACGCCCTGCGCATCATCTCAGCCATTGTGATCCTAGTATTTTTTACCTTCTATACTTCCTCCGGCATGGTGGGTGGCGCTAAGTTGTTCCAATCTTCGTTTGGCGTTGACTATGACATTGCGCTTTGGATAGGTGCTGCGGTCATAGTGTCTTACACCTTCTTTGGTGGTTTCTTGGCGGTCTGTTGGACCGACTTCTTTCAAGCAATTTTAATGATGCTCGCGATGGTGGTTGCTCCCGCGGTTGTGTTGTATGAACTGGGTGGCTTATCGGAAACCATGGCGACCATAGAGTCAGTAAATCCGGTGCTAGTGTCATGGAGTGAGGGGATAACGCTCATGGGATTCATCTCCCTGCAGGCGTGGGGGCTTGGTTATTTTGGTCAACCTCATGTCCTTGTGCGTTTCATGGCAGCCGAATCGGTAGCTGTTATCAAGCCGGCGCGTCGTTTAGCTATGTCCTGGATGGTGATCAGTTTATTTGGTTCGATGTTGACAGGTTTATTTGGTATCGCGTATTTTTCAGGGCGTCCTGAAGCAGTCGATTTAGCCTCAAACTCTGAAGCTGTGTTTATCTTACTGACACAGGTTGTGTTCAACCCCTGGTTCGCAGGATTCTTGTTAGCAGCCATTCTCGCGGCGATTATGTCGACCATTGATTCTCAGCTAATCATTTGCTCAAGTGCCATCACTGAAGATTTTTATAAACGTTTCTTCCGTCGTGATGCCACCGATAAGGAGTTGGTATTAATCGGTCGAATCTCGGTTGTTGTTATCGCTGTTGTCGCGCTACTCATAGGTCAGGATCCCGATAGCAAAGTGCTTAGTTTAGTGAGCTATGCCTGGGCTGGCTTAGGAGCTGCCTTTGGTCCAGTGGTGCTGTTCTCAGTACTATGGCGAGAAACAAGTCGCAATGGTGCATTAGCTGGTATGGTCGCTGGTGCTGTCACTGTCGTGGTTTGGAAACAACTCTCCGGTGGCTGGTTTGATCTCTACGAGTTATTACCCGGATTTGTTATCTCGAGTCTAGCCATTTATGTGGTCTCGAAAATGGACCGAGGCAATCAGGAAGCAGAAGCATTATTTGATGAGATGAATGCCAAGCTTAAGCAACAGTCATGAACATACGCTTTGCCACAGTTGAGGATGTTCCAACCATCCTGTATCTGATTAAGCATCTTGCCGAGTTCGAAAAGATGTTGCATCTGGTTAAGGCCACAGAAGACGGGCTGGAAAAAACCTTATTCGGCGAGCGGCGCTATGCCGAGGTCATTCTGGCTGAGGAAGAAGCGCAGGTAGTGGGTTTTGCGCTGTTCTTTCATAACTACTCGACCTTCTTTGGTAGTCCGGGGATTTATCTAGAGGACCTCTGTGTTATCGAAGAATTTCGTGGACGTGGTATTGGTGAGGCTTTACTCAAGGAGCTAGCCAAAATTTCAATGGAACGGGAATGCAGTCACCTAGAGTGGTGTGTGCTTGATTGGAATGAGGGTGCTATCCGATTTTATGAATCTCACGGCGCCGAGCTCAAGCATGGCTGGGTCCCTGTCCGTGTGAGTGGTGACGAGCTGAAGAAATTAGCGTCAGACTAAGTCCTTCTTAGGAAAATCATAATCCACTAACTCTGCCAGGCCGAAACGAACATCCTGCCATTTACCTTTGACTGAGAGAGTGGCGATGGCACAGGTTGGCATATTGCCTGTTACATGACCTGCCAGAAGATTTAAAAGGTCAGTCATATCAGGGTTATGGCCTACGACCATCACCGAATTGGCGGTTTCAGGTGTATCCTGAATGACCTCTAAGATACCTTCCATATCTTGAAAGTATAGTCGCTCGTCAGTGGTAATTTGCTCAGAGTCATAGCCAATTACCGCTGCTAGTTTATTCGCAGTCATTTGTGCACGCTTGGCTGGACTGCTTACGATTAGTTCTGGCATTCCGTCTCGCTCTTTCAGTCGTTCAGCCATCATGGGCGCATTTTCTTTACCGCGTTTATTCAGTGGTCTCTGGCGATCAGATAACAGCTTATCTTTCCAAGAGGACTTTGCATGTCTGACTAGGTAGATATATCTCATAACGTTTAAACCATCAGTGATTTTCGTATGCTCAATATTAAAATCTAGGGTAAAATATCACAGCAATTCACCGGAAATATAACAATTAAGTGACACGAGATGTACAGTACCGCCAACCTCTCTACTGACTGTCCATTGCGACACAAAATACGTGCGCATTATCATACCCATGATGATGAAATTATCCCTCAACTACTCTCAGAATTAAATATCACCAGCCGCCAGAAGACACAGGCATGGGATCGTGCCAGAGAGCTGGTGCAGACCATTCGCAAGGATCAAATTGGTCAGGGCGGTATCGATGCACTACTAAACGAATTTTCCCTCTCAAGTGAGGAAGGGATTGTGTTGATGTGTCTTGCCGAGGCGCTGTTGCGAGTTCCGGACGATGAGACTCAAGACGATCTCATTCGCGATAAGTTATCGCGTGGTGACTGGGCTACGCATCTTGGTAACAGTGATTCCATCTTTGTGAATGCCTCATCTTGGGGGCTTTTGATTACCGGTAAGATGGTCAACTACACCGATCAGGATAAGCAACAGCAATTTGGCGTGCTGAAAAAGACGATTGGTCGTTTAGGTGAGCCTGTGATCCGGGCGTCGGTGCAATATGCCATGAAGATTATGGGCAAGCAGTTTGTCATGGGCACCAATATCCATGAAGCACTGAATCGCGCCGCTGAGTTTGAGGCCATTGGTTACAGCTACTCATATGACATGTTAGGCGAGGGCGCTCGAACAGCAATCGATGCTGAGCGGTATTTTCAGAGTTATATGACAGCCATTCATGATATTGGCAGTAAGGCGAATAATCGCGGCCCAATCAAGAGTGCGGGCATCTCAGTCAAACTCTCAGCGATTCATCCGCGTTACGAATACTTGAAAAAGTCGCGGGTTATGGACGAGTTGGTACCCAAAGTACTCGAGCTGGCATTAGCCGCCAAATCCTATGACATTGGCTTTACCATCGATGCCGAGGAAGCTAATCGACTTGATCTCTCACTCGATGTCATTGAAGCGGTTTTCAGCGATCCACAACTCGGCGACTGGACTGGTTTTGGTCTTGCGGTACAGGCCTATCAGAAACGTGCGCCATATGTTCTTGATTGGCTGCACAACCTTGCTAAGACCAATAATCGCTCAATGATGGTGCGTCTGGTCAAGGGCGCTTACTGGGATACAGAAATTAAGCATAGTCAGAAAATGGGTCTCGAGGGCTATCCGGTCTATACCCGTAAAGTGAATACAGATGTCAGTTACCTTGCTTGCGCTGAAAAGTTGATGTCGTATCGCGATTTTATCTATCCCCAGTTTGCTACACACAATGCCTACACTGCAGCACTTGTGCTGCAGATGGGTGGCGAGCAACGAGACAACTATGAGTTTCAGCGTCTCCACGGTATGGGAGATACCCTATTTAATCAGGTCGTACAGGAAGACAAGGTACGTTGCCGTATTTACGCGCCTGTCGGTGAGCATCAGGACCTACTGGCCTATTTAGTGCGACGCCTGTTGGAAAACGGGGCCAATACATCGTTTGTTAATGCCATTGTTGATGAGTCTATCAGCCTCGAGAGCTTATTGGCCGATCCGATTGATACAGCACAACAGCACGGTCAACATCATCATCCGCAAATTCCTATGCCATCAGAATTATATGGTGCTGAGCGTACCAATTCCGCTGGTATGGAACTCGCTGACCCACAAGTCACAGTCCCACTGTTACAGCAAATGGCGGATTGGTTTGAGGACTATAAACAGAATTTACCCTCAGCAGGCGATGATGCTATCCCCATGACTAATCCGGCCAATCAGTCGGAGATATTGGGTCATATCGTGCATCATACCCCAGAGCAAATGTCAGAGATGGTCGCCACGGCACAAACGGCATTCGATTCCTGGTCGCAAACCAATGCTAAAGCACGCGGTGATATTGTCCGTAAGCTAGCCGATTTACTGGAGAAACATAGTGCAGAAATGATGGCCTTGTGTACCAAAGAGGCGGGTAAGGTCATGCAAGATGGTATAGATGAGGTGCGCGAAGCTGTCGACTTTTGCCGCTACTATGCTGCACGAGCGGAAGAATTAGCACAAGATCAGCGATTGGACTCCCGTGGCGTAATAGTCTGTATCAGTCCCTGGAACTTCCCACTCGCTATTTATCTTGGTCAGATTGCTGCCGCCATCGTCGCCGGTAATACAGTGATTGCTAAACCGGCAGAGCAAACCAGCATGATTGCCATTCGTACACATCAACTCATGTTTGAAGCGGGCTTACCAAAGAATGTGGTTCAATTAGTTCTAGCGCGTGGTAGTCAGGTCGGGAAGATACTACTCCCAGATGAGCGCATTGCTGCAGTCATGTTCACCGGTTCAACCGAAACCGGTAATCGTATTGCTCAGACACTTGCCGAGCGTGGTGGTGATCAGGTGCCATTGATTGCTGAGACCGGTGGTCAGAACTGTATGATCGTTGATTCGACCGCGCTACCTGAGCAGG
>CAXRAF010000132.1:0-11749 GCA_964228485.1 Alteromonadales bacterium | reverse complement strand
CTAAAATCATGCCGGTGCAGTAAACTAGGCCGGTAAAACATACTCAACCGAAAGATTTTCAATGCCAATAAAACTAATCTTAATGCTAATGATTCTGCTATCGACTCTAAAGGTCGAGGCCGCCACAAAAGTACCTTGGGAGTGGACCTTGGTTATTGTGGCTCTAATATCTGCCATTGTTGCTACCATCATCACCAGACGCAATAGTAAGGCGAACACGCTCGGACTAAAAATATTACTGGGGGGATTATATTTCTGGGTGATTACCTTTGCGCAAACGATTGTGCTGGCAGTGGTATATCAATTTTTCATGAAGTAACTAGTCATAAAGTAAGTATGTTTTCGGGCGTTGGTTAAGACTACATACATCCTTAACCAACAAAACCCTATTTAAAGATTAAATGATGAGAAGACTATGACTCGTCCTCCATTTTCTTCTTCTTTTTCTTCATTTCCGTCTTCATTTCTTTTTTCTCTTTCGCCATCATTTTCTTGGCGTCTTTTTTCTCCATCATAGCGGCTTTCTGCTCAGCGCCCCTAGCTTTGTTTTCCGCAGCCTTAGCTTTGTTTTCCGCAGCTTTGGCCTTATTTTCCATCGTCTTGGCTTTCTTATCTTTGGCGTCCTTCATCTCTTTCTTAGCTTTGTCTTTATCTGTTGAACCATGGTGGTCAGCAGTGATAGCAGAGGTCGCGAAAAACATTGAAATACATGCGACTAGGATTAGTTTAAGTTTACGACTCATAGTGTGGTCTCCTTGGTATGTAGATTGGTTAAAGGGTCAAACCCGCTAACACCCTAACGAATGTCCACTAGTTTGTAAACCGAGAGAATGTTTCGAAATGTAGTACGGTATGATTATTTATCTAGGGCTGTCTATTAGACTAATCCAATAATCCTTTCTCGATGGCAACTAAAACAGCGCGTGTACGATCACGCACCCCTAGTTTGGCGAGAATATTAGACACATGATTTTTTATGGTGCCCTCAGATTTATGCAGGATCTGTGACATTTCTTTGTTGGAACAACCCGTGGCCATCAGTCCCAGAATTTCATGCTCGCGGTTTGTCAGCTGTTCCAGAGGATCAGGCATATTCAAGCCAGAATGATACCCCTTCAAACCGGCCATCAGACGTTCAGTAATGGCTGGTTGCATCAGACGATTACCAGAATGAACTGTCTTAATACCCTCAATCAGCGTTTCCAGTGATACATCTTTTAGTAAATAGCCCGCAGCACCTGACTGAATTGCTTCCAGAATTAATTCATGGTCATCAAAGGTAGTCAGTATGATAATGGGTATTTTGATCGCTTTAGCATTGAGGGCTTTGATGGTTTCAATCCCTCCCATGACCGGCATAGATAAATCCATCAGAATCACATCGATCGGCGTGTCTTCGACTAGCTGCAAAAATTCCTGTCCATCACCGGCCTGAGCGATCACCTTTATATCATCTGATAGATTCAAAAGATTCGTAATACCATCACGGATCAGCTTTTGATCATCCACTAAACAGACATTAATGGTCATGCGGCACCTCACGGGGTACATCAATGACTAACTCCAGGTGACCATCTTTGATGGCTGTTTTGAGAGAACCACTAATCGTGGTCAGTCGCGCCAACATCCCGTTTAATCCATTGCCAAATACCAGCGGGCCCTTGACCTGACCATTATCTGAAACTGTCGTGATGATCCGTTCCTCGTCGGGTGCTATCTGGATATGCAATTTCGATGCATTCGCATGTCGCATACTATTGGTTAAGGCCTCAAGAATACAAAATGATAACGTCTGTGTGACCGACAGATCCTGCCATGAAATGCTCTCATCAATAGAGGTTGTGATGGTCATTGTGGGTATATAGCTACGCCATAAATCCACCAGCGCGTTGATATCAATTGAATCATTGACTCTAATCTGATTAATGGCCTCGCGAACATCACTTAATAGTAATTTGGCCAACGCATGAGACTGCTCAATTTGTTGTTTGGCCGGACCTTCGGTTTGATGTTTGGCAACCTCTAAATTGATGATCAGTGCCGTTAAATGATGGCCAACCAAATCATGCAGGTCGCGTGCAATACGAGTTCGCTCCTGTTGCTTACTCACCTGCTTGACCAGTTCCTGAGTGGCACGAAGTTCCTGATTGACGCGTTCTATTTGCTCTTTGGCCTTTTGTGCTTCTTCTGTTTGATGTGCCATCAAAATCGCGAATAGATGAAAACTACCGAAAAGAATGGCGCTAAACAACACACCATCCATCTGCCACTTCCATGAAAACAGCATAAACCAACTGATCACGACCAGCGTCGAAATGATTAGGCAGGTTCTGATCGATACAAAACTCACCAACACAGCGACCCAAATAATGGTTAATATCGATAAGTATCCGGCCGGTATAAACAGAACAAGTAGGTAGGTCATTGCTAGCATGACGACTAACAAAACCCGTCTCGTTAGCTCCGACAAATCAGTTGCTCTCAGGTGAGCGAGGAGCAAAAAGCAGCTTAGGTAGACCAAGAATAGTACTGAAACCAGACTAATATCGGTAATAGACATCGCCCTTTCAAACATCATAATCAAGGTGATGATGTAGATAGCTGCCCAGGTGCTGACTGCTGCAAAGTCAGCCAAATTAAATTTATAGCGCGCGAAATAATGCTTCATCATGCCGATATTATGACAAATCCTGTGACCACAGAATATAGCCAAAAGTCATGGTTTTAAAAAATGACTTTCGACACTCACGATGAAATTCTCATGACGATACACTTGTCTCAACTGATTTAAGGAGACAGGTATGATTCATTTTATACACCAATGTTTATTTTATTCGCATGTCGCGATTGGCACAGTTGCCTTGTTTACTTTTTGGGTACCGGTTTTTGCTGTCAAGGGAGGTGCAAAGCATAAGTCGGTTGGTAAAATCTTTGCCTGGTCGATGTATACGGTGGCTATAACCGGCTTGTTTATGACCCTGATTGCACTGGCCATGCCGCTACAAACCTATGACATCGACCCTAATTTATCTCCCGTTCGTATTGCTGAAATAACTGAGCAGATTCGCCTCATGAATAGCTTTTTGTTCATGCTGTCCTTGTTGGTACTGAACAGCACACATCATGCGCTTTCGGTGGTTAAATATAAATTAAATCGAGATGCTATGAAGAGCACCATGTACCTACTCCCGATCATACTTCTTGGGGTCTGTGGTATCGGTATGGCTGTGATCGGCTACCTGAAGTCACAAGTACTATTTATGGTGTTTGGTGGCATCTCTATTTCCGCCAGTTTTGGCATGCTGAAATATATCTTCCAACGAGAGGTAACTCATAATCGCTGGCTGATAGAGCATTTCAGTGGCTTAATTGGCTCTGGTATTGGCGCTTACACAGCCTTCTTTGCATTTGGTGGGCGTCGCATATTAGGACATATTTTTGTCGGACAACTGCAGCTTATCCCCTGGATTGCTCCGGCAGTAATTGGCACGGCCTTTACATTCTGGTTAACGCGAAAATATCAGCAACAGGCTAAGAAAGTGGTTGCTCAGGCCAGTAGCTCGCGCAAAAGTGAGGTGGCAAATGCCCCTTTAGGTAATGAGAAACTTAATACCAGCGCACCATTGTCCCAGCAGTAACTCAATTCATCGGCGTGGACGACCAGTGGCCGTTCATGCCAAGCCACACGACTGTTGGCGATACCACGAGCCAGCGACTCATGTCTCAAAAGCACGGACGCGATTATATCCTTCCCAGTACCGTCAATTGGTATCGGTCCATCACCGGGCAGTAGTCCTTGTCCTGATTGCCAGCTATTTCGTTTGATGTGTTCAGCTAAGATTTCATTGAATAAAAATGAGCGGCAAGCGGATAGATACATACTGCGCTGGTTCTTCTCGCGTACTCTCAGTTCACCCGCTAACATCCGTTTGCCGCGGATCAGATTCTGATTCTTGGAGCCAAATCGCTGTGGCCCAAAATAATTCGGTATGCCGTATCGTGTGATTTGAGTGAGTATTGTTTCGGTGTCACTTCGTGAACCTTGGAAGTCTGTACACCGGATCGTGAAGCGATTACCTGTCAGGCCACCTATGGCTAGCTTATGCTGATGGCGTGCAGAGGCAATAATCGAAAACTTAGCATGATCAGGCGATGCATTGTTTGTCCAATCGGCATTGGTTTGAACACTAAACCATTGTGTAGTCACTGCCTGTTTATCCTTTCGACCAGCATATGACACAGCCCTTGGTTTGACCGAATAGTACTTCGCTAGTTCAGACGCCACAGCAGCGGTATCGATGTTCTTCTTTTGCACCTTAAGCAACAGGTAGTCACCGTCACCAGTTGGTGTCAGTTCAGTAATCTCATCGACTTGAAAGTGTTCTGGTTCTGCGCGGTAATTTGCAGTTGCTTTCGGACCACCAAAAGCGCAAGGCCAATCAATCATGAATTAGGGACAAGTAACACAACGGCATGAACAGAGATACCTTCTGCCCGACCAATGTAGCCCATTTTCTCGGTCGTCGTGGCTTTGATGTTTAGCTGAGTATCCGTGGTCTCACAATCCTCGACCAGCAATGCTTTCATGTCGGGTAAATAGTTTGCCAGGCGTGGTTTTTGCGCAATAACCGTGATATCTGCATTACCAAGCGACCAGTGGTTCATCTTCATCAAACTAACAACATGACGTAGTAAATCGCGGCTATTAGCTCCCTTCCAGCGAGGGTCTGTATCTGGAAAGTGATGGCCAATATCTTTCATGGCCAGTGCGCCAAGGATGGCATCACACAGGGCATGGATCAGTACATCACCATCAGAGTGCGCCAACATGGCAGGTGCTTCAGGAATTGTCACACCACCCAGAATTAATTGGCCCTCATCAGAAAACTTATGTGCATCAAACCCGTGACCAATTCGCATTCATGTGTCCTTTGACTGTGACTGTTGTGTTAGATAAAGACTTACAAGCGCTAAATCTTGCGGTTGCGTTACTTTAATGTTTCGTACATCGCCCTGCAATAATTTGATATTCGCTGACTCAGACTCCATGGCTGATGCCTCATCTGTCACTGCTGCCAAATCTGCCGATTGTAGTGCCGATTGCAAGGCGCCGAGTTGAAAAACCTGTGGCGTTTGTGCGCGCCATAACTTGCTCCTATCCACGGTACTGGCAATCTGACCATCTGATGTTTGCAGTTTTACTGTGTCATGGATTTTATCCGCCAGAATAACACCATCGAGTGCTTCAGATAACAGCGCTTGCTTGATGCCTTGCAGGTCATGCGAGAACAAGCAGGGACGTGCCGCATCATGGACTAGTGTCCAAATGTTTGAGTCATGCCGTTGGCGCGCCTCAGTCAGGGCATTCAGCACTGACTCTGCCCGACTAGCACCACCGGCTACGCAACTCACTTTACTAAATTGATCACCAATGTGAGTTTCCCAATAGCCGTCCTCAGGTGATATAGCAACAAAAATTTCCGAAATCCAGTCACACTGTTGCATTTGATTCAAGACATACCACATAAGCGGCTTGCCCAGACATGAGAGATATTGCTTGGGCACATCGGCACCCATACGGGCACCCACACCTGCAGCAGGAATAACAGCAATCGCTTGGAATTGTGAGGTGGTCATGGAAGATTATTCAATAACGCGATAGAAAACTTCGCCTTCACGGATCATACCGAGATCATTTCTGGCACGCTCCTCAATCGCTTCTCGTCCATTTTTAAGGTCATTGATTTCAGCGTACAGAACGTCATTACGAGCCTTGTTGCGCTCGTTTTCTTGGGTCTGTTGCGAGACCGACTCCTTGAGTTCGAAATAAACCCCAAGGCTCGATTGTCCAGCCCAAAGACCATAATGGATTAGTACTAACAAAAGCAACAGAAATGCATTTACCAGTTTAATCAAGGGTGTACTCCTGTAAATATGGCCCAATTATGACAAATTTTTCTAATGATTACACTGTTTTACCATGGATTTACTATTTCCAGAACTAGTTCAAATCACCATAGGCCTCGACATACTGATAACAGTCATAGACCACTGCAAACCAGGCAAATCCGACCAATAATTTAGCATCAGCTAAGTGAGCTGATTCAAGGGATTTAAATGAGTCTGCCAGTGTAAGTATATCCGATTGATAGCGCTGCAGAATGTCCTTGCATATGACTTCTTCTCGTAATGAGGGTGGTAGATACTTATTATGAAATGCATATCTGACCGCATCTGACATACTTGACCCGCCCTCACATAAGGTCTTGATCCGCTCAACAACGTATTGGCCAAATGGCGTGTCGGTGGGAGAGCGGTCAGGCACCTCAGCCACTGTACTTGTAGTGACCGTGTCATCTTCATCACTCGCTTCAGCAGTAGTGGTAACCGCGGTTAAATCTGACTCAGCTGCCGAGGTCTCCTCTTCGACTTCCATATGTTCAGCTGCTAACTGTGTTAGCATCTGCTGATGCTCAGCTGATAACTGGCTCATGTCGCCGTTGACGCTTTTAAGCTGCTCGAGAATTTCCCCGAATTGTTGTTGTTCTTGTTCGCTTAATTCAGATAAGAGCGATTGGATGTGATCTGTGTTCATTGGACTGCCTGACAACTTCTTTGGCATCATAGTACCAGACTGTGTCAGCATTATCATGCACCGTATCGCAAATGCTGACGTATTATGAATCAGACTTTGAATTGCATGAAAAGTCCACATATAAGTCTCATCACCATCATTTGAGGAATCATTAATGCGCATCCTGTTGTTCTTAGCCACCAATATCGCCGTCATCATGCTGTTGAGTCTTGTCTTCAATGTGCTCGGTTTGAATGGCTTACTTCAAGCCAATGGCGTTGATTTGGATATGAATGCACTGCTGGTCTACTCAGCTGTAATAGGTTTTGCCGGCTCTTTTATCTCGTTGTTTATGTCTAAATTCATGGCCAAGAAAAGTATGGCTGTGCAGGTGATTAACGAACCACGCAACAGTAACGAACAATGGCTAGTGAACACCGTAGCACGGCAAGCTGAAAAGGCCGGGATCGGGATGCCAGAAGTGGGAATTTTCCCGTCGCAAGCGCCCAATGCCTTCGCCACCGGCTGGAATCGCAATAATGCATTAGTCGCTGTCAGTGCCGGCCTGCTGCAGCACATGACACAAGATGAAATTGAAGCCGTGCTAGGTCATGAGGTTGCGCATGTGGCTAATGGCGATATGGTGACATTAACGCTGATACAGGGCGTGGTGAATACCTTTGTTATTTTCTTATCGCGAGTGATCGGCCACGTGGTTGATCGCGTGGTATTCAAAGTCGAGCGCGGGCATGGGCCAGCCTTCTGGATAGTTTCTCTAATTGCGCAATTCATACTCGGTATTCTGGCTTCCATAATCGTCGCCTGGTTCTCTCGTTACCGGGAATACCGTGCCGATTATGGTGGCGCTAAATTAGCCGGTCGACACAAAATGATTAGTGCCCTCAAACGACTACAACAATCACAAAATGAGTCATTGCCTGACGAAATGGCGGCATTTGGTATTGCAGGCACTAAAATGGCGGACCTATTTGCCAGTCACCCACCATTAGCAGAGCGCATTAAGGCACTGGAAAACCCATCGAGGGATTAATGTCTTTCGACACTCAAGACATCAATAAAACACGCGTTGATCTGAGTAAGTTTGATGAGATTTGGCTATTTGCATACGGATCTTTAATCTATAAAGTCGACTTCCCTATTCTTGCCAGCGAGATTGCATCAATCAAAAACTGGCAGCGGCGTTTTTGGCAAGGTAGTCATGACCATCGCGGGACAGAGGATAATCCCGGACGGGTATTAACACTGATTCACGAGCCCGGTGCCATATGTCAGGGCATCGCTTATCGAGTGAGTAAAGATGTATTTGAGTATCTCGATTATCGCGAGAAAAATGGCTATCTCAGGTCTGAAGTTGCTATCCAATTTGAGGGTGGCTTTGAGAAAACAGGCCTGATATACATCGCCGATGAGCATAATGACGCCTATTTAGGACCAGCTACAGAAATGCAGATAGCTGAGCATATTAATCGTTGTGAGGGACCGAGTGGAAGTAATTCGGACTATGTTCTAAATTTAGCGCAAACACTTCGTGCTAAGGGGTTACACGACGACCACGTATTTCGCATTGAGCAGCTAATCGACACGCAAACTGCAGCTGTTTCACCATAAATATATCGCACTGCAACATAAGTGAATATACGTTAAACCTTCGCTAGAGCCCGATATCAGTGGCTTTAATGTAAATAAGACTGATTCTCATTTGCATCTATCCTTGACCCTTTCTACAACCCTACCGATAGTTACAGTAATACTTCGTCTCAAAACTATCTGTGGAGGATACAGTCATGAGAATATTCGTCAGTTTTTTAATTAGTGCACCCATGATCTTTTTAATTTTTATTGTCATGGCTCATCTGGCTCCGAGTGAGGCAAATGCTGATACAACACCGGAATGGCAGCCTATCGATTTCACAGCGCCCAAATATGATTATGATTTATCAACTAAGGAACCACGACCCGAACCGACCCAACCACCTGAGCCGGTCATACCAAAGATCAATGAGCACAGTTTCCCAGACGAAACGCCACAAGTCGTGGTAATTCCAGTTCAGCCAACACTGCCGAGCTCGCCCACTGATTTTGCTCAGTCATTCCCTTCCCCGGGTAATCCTGGCGACAATGAGCGAATGAAAGGCTCGCATGAAGCAATTCCCTGGATGATTACTGAACCAAGATGGCCACTGAATGCTAATACTGATGGCAAGGTCAGATTTTGTTTCACGGTGAATGTGGACGGCCGAGTCTCAAATATTAAATTAGTTCACTCTGAGCCTGGTCGAGTATTTGTGCGAGAGGCCAGAAAGGCACTGCGAAATTGGAAGTTTAGGCCAGAGGTTGAGGATGGCCAGAATATCGCTCGTGACAATATGTGTTACACCATGAGTTTCAAACTCGAGGAAGGCAATAACAAATAACTATCAAAAACACCGGCTGTTAAATCCATAGAGAGGGGTAGGATTTAACAACCGGTGCCTTAGAAATCAACCTAGAGTGATTCGTCTCGATAGCGTCTTATCATGACCGCACCAGCAAACAGAGCAGCACCGATCAGCAGACCAACCCACATCTCGTTAGTACTCAATAAGCTCGGCGCTTGACCATATATATTCCAGTAATCTTGCACATTATTGCCACTGCCTAGATGTTGCCCAGAACTAATCTCTATCGGTGTCAACCATCCAAGTAATCGCTCCCACACACTGGTCGCGAAGTGTGATGAACGATTGTAATAGCCTTCCAGAAAGGCGATGGCTCCCAGCGGTATTGTCGCAACTAATATCGGCTTACGCTTGGTCCATGAGGAGACGAAAAGTAACCAACCGATAACCGGAGCGGCCCACATGGTATGAATGATATGTGCCATGAGTATCTTCAGCGGTACACTGAGAAATGGCGCTGGCTCCCAAATTGACGCCCATGCGTGCCCGCCACCGAACCAGGCGACAACCGTTGCAATCAACATAATTGCCAGAAAGGTGACAAAGATAGCCGCAATAAACATGATCGGCAGCACGAAGAAAACAACAGCCACTTTCGAAGTTACGGTCATCAAGTCAGATACCGGTAATGACTTCCAGAATAGGATGCTGCGATCACGACGATCATCATACAAGGCACCCAATAAATAGAATACACTGACAAATACCAAAACCACCATGAACATGGCACTCAAACTGTAAAGCGCAATCGTCCAAACATCAATGCGCTGCTCCAGTGGCACCAAGGCAAATTCTTTGGTCATATCTGAAAAGAAATCAAACCCAGAAATATTCAGTCCGTTGATACGGATATTACTGAAATTACCCATCTCACGGTTAGCATCACTCATGAATGACTCAGAACCAAACAAAACGAAGATCAGTGCGATTACGAAGAAGCAGCCAATGCCGATTGGGGTAATGGCAAAACTACCACGGTTTTCCCAATATTCCCTCTGTAGTAATGTGTAAAATGATTTCACTGTTCACCTCCCGTCATTGTTGCGACAAATAAGTCGGCAACCTTTGGTACATGCACCTCACCTAGTGCTTCCAATTGCTCGCGTTCAGCGTTTTTATACAGTAGAACATGGCGACCAAAAATATCACGGCGATTCAGAGGTTTAAGTGCTGTGGCTTGCTCTAGTTGCTCTGGCGAAACCATCACCTCAAGGAAGGTATTAGCGATTTCGTCCATATTCGTTTCAAGCACAATCTTACCTTCCTGAATGAAAATTAAATCGGTCAGAAGATACTCAATCTCATCGACCTGGTGGGTGGTGATGATGATGGTTCGATCTTCAGAAAAATAATCGTTTAGCAGACGATCATAGAACGACTTACGATAGAGAATGTCCAAACCGAGTGTCGGCTCATCTAAGACCAATAGCTTGGCATCAATGGCCAAAACTAGCGCCAGATGTAACTGAGTTATCATGCCTTTTGATAATTGCTTAACCTTCTTATCCATTGGGATATTGGTCTGGGCTAACATCTCTTCGGCTCTTTCTCGGTTAAAGTTCGGATGAACACCTGCGGTGAATTCAATGGCCTGAGCAACCTTCATCCAGCCAGGCAACACCGCCACATCAGCAATGAAACAGACGTCCTGCATAACCTGATGGCGCTGCGTGCGTGGATTCAAACCACAGACACTCAATTCACCCTCATAACTGGTTAAACCCAGCATGGCTTTAAGCACTGTGGTCTTACCGGCACCATTGGGACCAATGAGTCCGACTATTCGACCACTCTCGATGTTGAAATTGACATCATCAAGTGCTTTAAACTTGCGGTACGACTTACTTAAGCCCTTCGCCTGAACAATATTATTCATGATCAGAATCCTCAGCCTTATTAGCTAACAACTCATCCACAGCCAGACCCAAACGTTCAATACGACGTCTGATTTCAGGCCACTCCTGATGAATGAATTTCTGTTTTTCAGACTCCAATAACTGTGCTCTCGCACCGTCTTGAACAAACATACCTAACCCTCTCTTTTTTGTTATCAATTGATCATCGACCAGTGTTTGGTAGGCCTTTGATACGGTGATAGGATTCACCCGATATTCTGCAGAGACATTGCGAACAGACGGTAACGCATCACCATCTTTAAGGACTTCATCTAAGATGAGTCCGATAACCTTTTCTCTGAGTTGGATATATATCGGTTGATTGTCATTCCAATCGTTCTGCATAATAACGCTCACTTGAATGTTAAAAATCTTTCTACCCGAATTAGTGTTATACTTTACTACAACACCTATTCATCTGTCAACAATAAACATCCGGGAAGTAATATGCGCTTAACATCATCTGGTCCGGCGATCCTCGTAACTGCAGCATTCATAGGGCCTGGGACAGTGATCACTGCCTCTCGGGCAGGTGCTGATTATGGCCTTGCCCTACTCTGGGCATTGGTGTTCTCTGTACTGGCAACCATGATTTTGCAAGAAATGACGGGGCGGTTAGGGATTGTGACCAAGCAGGGACTTGGCGAAAATATCCGTGCCTCAATGAATAATTCACTGAGTCGCTGGCTGGCTATTGTTCTCGTTACTTCTGCCATTGTGATTGGCAATGCCGCCTATCAGGGTGGCAATATCACCGGCGCCGTACTGGCGATTGCCCCAATAGTCATTATTCCGAACGTCACCTTGGGTGTGGAGATATC
>CAXRAF010000131.1:0-4873 GCA_964228485.1 Alteromonadales bacterium | reverse complement strand
ACCGGAAAATATGGCCTGATGTACAAACACTACCGGACGCTATGTGCAGAGCATGGCGCAATTAATGTGACGCATCCCGAGGTTAGAAGTAATCTGTATCAATTTGCGGTTTCGATGGACGACGATGAGTTCATCAAAATGCTGTCACCAGAGCAACCACAGTAACTTCAGAGCTCGATCCACTGACCTGCGATTAGGGCTTGCTTAGGCGCACCATCTTCAGCAAAAATCATGTGAACCTGCCCTTCCCGCTGTGGTATATCAAGCACTAATGGCTCAGAAACACTCACCACAGGCCAATCTGTGTGATTCATGATTTGACTGTATTGTGCAATAAAATAGCTAAAACCCTGCCGTAATAATGCCAGATAAGTATCTTCAGTGAGGGTAATACTCCCCTCCACTTCATAACCTTTTGCGGGCAGTAATGTTTTACCTGTCATGTCGATCTCTGAGATACCAGACTGATTACTAATATCACCTATATCAGCTATTTCTGGCGAGTCGAAGAAGGAATCACTATTTATCGAGATATCGGCGCTAAATCGATCGGCGACGTTCACATTGATCAGTTTTAAATCCACCAATCCATCAGCATAGTTCATGGGGATCATGTCATAGGAAGCCGTACTCATTGAATCAAGCGCACCCGATGCGATACTGTTAATGCCATGAACAAGCATCATGAAATTCAACCAACGAGCAGTCTGTCTGGTGGGATCATTGGCTGAGAATCCAGATTCGATCAGTAACGTTGCAATTCCTTTGGCAGCAAAATTATCGCCAAATGAACGATAGCTGTATGTGTCATCGTAACGGCCTACGCAGTCAGGGATTTCAGTCTGTATGAGCTCATTAAATAGTGCGCCCAGACGCATGGCACAGAGTCTCGACTCGTTGACCTCTTTGGCCTCGTTAAATGCAGGAGCTAATAACGAGATGGTGGTCGGGTTAGATGAGCCTGTAACCGTGTAATAACGATTTTGATCATGCAGATTAAAACCATAATCTGGCTTAAATTCATCCGCTAAACGGTTTAATACCTGCCCTTCTGGTGACTGCAATGCTCTGGCATCACGATTAATATCTATACTCTGGGCGTTATGTCGCTGATGACACTCTGCACCATCCGGATTGACCATCGGCAATATCTGAATGGTCAGTTTGTCTTGCCAAGTCTTAAACCACTCACTATCGGACTGAATAAAATTCATCAGATCACACAAGGCAGCCGTCGCGGTAGGTTCATTACCGTGCATCTGTGACCACAGGAATATTCGCGTAGGCCCCTGACCAATGAGGATTTTATGTAGTGGACGACCTTGATATGAGGTTCCGACCTGTTCGACTGAGAATGGCTCAGCCAATTGATCAATCAGTGGCGAGATATCGTTATACTTTAGTGAGATTTTATCTAAACCAGACTGTTTAATCGTCTCATACTGTTGTTTTAAATCAGCCATATCGACTGTCATGCAATGAACTCCCAGATGCCTATGCCAGCAATAATAAACAGAAAAATACCGCGCTCATAGCACCTACCGCATCCGCTGTTAAGCCTGCTGCCAGCGCGTGACGACTCTTGACAATGCCCACCGAGCCGAAATAGACAGCCAGCACATAAAACGTCGTTTCAGATGAACCATACATGGTTGCGCCAATTTTCGCCTGAATTGAATCTGCCCCGTACTCATTCACCAGATCGGTCAGCAATCCTAATGATCCTGATCCCGATAACGGTCGCATGACTGCGAGCGGAAAGTTTTCCGCAGGGAAACCGAAAAAGCTCAGCACCGGAGCCAACCAGCCCAATAGCACATCCAATGCACCTGAGGCGCGAAACATACCAATTGCCACAAGTATCGCAACCAGGTATGGAATAATCCTTACTGCGATGGTGAAACCATCTTTGGCACCCTCAACAAAGACTTCATAAACCTTAACCTTCTTTACTGCAAGACCATAGAACGGAATACCCACCAGTAGGAGCGGAATGATGTACTTCGAGCCAGCGTTCAAACTGCCGATGATTGATTCAATCATGAGTCACTCTCCAAAGCGAAGCGCTTTCGCTTTTCGAGCCATTTCACCATAATAACTGCGGTAATAGTTGAGCAGGTGGTTGCCAAGATAGTGGTCAGAAATATTTCACTCGCCGCCATACCCATCAGAGCCACCACGGTGGCTGGTAGGATCAATTGCACACTCGAGGTATTAATAGCCAGAAACATCACCATAGCATTAGAGGCAGTGTCCTTGTTTGGGTTCAGTTGCTGTAGCTCTTCCATTGCTTTCAGACCAAGCGGCGTTGCAGCATTACCCAGACCGAGCATATTAGCGGACATATTCATGACAATAGAGCCCATGGCGGGATGATCCGGAGGCACATCGGGAAATAGTCGCATTGTAATCGGTTTAACAACCTTGGCAATGAGCGACATCAGACCGGCCTTATCGGCAATTTTCATGACACCAAGCCATAAGGCCATAATCCCGATCAATCCAATAGATAACTCAACGGCAACTTTAGCCATGTCGATAGCAGCCTGCGTAACAGCCTCAATCGTGCCATTCACAATGCCTGTAATCACAGCGATAAACATCATACCGAACCAAATATAATTCAACATCGTTGCTTCCTATTTACTTGCATACTCATTTTTAAGCGACCACCGCCTCGTGTATCTCAACCGATGCCGAGTGTTCATCAGCCTTGACAGTGACCGTTTGGCCGATCGGTAAGGTTGCGATGTATTCCCCATGTCCCGCGGGGAAGTTACTTATAATCGGGAAATCGTATTCCTGACAATTGCTAATCATAACCTCTTCAATCGATTGACCAAAGGGAATCTCAGTATCGGATATCTTGCACATCTCACCAACAATAAGCCCTTTGATGTGTTCCAGTGAGCCACTGTTCTTGAGGTGATTCATCATGCGGTCAATGGCATAGATTTTTTCATCTAAATCCTCAAGCAATAGAATTTTATCGCGGGTATCAATTTCAAAACGCGTTCCCAGTCGCTCAACAACTAAACACAGGTTACCACCGCATAACTTGCCCGATGCCATTCCTGATCGCAATGATTGCGCTAAACACCCGCTTGGCCCAGAAATACTGATGGGTAAGTCACCCTGCAGTAGCTGTTGCATATGAGTCATGGTGAAATCATTCGACTGCCTGGCAAAATTGATTAACATCGGACCATGAAAAGTCACTAATCCGGTCCGCTCTGTAATGGCATTTAACAGGCCAGTGATATCGCTAAAGCCGATAAAAACTTTGGCATGATTTGCAATCAGATCGTAATCCAACAAGGGCGCGACTCGATTGCTGCCGTAACCTCCTCGGGCACACAAAATTGCATCGACATCCGGATCAGCAAACATATTGTTAATATCCGCTGCTCGTAGTTCAGGCGAGCCGGCAATAATCGAGGCATAGGATTTCACAGAATCACCCAACTTGATTTTATAGCCGTGCTGCTCGAGGTAGTTAATACCAGTGGCAAGGTCTGACTCATCAAGCCAATAGGATGGACACACAATGCCTATGGTTGCGCCGGGTAAGAGTGCTTTAGGTTTGACGATATCCACGTTGATTCGAATTTATTGTTGTTTAATCACCTAATCATACCCGACTGATTCTGATTGAGCGAATTGAATACTCAAGTTAGCTCATTTCGGTGGTATGATGAGGTCCAATCAAGGTCCGCTTTACTGAGTCAGCGTGACAGATCAGAGGAATTGTAATGAATCAGGAACACACGATAACCCACCAAGCCCAAGAGGATGCGCGTAACGATCATATTCAGATCTACCTCAATGGTGACATTGTCGCGAAAGACGATGCGGTCGTCTCTGTCTATGACAGTGGCTTTATGTTGGGTGATGGCGTATGGGAGGGTATGCGACTATATCAGGGGAAATGGGCTTTTCTCGATGAGCATATTGCGCGTCTCTTCGAGGGTGCCAAAGCCATTGATTTGGATATTGGTATGACACCAGCGCAGCTTGTTGATGCATTGGAGCAGACGCAACAAGCGAATGAGATGTATGACAATGTGCATGTTCGCATGATGGTAACGCGTGGGGTGAAAACTCGGCCATTTCAGCATCCTGCGCTTTCTCAGTCAGGCCCAACAGTAGTGATTTTGATGGAGCACTCTAAGCCAGTCTTTCACTCAGGTATTAAGCTCGCTACAGTCCCTCATATTCGCGGACTACCCATGACACAGGATCCAAAACTAAACTCGCACTCCAAACTAAACTGCATCCTCGGGTTAATTGCCGCAGAAAAAGCCGGCGCCGATGAGGCACTGATGTTGGATATCAATGGTTTTGTGAATACAACAAACGCCTGTAATTTTTTCATCGTGAAACAAGGCGAGGTATGGACCTCAACCGGTGATTATTGCATGAATGGCATCACCCGCAAGAAAGTCATACAGTTGTGTCGCGACAATGATATTCCTGTATTTGAAAAGAACTACTCACTTGTCGATACCTATTCTGCAGACGAAGCATTCTTGACCGGAACATTTGGTGCGCAAACCTCAGTCAGTGAAATTGATGGTCGAGTGATCGGCAATGGTACAACAGGTCCCATGACTGAGCGGATCAGGGAGCTGTATAAACAATTAATAGAGATGCATTGTCAGTGAACGAACCGGTCCGTATTGCCATGTGGTCTGGCCCGAGAAATCTCTCGACCGCCATGATGTATAGCTTTGCTCAACACTCCGATTGCGAGGTAATCGACGAGCCATTCTACCCTGCCTACTTGCATGACACAGGCCTTGACCATCCTTATGCTAAGGAGATCATTGCTAATGGCCCGATTTCTGCCGAAGCTGTCTGCGAAGCCCTATCA
>CAXRAF010000130.1:0-5940 GCA_964228485.1 Alteromonadales bacterium | reverse complement strand
AGTGTCGCCAAATCCATCCTGAAGGGTTATTCAGATTAGGACAATGACGGCCAGATTGAAACAGACCGCCACAGATATGTTGAACTTTAAGCAGTTCTGTCGCGAGATAGCATTCGATAAGCACGACTTCTATCGCTCGGTGTTTCATCATCACAAGTTTCAAA
Organism: Alteromonadales bacterium; assembly: GCA_964228485.1. Lineage (GTDB taxonomy): Bacteria > Pseudomonadota > Gammaproteobacteria > Enterobacterales > CAXRAF01. The sequence goes on along the minus strand of CAXRAF010000130.1, from coordinate 5,776 downwards.
TTCGCAATGAACGTATCGCCATCAAACGCCTTGAGAGGATATGCGATGCGACATTTGCTCTGGCCAATCGTGGTGGCTTTCATTCCATGACCTTACGACAACTGTCAGAACAATGTGAGATGAGTATGGGGGGCATGTATGCCTATATTTCTTCCAAAGAGGAGCTTGCCCAACTCATTTATTCAACCCTGAATCGTTATTGCCAAGAGCAAATGAATCGATTTATTGATACCTCAGAGAATGCTGCCGCACAGTTACAGAAAACCCTTCGTTACCACCTTTACCTGAGTGAATTATTGCAGCCCTGGTTTTACTTTGCCTATATGGAAGCGCGCAGTCTGAATAATCAAATTCATATGGCGATTGAATCTGAAATGCTCATGGAGAATAGGATCACCAACCTGATTAAATCCGGAGTGAAAGAAGGACTTTTCAAACTGAACAATGATAATCCAAAACAGATCCGCTTAAACGCATCCTTAATAAAGGGCATGCTTCAGGATTGGTATTTGAAAAAGGGTAAATATCAAAAGCGGCGAGTCAGTGTTGACCAATACGCCGATGAATTAATTGCTATGACGTTTGATCATCTCAAATATGAAGCGTTATCAGCCGACGATGATTAAACCAAGCCAAACCAAGACAAGTAAACCTTATCGTGAACACATTAACAGCGATAGGATTGAGCCACTACACTGAACGTGACGGAGAGACACATGTCAGAATTAAATGAAGCACAGTTAAATAAAATTTCCTCAACAAATTGCTTTGATTTAACCGGTAAAACAGCCCTGATCACGGGAGCCAGTCGAGGTATTGGTGCTGCTGTGGCCAGACTTTATGCGCAGTTCGGCGCCCATGTCATAGTTTCCAGTCGTAAGATAGACAATATACAGCCAGTGGTCGATGACATCATTGCAGCAGGTGGTCAGGCAACCGGTATTGCCTGTCACATCGGCGATCCGGATGCCATAGCCTCGTTGATGGCACAGATTAAAGAGCAGTTTGGTCGACTCGATATTCTGGTCAATAATGCCGCGACTAACCCCTACTTTGGTCATGTGCTGAATACCGATGTCAGTGCCATGGAAAAAACCATTGATGTAAATATCAAAGGCTATTTTCTAATTAGTCAACAAGCCGGCTTGTTGATGAAACAATCTGGTGGAGGGGCGATTATTAACACAGCCTCAATCAATGGTGTGCGTCCCGGTCCGATGCAAGGGATATATTCCATTACCAAAGCTGCGATTATTTCCATGACCGATTCTTTTGCCAAAGAGTGCGCGCCAGCGAATATTCGGGTCAATGCCATTCTGCCCGGTTTGACGGATACCAAGTTTGCCTCAGCGCTGACCAAGAATGAACAGATGCTCAAAATGATCTTACCGATGATCCCGATGCAGCGGATGGCTCAACCTGAAGAGATAGCACCGGCATTTTTATTTTTGGCGTCTGATGCTGCCTCATATATCACCGGTGTGGCACTTCCGGTCGATGGTGGGCTGCTAACTTAACGACTAATAAATCTCACGTATGCATCGCTGTGACGGATGATGTTTCTAGTCGATAATTTGTCACCGTTTGCGTAGCTGTCGATTCTGGCACTGATCTCAATCATGGCCTGACCAATCTGTTGCGCGCGGACCGCAGCGCCGACGGGAGCGAAAAACCAATACAGCATGTCTTGGCCAATATGTGCCTCTTCTTCGGTTGGACCGATGTAATCAGGACGATAGGCGATCACTTTCAATGCTGAACTATCAGCAAAACCAAATAATGCCTTTTCTGCCCGAATTTTTTCCCGAACCCACATAGTGTCTGAATCCTCGGAAATATCACTCGAGCTGATAAAGTGAAAGCTGCGTTGCTCAGAAGTGCCTTGCTTATGCCAGGCCTGCAGAAAAGCCATTGGAAAGTCGGTATGGATCATGCCGTAGGTTTTTTCATCGACGCCAATTGACGATATCCCGATGGCCCAGTAAACGGTATCAATATCAGCGAGCTGAGTGATAATGGTGTCATAGTTCAGGTAATCCATGTGCTTGATAACCGTTACCTTGCCGCGCTTAACGCCCTCTTCCATTCGTGCAGTAATGCGCCGGGTAATGACATAAATGTGCTCTATCTCAGAGCTCGCAAGTGTCGCTTTGAGTATGCCGTCACCAGTAGTGCCACTGGCACCAAAGAGTGCCACTGTCTCTCGCATCAGTTGACTGTTGTCCCGTGTCTCAACGATGCGCTCATCGGTCTGCACAATATAGACACCTACTAAGTAAAATGCCGCAAATAGCACGACAGGGGTCAGAAGTATCTTCTTGATGAGACTGGATTTAATCATGTATTTACCTTGTTATTTCTAGCACATATTGCTCAATGTAATGGGGTTGTTTAGTGTCATGTGACCAAATTTCGGCAGCAAAATGCTTCTCGGCGTATTCGACTAAATCCCAGAATGGCGGTCTGCCGGGATCGGTGATGTATATTTCTCGAACGCCGGCTTTAAGTGCCCTGCGAATTAAGTTTTGCCAGTCTTTATTCAGGCTATCCCAAAAGCAGATATCACCTGCGACGATCACATCAAATTCCTGAAGTTTCTGTTTTGTCATGCGCTGCATGGTGCCGTGAATAAACTCAATTGACACCTCGTTTGCATTGGCATGGTAGTCAAAGAATGGTCTGACGGCACTGTCAGCATCCAACCCTGAGACCATGCCGCTGACCTGTTTCGCCATGTAGGAGGTCAACACACCCCAGCCACAACCTATTTCCAGTACACGACTGGCATTACTGATCGGAAACTGTTGTAGAAAATCCATTAACACAAAGCTGGCTTCCCAGACCGTATTTCCGTGAATCGATGGTTGTTCCTGCTGCGAGGCTATGGCGGCGATGTCTGGATGTGTCGGGGGAAATATTTGGGTATCAAAGACTTCGATCACCTGACCATTTGTCTTTTTATCAAGGCAATTTGGCATGGCTTACAGCGACTTGGTTGAGTATGTCATGGACTAATCTGACTTATGAGTGTTCGTCTGTTGCTAGTAATTGTAGTGTAGAAAATTAACATTTCATAATCGTAATCAGGTGGATTATTGGTAAATGTTATATTGACTGGTATTCGGTTGATACAACGGATGCGCTGGCTGTCCTGATTTATTTATTTTTAAGCAATACAGTTGATTAAACTGGCGCTTAATATCAGCGGCACGGTCCATGAACACGCCATGATTACCCCAGGCAGCAATAATTAACTCACATTCATCAGCACAGTGATTAATCCACCGATCATTGTCTTCACCGATGGGATCAGAGGCCCTTTTCATATCTTCAGGCTCGGTAGCCCTGTAGGCAAATAAATTGGCCATGTAAACACCGCCATAGCCCCACGCAGCAGCAAAATGGATACATTTCTCGAGTGTCCTATCAGTCGCAGCCTCATCTGCCGTAGATGGATTCAAGCCAATAAACAGTACTTTGGGTTTACTGTTATCCCAGATCCGCCAGAGAGCATAGCGATAGCGTCGGTCATGATCCAATTGTGCACCGGCATTTAAAAATTCAGTGATAGTGATTGTTTTAACGGCTGATGGCATCGGTTTTTCTAGCTACCTTTAGGGCTGTTTATTAGTGATAATCTGTGAATTATGAAACAATGCACTCAGTTAAATCAATCGAGACATAAGCATAGCAATTCATGATCGCTATTGTTGCACCAGATAAAAATACCACGGCTTGGGTTAAAGCGATTAATGATATAGCTCCCGAGATATCAGTTAGTGTCTGGCCCGAGGTCGATCCGTCGGCGACGTTATTACTGTGCTGGAATCCACCTGAGGATACGTTTGTCCGCTTACCCAACGTCAAAGCAATCTATGTGATGGGGGCCGGAACTGATGTTGTGGAAGCGCATCCTGATTTACCTGATGATATTCCGATTGAACGATTGACAACGCATCAGCTCGCCAGTGATATGTTTGACTATGTCTTCCACTGTCTGGAAACATGGCGATTGCAGATGCATGAATACGGCCAATCAACGGACTGGACACCTCTACCCTACCGACAGCGCAACGACCTCCATGTTACGGTAATGGGTCTGGGACACATTGGCGCGTATGTCGCAAAGCAACTGTTTGACTCAGGCTATCAAGCCAAAGGCTGGAGTCGGTCATTAAAGTCGCTGGAAAATATACAGACATTTGCTGGTCCAGAGCAATTGATTGATGCTGTCAGTGATAGCGACGCACTGATTTGTCTGTTATCGCTGAACGATGATACGAGGGATATTTTGGATCATACTCTGTTAAGCTCACTCAACCCGAGAAGTTGCCTGATTAATGTAGCACGTGGCGAGCATCTGGTTGAGCAAGACTTACTACAAGCACTATCTGGCCCCCTCGAACACGCCTTTTTAGATGTCTTCAGGACCGAACCACTTCCTCCTGAGCACCCATTTTGGCACAATCAAAACATTAGCGTTACTCCTCATGTAGCCAGTCTGACCGATCCCAGTTCAGCTGCAGCGGATGTGGTGAATTATTATCGTTCACTGAAAAATGACGTTTAAGCTTAACTAATAGTCAAAACACTCCCAATTTGTCGTTTTTATGTAAGTAATTGCATTGCAGATGTCTACAACTTTATATAAGCTTCGCCTAATATAACTTTTACCCTCAAAACCACAATGCTTGTACCATTTAACAAAGAATCACAGACTCAAAGTATGGATTTTGAGTTACTCACGCATCCCGAGCATGAATTGCTTGAGGTTCGGGTGTATGGAGTCATAGATGTTGAACAGTTTCTCAAGATGATTGAAATCGTCATCAATGAAATCAAAAAGTATGGTTTTAAGAGAGTGCTCTACGTTAATAGGGATGCCGATTCATCGAAAATTAGCACGCGTGATTTGAAACGGATCGTTAGCGCCACAGAGCAGATGAATGATGTCATCTCCGGAGGCAGTCTGGTTGCCGTAATGTACAATAAACTCAATTATGGTCTAGCCCGCATGTGGTTCACCCTTAGCGGTGCTGAATTAAACTTCTCGTTTCAATTGTTCAATAATCGAGAAGATGCCATGGCATGGCTTGCAACACATTGAATCAACTAGCGTCGATAGACAATTTCTCCATTAACAATCGTCAGCAGAACATTACCGGCTAAAATCGCCTCGGGCTCGGTAGTTCCAAGAATAAACGGATCGATATCAAGAACCGTTAAGTCAGCCCACTTACCATCGCTTATGGTTCCGGTATCCTGCTCTCTGAAGCCAGCATAGGCTGACCAGATGGTATAACCTCGAATCGCTTCTTCTATTGATACCGACTGCTCGGGATACCAACCACCCATCGGATGTTCCGCTAAATTTCGGCGCGTTACTGCGGCATGTAAGCCATAAAAGATGGAGTGAGACGAGCCGGGCAAATCTGAGTTGAATGCGATCGGGACATTATTTTGTCTGAACGTGCGCCAGGCGTATGCCCCCTTAACACGCTCAGGCCCTAATCGAGCCTCGGCCCACTTCATATCCTCTACCGCGTGAGGCGGTTCCATTGAAGCGATGAGTCCAAGTTGGTTAAACATGGCAAAATCATCGGGATGAACCACCTGTGCATGCTCCACCCGATGACGTCTGTCACGAACATTAGGATCGTTTTTCATGTGCTTGGCGAAATAGGCCAATGTCTCGCGGTTACCTGCATCGCCAATGGCATGGATGCCAATCTGGAATCCAGCATCAATGAGTGCATCTACCCGATCTTGGTTAAAG
>CAXRAF010000129.1:0-5073 GCA_964228485.1 Alteromonadales bacterium | reverse complement strand
AGAAAAAATAACAATGGTATCAACATCTGCATCAACCAGCTGGTTCTTGAGCTCTGGCGCGGAATAAAGTGGGTTAACATTGACCTGTATTCCACCTGCACGGAGGATGCCCCACATAGAAACCACAAAAGGAAGACAGTTTGGGCTCATTAGAGCAACCCTGTCACCAGGCGTGACACCCAAGTCTTGCAGAAAGGCTGCAAACTTGGCAGAAAGGTAGTCAAGGCGGTTGAAGGTCATGGTTTCGCCGAAACTTTCCAATGCCACTGCATCTTGAAAATCGGTTACGGCATCATTGAACAGGTCGACGAGTGTACGGTTGGGATCAAGTTCAATCTCACTTGGTACACCCGCAGGATAGAACGGTGATTGCTCAGCCATAGTTGCTCCAGTTATATCGCCACCATAGGCGCGGACAACAAGACTACCCTAGTTTTATCAGCAAAAAAAGCAGTATTTAGCTACCGCGGTTGCATTCTGATGGCGCCATCGACTCGGACAGTTTCGCCGTTCATATACTCATTTTCTACCATAAACACAGACAGAGCAGCCACTTCAGAGGGCTTGCCAAGGCGTTTTGGATACACCACAGACTGCCCCAGAGACTCGACAACCTCGTCAGGGAATGAATCAAATAACGGGGTATGGATTAGTCCTGGTGCCAGACAATTGACGCGAATACCGATACTGGCCAGATCACGCGCCATGGGTAACGTCATACCAACCACGCCACCCTTAGAAGCACCGTAGGCAGCTTGGCCCATTTGCGCCTCATAAGCCGCGACAGAAGCTGTATTTATGATGACACCACGAGTTCCGTCATCGGTAAGAGGATCATTATTGGCCATTTGCTCAGCCGCAAGTCGTGCGACATTGAAGGTACCAATCAGGTTGATGTTGATTACCCGCTGGAACACCTCGAGTCGATGCACACCTTTCTTACCGTAGACTTTTTCAGCCGGGCCGATCCCGGCAAAGTTATTGCAGATATGTATAGCACCCCAACGCGCTATAACAGCTGCAATGGCACTTTGAACATTCTCTTCACTGGTGACATCGACCTTCTGAAACATCAAATCATCAGCATGCGTCTCAAGCAGGGTGTCATCCATGGGTTCATTCATATCAAAGATGGCTACTTTCGCCCCTTTCGCCAGATAGGCTTTAACAGTCGCCTCGCCCAGCCCTGAACTACCGCCAGTAACAATGGCTACACTATTTTTTAATTCCATGACGCTCTCCTACTTGACTAAATCACGGCCAATAATCAACTTCATGATTTCATTGGCGCCGCCGTAAATGCTCAAAACTCTCGAATCGGCAAATGCGCGAGCAACTGGGTACTCCCACATATAGCCATAACCACCATGTAGCTGTAGGCATCGATTGATGACATCAAACTGGGTATCTGTAGCTAACAACTTCGCTTTTGAGGCCATGATGGCATCTAACTTCCCTTCGATGTGCCAGGCGATGCATTGATCGATGAATATACGTTGCTGAGTGAGTTGGGCTGACATGTCGGCCAATTCAAACTGGGTATTCTGCAAGTCAGCGAGCCGATTGCCAAAGGCCTTGCGGTCCTTGACGTAATCAATGGTTTGCTCGAGTACCGATTCAGCAGCCGCTAATGCCCCCACAGCAATACTTAACCGCTCCTGGGGTAATTCATTCATTAAGTAAATAAAGCCTTTGTTTTCCTCACCAATCAAATGGGATACAGGAACACGTACCTCATCAAAAAATAGCTCAGAGGTATCTTGTGCTTTCATACCAACTTTCTTGAGGTTACGTCCTTTGCTGTAGCCTTCGGTGCCTGACTCTACCAGTAATAAGCTAATGCCCTTTGCACCAGCACTCGGATCGGTCTTACAGGCAACGACAACCATATCGGACTGAATACCGCAGGTAATGAACGTTTTTGCGCCATTAATGACATATTCATCACCATCACGAACAGCGGTCGTCTGGATACCCTGTAAATCAGAGCCAGCCCCCGGCTCAGTCATGGCTATTGCCAGAATTTTTTCACCAGTAACACAGGCCGGCAGGAACTGCTGTTTAATCTCTTCTGAGGCATGATTGATCAGATAAGGGACTGAAATATCCGAGTGTAGGAAAAATCCAACCCCTGATAAGCCCAACTTCGCAGCTTCCTCGACCACAACCACGTTGTATCGGAAATCGACACCCACACCGCCGTAACTTTCTGGTACCGTTGGTGCGATCAGTCCATACTCACCCGCCAGGTTCCAGAGATTGCGGTCAATCTGGCCATCATGTTCCCATTGCTCATGAAATGGCACGGCATGAGTTTCAAAAAACTTTCGCACGGAATCACGGAATTGTTCGTGCTCTGAATCAAAAATAGTTCGAGGTAGCATCTCTCATCACCTGTCGGAGTGTATGTGGGCGTGAACTGTAGACGAGTTAAACCCGATATGCAATCATACTCGTATATCCTGTGTAATAAATGTCCATCCATTAAGTACTAACAAACCGAATAATGCCGAAAGTTACCTATATCTCGCCCAATGAGGTGCAAACAGTCGTTGATGTGCCCGTTGGGATGACACTCATGCACGGTGCACTATTAAATAACGTCCCCGGATTACTGGCGGAATGTGGTGGTGCGATGCTCTGCGCAACCTGTCATATTTATCTCGATTTAGATACCGCTAACAGCATTGCCATGCCGAGTGATTTGGAGCGGGAAAAGTTGGCCAAAGTCAATCAACGCAAATCAACCAGCCGATTGTCTTGTCAAATCAAAATGACCGAGGATCTGGACGGCATCACTGTGCAACTACCTGAGTCTCAAGTCTGGGCTTAATAATATTCACACTCCCGTGAAATTGTCCGATGCACAAGCAACCAATTGTATGTTTGTGATGCAACATGGTGAATCAGCTCTTTTTATTTGCTATTCCTGATAATTCTTGTTTGTATATAGACAAGTGATTTATCAGTTCATAACCACGGAGCGCAGCAATGAAAGTCGCTTATTTCGGCGGTGATTGGTTTCTTTCATGCATTAATGCCTGGCAATCGCTTGGCCATGAGATAACACATGTGTTTGTTGCCGGTGAAGAGCCCTACAATAAGCAATTGCGCCAATGGGCGAATTCACAACAGCTTAGGATAATTAAGGACAAGCCGACGAGTCGCCATATGCAAGAATTGCATAATGATTCTGTCGACTGTTTGTTTTGTGTTGAATATCCCTGGCTCATACCCACTGAGCACCATGATTTTAAAACCATCAATGTCCATCCCAGCATGCTACCGCATGGTAAAGGCCCTACCCCTGTCAGTTGGATTGTTCATTCAAAGCAGGAACATGCCGGCATAAGCTTCCACAAGCTCGCTGATACATTTGATAGTGGTGACATTATCTATCAAAAACCGATTGCAGTAAGCGCCGAAGATACCCTTGATACACTGCTGGCTAAGTTAGAATTAGAGATACCTAGCGCACTGACAGAGTTACTGCTTGATTTTCAGCAACTCTATGCTGCTTCAACTCCGCAAACAGAGGGGTCATACTGGCCGCAAATCACCCTCAAAGACCGGCAAATCCGCTGGCAGTCAAGTTGTCAAACAGTGCGTCAGCAGATTAAGTTCGCAGGTCAATTCGGCGTTGCCGTCGCCATAAACAAAGAGTTACTCCTGGTGAGACACATGCAATGTGTTGAGTACACCCATAGTTTAAAACCGGGCATAGTTTTCAAAGAAGATGACCGGTTTTATCACATCACACTAGCTGACGGCCTATGTGTGATCGATAAATCCTGCATTCTCGAGAGACAAACACTCAACATTGAGTAATAAACTGTGTTTCAGTCGATTATTTAACATGATTATCTATACACTTCAGATGCGAATTTGTTTATAGTAGCGCACTTGTACATAAGTCGAACTAATACTAACAATGACAACTAACCGCACCGAATATGACTGGCAGGACCCGCTCTTTCTGAACCAGCAACTGACCGAAGAAGAGCGCATGATCTCACAAACAGCTAATGACTACTGTCAGAGCAAGCTGTTACCACGAGTAATGATGGCCAACCGGGATGAGGTATTTCATCGCGAAATCATGAATGAATTAGGCGAGCTTGGCTTACTTGGCTCGACTCTGCCGGCACAATACGGCGGCAGCGAAGTAAATTATGTCAGTTACGGACTGATCGCTCGTGAAGTCGAGCGTGTGGACTCCGGTTATCGCAGTGCGATGAGCGTGCAGTCCTCGCTCGTCATGCATCCTATCTATACCTATGGTACTGAAGCGCAGCGACAAAAGTATCTGCCGAAACTGGCATCGGGTGAGTGGGTTGGATGTTTTGGTCTAACGGAACCTAATTCAGGTAGTGACCCCGCTTCGATGACAACTCATGCAACTCAGGTTGAGGGTGGCTATCGGATCACTGGCAACAAAATGTGGATCACCAACTCACCGATCGCCGATGTCTTTGTAGTTTGGGCTAAGCTCGACGGTGTGATTCGTGGTTTTGTTCTTGAAAAAGGCATGGAAGGTTTATCAGCACCGAAGATTGAGGGTAAGTTCTCGCTTCGTGCCTCTGTCACAGGTGAAATCGTCATGGATAACGTATTCGTCCCAGAGGAGAATCGTTTTCCGGATATTAAAGGCCTTGCAGGTCCATTTGGCTGTCTGAACAAGGCGCGCTATGGTATTGCCTGGGGCACTATGGGCGCTGCTGAGCACTGTTACGCAGCCAGTCGCCAGTATGTGCTTGATCGCAGTCAGCTTGATCGCCCGCTAGCCGCGAACCAATTGATCCAGAAAAAACTCGCTGATATGCATACTGAAATTGCACTGGGACTGCAGTCCTGTTTAAGGATGGGACGTTTAATGGACGATGATTCATGTCCTGTAGAGCTTATATCACTGCTCAAGCGCAATAATTGTGGCAAGGCACTTGATATTGCCCGCGTCGCAAGAGATATGCATGGTGGTAATGGTATTAGTGATGAATATGGCATTATCCGCCATGTCATGAATCTAGAGGCGGTCAATACCTATGAAGGCACACATGATATCCATGGCTTAAT
>CAXRAF010000128.1:0-6885 GCA_964228485.1 Alteromonadales bacterium | reverse complement strand
GCTTCTACGTCATCACCCTTCTTGAAGTCGCGAACCGCTTCTTCGCCAGGTAATGTCCAAGAGATGTCAGATAGGTGAACCAGACCGTCGATACCACCGTCTAGGCCAATAAAGATACCAAAGTCAGTGATAGACTTGATCTTACCTGCAACCTTGTCACCTTTGTTAGCTGTCGCTGCAAACTCGTTCCAAGGATTAGGTACACATTGCTTAATACCTAGAGAAATACGACGACGCTCTTCGTCGATATCAAGAACCATTACTTCAACCTCATCGCCTAGGTTAACAACCTTGCTTGGGTGTATGTTCTTGTTAGTCCAATCCATTTCAGAAACGTGAACCAGACCTTCAACGCCTTCTTGTATCTCAACGAAACAACCGTAGTCTGTTAGGTTAGTCACGCGACCTGATAGACGGCTGCCTTCTGGATGACGGTTAGCAATTTCTAACCATGGATCTTCACCCATCTGCTTCATGCCGAGTGATACACGAGTGCGATCACGGTCGAACTTCAATACTTTAACGTTAATCTCATCACCAACCTGAACAACGTCTGAAGGATGCTTAACACGCTTCCACGCCATATCAGTGATGTGTAACAGACCATCTACACCGCCTAAATCAACGAATGCACCATAGTCAGTCAGGTTCTTAACTATACCCTTGATTTCCATGCCTTCTTGCATGTTCTCAAGGATTTCATCACGCTCTTGTGAGCTTTCACTCTCGATAACGCTACGGCGTGAAACAACCACGTTGTTACGCTTCTGGTCAAGCTTGATGACTTTAAATTCTAAATCTACGCCTTCTAGGTGACTTGTGTCACGGATAGGACGTACGTCGATAAGAGAGCCCGGTAGGAACGCACGAATACTCATTACGTCAACTGTGAAACCACCTTTAACTTTGCTAGTGATAACACCGATAACTGTTTCAGTATTTTCGTAGGCTTCTTCAAGCTTAATCCAAGATTCAGCTCGCTTAGCTTTCTCACGAGATAGTCGAGTTTCACCGAAGCCATCTTCGATTGCGTCTAGTGCAACCTTTACTTCGTCACCAACAGCGACTTCTACTTCACCAGATTCGTTTTTAAATTGATCTAGTGGGATTACACCTTCAGACTTCAGACCAGCGTTAACTGTAACTGCTTCTTTATCAATGGCGACAACTGTGCCAGTGATGATTGATCCGGGTGCCATTTCGATTTGATTGAGGGATTCCTCAAAGAGTTCTGCGAAAGATTCGCTCATAATTATTTCCTGATGTTTCCACTTACCATCCGGAGTAAAGTGGCTTATTAACAATTAGTCGAGACTTCCTTTCTCAACTTACCATCAGGTATTGGAAGCTATTGATAGGTTGACGCGTTCCAGCACCTGAGTTACCACTTCAGTTATGCTCAACTCAGTGGTATCAATCGTTATTGCATCCTCAGCAGGCTGCAATGGCGCGACGCTACGGTTCATATCTCGTGCATCTCGCTCTTCGATTGCCTCTATCAGGCGCGCGATACTAACACTCTTACCCTGCTCTTGCAACTGTTTCTGGCGTCGTTTGGCTCTTTCCTCGGCAGAAGCCGTTAAAAATACTTTTACCGGAGCTTCTGGGAACACGATAGTGCCCATATCACGGCCATCTGCGACTAATCCCGGTGCCTGAGCGAAATCACGCTGACGCTGCATTAATGCGTCTCTGACAGGTGATTTTGCCGCCACTAGCGAAGCCATTTCAGCGGTGGATTCGAGGCGTAACTCTGCGGTGACGTTCTCTCCCTGTAACCAAGTCTCCACAAGGCCAGAATCAGGGGTAACGAATTTAACATCGAGGGTTTTAGCACAATCGACTAAGGCGTCCATATCGTCAATATCGATGGCTTGTTTTTGCACTGCTAGAGCCATCACGCGATAGATGGCTCCAGAGTCTAGGAGGTGATACTCAAGTTGGGTGGCAACGGCCTTGGCGACCGTACCCTTTCCGGCACCGCCTGGACCATCAATGCATACAACTGGGATCATTCGTCGTTTTCAGCAGCTTCGTCAATGCTGTCTGAATCAGTCTCAGCTGCGGTATCAGATGGTGCATCGACATTTGTTTCCGCTTCAACGGTGTCATCCGCGCCCTCTTCATCATCAGAATCGATTTCAACAACATTCTGCAGTCCGACAAGGCTCTCACCTTCAATCAGCTTAATCAGACGTACACCTTGTGTGTTACGTCCCATGGTGCGGACTTCTTCAACAGAGGTACGAACAAGGGTGCCCTTATCACTAATAAGCATTACTTCGTCAGCATCATCCGTTACGGCAACTGCGTTCACAACGCGACCATTACGTTCACTGACCGAAATTGAGATAACCCCTTGAATACCACGATTCTTAGTTGGGTAGTCACTGATGTCAGTACGCTTACCATAACCGTTTTGTGTCGCTGTTAGAATTTGTCCTTCATCAGGTGCCAGTACCATGCCGACCATTATCTGATCATCGGCTAGTTTGATACCACGTACACCGCGCGCTGTTCGCCCCATAGGTCTAACGGCAGTCTCGTGGAAACGAACAACCTTACCGGCATCACTGAATAAAAGAATATCGTTATCACCATTGGTCATAACTGCCTCTACCAAGTGATCATCATCTGCCAGACCAAGGGCAATCAAGCCAGAGGTACGTTGGTTCGCAAATTGTGATAGTTCGGTTTTCTTAACTGTACCCTTATGAGTCGCCATGAAGATATATTCAAAGGACTCAATGTCACGTAGCGGCAAGATTGCTGTAATTGTCTCGCCTTCATCGAGTGGCAATAGATTCACAATCGGCTTACCACGGGCATTTCTGCCGGCTTCAGGTAACTCAAATACCTTCAACCAATACACCTTACCCTTGCTCGAGAAGCACATAATGGTGTCGTGGGTACTTGTGACCAATAATCGCCTGATAAAGTCTTCATCTTTCATCTTCGAGGAGGCTTTGCCTCGACCACCGCGACGTTGTGCACGGTAAGTATCAAGTGGCTGATACTTCACATAACCTTCGTTAGAGAGCGTCACAACCACATCAGATTCAGTAATTAAATCTTCAATGCTTAGCATCAGACGACGCTGGAGAATTTCAGAGCGACGCTCATCGCCATACTGCTCTTGGATGTTTCTAAGCTCTTCTTGAATGACTTCTTTTAGTCGCTCTTTGCTAGAAAGAATTAACAATAAGGCTTCTATTTCATCAAGCAGCTTCTGGTACTCTTCTAAGATCTTGTCGTGCTCTAAGCCTGTCAGCTTGTGTAAACGCATATCAAGAATTGATTGCGCCTGCTCTGGTGAAAGACGATATTCGCCATTGTGAACACCATACTCTTCGCCTAAATCATCAGGCTTCGCTGCATCTGTTCCTGCTCGTTCGAGCATTGCAGCAACCGTGCCTAGCTCCCACGTTCTGGCTAGGAGTTGTTCTCTCGCAATAGCAGGTGAGGCTGACTCACGAATCAACTGAATAACAGGATCAATATTCGCCAAAGCAATCGCCTGGCCTTCAAGAATGTGAGCTTTCTCACGGGCTTTACGCAATTCAAAGATTGAGCGACGTGTTACCACCTCTTGACGGTGGTTAATAAACGCATCGATAACTTCTTTGAGGTTAAAGATGCGCGGGCGACCATAATCGAGCGCCACCATATTGATACCAAATACAGTCTGCAGCTGGGTCTGGGTATACAGGTTATTTAGAACCACTTCAGGCACTTCGCCACGACGCAGCTCGACCACCATGCGCATACCGTCCTTATCAGACTCATCACGCAGGCCACTAAGACCCTCGATACGCTTATCACGTACCAGCTCTGCGATTTTCTCAATCAGTCGTGCCTTATTCACCTGATACGGAAGTTCAGTGACGACAATTGATTGCTTGCCACTCGATTCATTCGTTTCAACGTGACTACGCGAGCGGATGTAAATTTTGCCCTTACCGGTCTTGTAGGCTTCAACAATGCCTTCACTACCGTTAATAATGCCTTGAGTCGGGAAGTCTGGACCAGGAATATGCTCCATGAGTTCCTCAACGGTAATATCTGGATTCTCCATCTGCGCCAGAGTGCCATTAATAACCTCAGTCAGGTTATGTGGCGGAATGTTAGTCGCCATACCAACCGCGATACCGGAGGAGCCGTTCACTAACAGGTGGGGTACTCGGGTTGGCATAACAGATGGCTCAGATTCAGTGCCATCGTAGTTTTCAACAAAATCGACCGTTTCTTTGTCTATGTCCGATAATAATTCGTGCGCGATCTTGCCCATACGAACTTCGGTGTAACGCATTGCCGCAGGACTATCACCATCAACCGAGCCAAAGTTACCCTGCCCATCAACTAGCATGTAACGCAATGAAAATGGCTGTGCCATGCGTACAATGGTGTCATAAACAGCACTATCACCATGCGGGTGATATTTACCAATGACGTCACCGACAATACGGGCTGATTTTTTGTAAGGTTTGTTCCATGAGTTACCGAGTTCTGACATGGCGTAAAGTGAACGCCTGTGGACCGGTTTCAAACCATCTCTAACATCGGGAAGTGCTCGACCCACGATGACGCTCATCGCATAGTCTAGATAGGCTGTTTTTAGCTCATCTTCGATATTAATGGGGGAGATTTCTTTGGCTAATTCTGACATATAATTGGTCTATTATTCCGTTGATTTTCAGTTATTATTTTTAGCGTCGATTGCGGTTTTTTTATCGTTATTTTCGACCACAAAAACTAAGCCAAAATTATACCATAGACCGGTGCAAAATGTACGTTTTAAATGCCGATATTTACGCGCATTTACGACCTGATTTTAGCCTGCCGATGACTAGGTTAAACAGGCCTGATTTAAACCTCACTTTGGTTAGTATTCAGACCCGCTTGTTGGGCGCATTGTCAGCCTTCTAAGAACACCAGTGTGGGTAATTAAATCCATGTTTGAGCAGCCTAAAACTGAAATAAATCGTGATCTATTATCCGAATTAGTTCATATTCTGTATATATAGAATAAATCAAGTGACACAACGATCCACTTAATGGCTGTATCGTGATGATCACTACTACACACGAGAAAAATAATGCAAACAGTTGACACCATTCTGACTGGCGCCTGGGTGGTCCCGGTCGTTCCCGAAGGTAAAGTGCTCGAAGAATATTCGATTGTTATTGATCAGGGCATTATCAAGGAAATTCTTCCGAGTAATGAAGTGATTGGTCGATATACCGCGACCCATGACATTAAGCTGAACGATCACATACTTATGCCTGGCTTTATTAATGCCCACTGCCACACACCGATGAACTTGTTCCGCGGCGTTGCCGATGATGTACCACTGAAGACCTGGTTAGAAAAGCATATTTGGCCCTTGGAAGGTGCTTGGGCTGATGAACATTTCTGTGCTCAAGGAACAGAAATGGCACTGGCCGAATTGATCCGTTCAGGCTCCACTTGCCTTGCTGATATGTACTTCTTTCCAGAGGCCAGCGCTGAAGTCATCAATGATGCCGGTTTCAGAGCAAGCATTGGCCTGACTGTAATTGAATTCCCAACCAAGTGGGCACAGACGACTAATGACTACTTTGACCGCTGTATCGAGGTGCACAATGAGTACCAGCATCACCCGATGATCACCAGCCATTTTGCCCCCCATGCACCTTACACCGTTTCTGATGAGTCGATGCGACGAATAAGGGCCTTATGTGATGAACTTGAGATACCCATTCAAATGCATATTCATGAGACGCAACGTGAAGTGGATGAATCGATAGCAGAGCATGGTATGAGACCTCTGCAACGACTGGATAACCTGGGCTTCCTGGGACCTGATCTGATGGCTGTCCATATGACCGCACTGACAGATCAAGAAATCGATATCATCGCCGAGCGTGGTGTGCATGTGATGCATTGTCCAGAATCTAACATGAAACTAGCGAGTGGCATTTGTCCAGTTGGTCGTCTGCAGGATGCTGGCATTAATGTTGCCCTTGGTACTGATGGTACCGCCAGTAACAACGACCTCTGTATGATTGGTGAAATGAAGTCGGCAGCTATGCTGGCCAAAATAGGTTCTGGTGATCCCACCGCTGTCTCAGCCGAGCGTGCACTTTCCATGGCTACCATAAACGGAGCCAAGGCGCTTGGTATTGACGATCGTGTTGGTTCTCTTGAGGTAGGAAAACAAGCCGATATTATCGCGATTGATATGTCAAAATTAGAGCAGCAGCCGCTGTTCCATCCAATATCACAAATCGTATACAGTGCAGACAAACGTTTGGTAACCGATGTATGGGTTGCCGGCAGACATTTGATGAAAAATCGCGAGCTTACCAGTCTGGATTTGGATAAAATTCTGCATAACGCCAAACAATGGCAAAAGAAGTTATCTCAGTAGGTGAAATTATGAGTGCTAACGTTGATCCCCTCGAAATCCAGAAGTTTGCTGATCTGGCATCACGTTGGTGGGATCCAGAATCAGAATTTAAACCGCTGCATAGCATTAATCCTCTGCGTTTTAACTATATCCGCAAACATTCCGGTTCGCTGGCTGAAAAGCGTATTCTGGATGTCGGTTGCGGTGGTGGAATTCTTACCGAGAGTTTGTGTAAAGATGGTGCTGAGGTAACTGGGATCGATATGGGTGATGCCCAGATCAGTGTGGCAAAATTGCATGCTATGGAGACGGATCTTGAGATTGACTATCAAAAAATTGCCGCGGATGAGTTAGCTAAAACACATGCCGGTCAGTTTGATGTTGTTACCTGTCTCGAAGTACTTGAGCATGTTCCTGATCCCGCAGCGATTATTAAGGCCTGTTATGAGCTAGTTAAACCCGGTGGTGATGTCTACTTCTCAACCATCAATCGCAA
>CAXRAF010000127.1:0-7917 GCA_964228485.1 Alteromonadales bacterium | reverse complement strand
TCATCCAGACTATCTAGCGCATTATTCAGACTTTCAGTTCGACTTTGAATGATGGCCTCTAAGGTTCCTGCATCTGAGCCGTGAGGGTCTGGCTCATCGCCTGTAGCTGTTGCCTGATGTTTCTTCATCGCCAATAAGAGGACCATGGCAATTAGACAAAGAATTGCACATCCTGCCAAAATAATCGCTAGCGATACATCTGTCATACCATCAGCAGTGAAGGTAAACAGTTGCTGAAATAAGTCTTCTGGAAGTTCATATCGTAAGGCAAAATAGAGTGTGCTTCCCGCACTAAGCAGAATCACAATGCAAATGATTAAAAGTATGAAGAACAACTTATAACGCCCCAAATAAACCCTTCTTAAGCATAGCATATGGTTGCCATTTTCAAAGATTCTCGGTTCTGTGTGACGTTATTAATCCGTATAAATATTCAGTAAACTAGTACATATTAAAAATATCATAGATATCAAACCTAATATGAAATACAGAAAGCTTGGCCACAGTGAGCTTATGGTCTCTGAAGTATGTTTAGGTTCCATGACCTGGGGCATGCAGAATAGTCAGAAAGAGGCCTTTGCACAAATCGATCATGCCTTAGCGCAGGGGATTAACTTCGTTGATACCGCCGAATTGTATGCGGTACCGCCATCGGAGGATACTTACGGCAAAACCGAACAGATTATTGGTAATTGGATAGCACAGAATTCCCAGCGCCGTGAGAAGGTTATTCTGGCATCTAAAATTGTCGGTAATGGTCTGCCATGGATACGCGGTGGCAGTAAAATCTCGGGGGAGACTATCAAGGAGGCGCTCGATGCATCACTCAAGCGATTGCAAACCGACTATATAGACTTATATCAACTCCATTGGCCCAATCGCTCCTATCCACATTTTGGCCGACACTGGCCACATAGTATTGACTATACCTCAATCAATGTCGCTCAAGAGCAGGCCGAACATTTGCAAATCCTGAGCGCGCTCGATGAATGCGTACAGGCGGGAAAAATTCGTTACTGTGGACTTTCTAATGACACGCCGTGGGGAATTCATGAATATATCAGATTAGCTGAGACGCACAATTTACCCAGAATGGTCTCTATTCAAAATGAGTTTAGCCTACTCCACCTAATGGCAGATGCGCCGCATATTATTGAAACCTGTATTATGAACGATATTGCCTATTTACCCTGGTCGCCATTGGGCGGTGGCGTCTTATCAGGCAAGTATCGTCATGGTGCCCGCCCCGAAGGCAGTCGTTGGAATATTAATCAGCGATTGGGCCTTTTCCGGGATACACCTCAAGTCCATGCGATGATTGAGGCACTATATCTTGTAGCCAGTCAGAATAACCTCTCATTGACCGAGATGTCACTGGCATATGTTAATCAGTATCCAGGTGTTACCTCTACCATCGTAGGGGCTACGACTGTAGGCCAACTTGAAGAAAACATCAAAGCGTTTAATGTGCATCTGAGTGAGTCTGTCATTACACAGATTAATGATGTTATCAAAGCGTATCCCATGCCATTCTGATGACTCCTTACTCAGAATTGGCGTTTTTCTTAATGTATTTATAGCCATAGCAAATGGCAAATGAGTCCCCCTTTTGCTAACCTAGAATGATAGAGCAACGTAGGACTGTTGCTTACAATTGCCGCCGTATTATCAGTCAAGGAATGAAATTATGATAGCTAGCCTGAAAAGCACTCTCTTCAACTTTAGCAACATTGTCAGTACTAGTAACCGTGCTAAAACTATCAGACGTGATTTGAATACAATCAAAGGCTTTCAGTTAAGAGAATTTATTGTCTCGACCGATGACAAGACAATCATTGCAGTTGATAAGTCACACCATAAACTAGTGATCATGCAAATGAATGGCGAGACGCAGCACCATAACTTAATGCATTGTAGTGATCTTATGTCGGTGCACATGTATGAAAATGGTACCGCCGTGAAAAGCTATACTAACAGCTTTTTACTGAATAAGATTCCTGAGCATAAACCTATCTCAACAGCTGATGAGCAGACATCATTCCTAAAAATTCAAACCGCAATAAAAGATATCGAGTCAATTAAGTTTCATTTTAAGCCCATGCGTGAAAGTGATGACATCACCGAGTGGTTTGACATTTGTCGCCAACTCATCGGTAGATCTGAACGCTCAATTGAGACCATTAACTCACGTATTCAAATATCAGGATGATACTCATATTTATTGCTGAGCGTTCATCTTATTGAGCACACGATAAGATGCAGTTTCAATTCGGTAGCAACACACTAGATAATTGCTAGGTCTTACTTCGCGTTGATTGTTGTATTGCTGTGATTAACTGAACCTTTGTGAACGGCTTAACCAGATAATAATCGGCACCTTCATCCATCACTAATTCAATCTGCTCTGGCAAGGCTGATGCCGACTGTACCACGATCGGGATCCCTGCAATCGTATCCACTGCTCGAACACGGTTGATGAACTCGGTGCCATCCATCTCAGGCATCATTTTATCAACTAATATCAGCTCATAATCTGGGTGGTCTTTGAGATGCGTTAATGCTTGCTCTGGATTGAGGAAGGAATCTAACTCAATATCGTAATCCATCAACATGGTTTCAATGAGTAATAAATTGGACTGTTCGTCATCAATGGCTAGAATTTTCATCAGTCAACTGCTTTGTCTATGGTTGAGGGTTGTATGTGTTTCGAGATAGAAAGATAGAAGATTGATCCGCCTTGAGGGTTATTATCTAGCCAGATTTGACCGTAGTGAGCGGTCATAATTTCGCGACAGATTGCCAAGCCAAGTCCCGTACCGCCGGCAGAATTTACGGTTCTGGAACTCTGGGTGAAGGCTTCAAAAATAGACACATGCTCAGCATCTGGTATACCAACACCATGATCTTTAACCTTGATAGTCACAAAGTGATCATTATCAGATAGTGACACGTCAACTTTCTTACCAGGTTCGGAATACTTAATCGCATTACCTAAGAGATTGATGAGAACCTGATAGATACGGCTCTCATCACAAACGCATCGGTAGTCGCGATCTTTCAGATGGTTGAGTGTGATATCGTTCTCTGCAGCGTATTCAGTTAACTCGATAATGGATTTATCAACCAAACTGACCAAATCGACCTTTGCATAGCTGTAGCTCATAAAGCCAGCTTCTAACTTATTCAGATCAAGCAGGTCATTAATCAGAGCCAACAATCGCTCACTGCCATCACGTATCTGTCCTAAAAACTGGAGTTGCTTTTCTTCAGATAGTTTGGGCAGTTTGTCGATTAAAATTTCGACAAACCCCATGATGGTATGCATTGGGGTGCGGAGTTCATGACTCATGTTAGCCAAGAATTTACTCTTTGAATTATTGGCTTGAATGGCTTTCTCTTTTTCTTCTTTTAAGTTTCTCTCATTGGCTTTTTGTAAAGTAAGGTCTCTGAGCATGCCAATGAATACTGTTTCGTTGTCAATGCTTGTCCCGCTAACACCTAAATCCAATGGAAATTCGGTACCATCCTTCTTTACCCCGAACACCTCGCGCCCGATTCCAATAATTTTACCGTGTCCAGTTCTGACATAGTTGGTGATGTACTGATTATGATTATGCGCATCATGATTGGTCATTAGCATGCTGACATTATTACCGATAACTTCAGATGCGTCGTAACCGAACAAGCGCTCGGCAGCTCTGTTGAAGGTTCTTACAATGCCACCTGTATTGATTGTGATAATTCCATCTACCGCGTTATCTAATACATTCTGGAGTAGCATATTAGAGTCTTTGATCTTTTGCTCAGCATCCAATTGCTCGTTGCTATCCGTTACTCTACCGGCATAAAAACACTCATCTTCTCCGTCATCCAAACGGTAGAATTCGAAACTGAACCAATTATTGTGTAGTTTTTTTACCCGTGATTTTAATTCACTATGACCATTAAGATTTAAATTCATCTTAATGAAGTTGCTCTCCGAAGGAATTAAATACTCACTAAAATAGTTCCATGGATGATCTTTCTCATGGTTGATTTCGCTGAATAACGTATTGAAGGCTTTATTGGTATGCACTATCTTGGCTGCATCAGGTGAATTCTGAGCAACACGAAAGATGACATATGCTTCTGGCAAATGCTCCAGAAGCTTAATCGATAATTCAGCGGCGTACATTGTTAGTTTTGTGGTATTCGTTTATCCATTAACTGAAACCAAACAGGTGGCATTAATGCTATAAGTATCATAGCTGGATAGCCAAATGGCAAGACTGGAGCCTCATCATGATGGTCTAATACCTGAAATTTTTTGCTGGCAATGAAATGATGGTCTGAATGTCTTGTCAATTCATACAGTGCGATACGGCCAAAAGTGTAGTTTGCGTTCCATGAGTGATGGGGTCGGACACGCTCATAGCGACCATTATCACGCACCTTCCTTCTCAAGCCGTAATGCTCGATATAATTGATCGTCTCAAGCAGCAGAACGCCAACAAAAGCCGACAACACAATAACAGCCAATCCAAACCAGGAGGACAGGCTGTAGACAACCAATAAGTAAATTGCTTGTATCAACATGAACTGCAAGAACTGATTATGTTTGCTGAAGTAGGGTAATTGCTTTTTGCCCAAACGAATGGCTTCGAGTTTTGAGGCCTTGGTGAAACAGCCAAAAACCGATCTGAACCAGAATGTAAACAGCCACTCCCCCTGTCGTGCGCTAGCCGGATCATCATCAGTTGCGACAAATCGATGATGGCCACGATTGTGCTCGATGAAAAAGTGCATGTATAAGGCCGGTATGAGCAGTATTTGCCCGAGAAGCTGATGGTATTTTTCTTTTCTATGGCCAAGCTCATGGGCGACGTTGATCCCGCAAGAGCCAATAACGATTCCTACCGATAAAATCTGCCCAAGCAGAACTTCAGTCGGCATGATGACGTGATTGATTTGATAAATAAATAGGCCTACAACACCATAAACAATAGGGATATTCAGATACAGCAACCAATCAAACAGACGCTTATTGATTAGGGTTTCCTTGGTATCGACATCATGATTACTGGAATCTATAGGACTGATCTGATCCAGAATTGGGATCAAAAAGAATGAGAACAGCACCGTACTCCAAGCATAAAGGCCACCAAGCAAGAGGCCGATAACGGCTAAAGCTGGATTAATATAGGCTGCCAGGTACTTTAAATCTTTCATGCTTGTGTCTGTTAAATTAATAAGTAATCTCAAACGTCGAACAACACAGCATAAACGGCAGAAATAAAATACTCAAGTTTACTAATTAGGACAAAATCCAAAATTAGTTTTTAATACCGCCCTGTCTGGACTATTTTATGATCTCTGTTTATTCTAACTGTCTCATGGAAGTCAATCTTGGCCGATGACTATTGGAGGCCTAAGTGAATAAAATGGTATCTTTTGTCAAACAGCTTCTCATCACAACCGTGCTGCTTTGTAGCCTACACCTGCATGCCGTTGAGAAGGAGGATACCGTAGTCTACTTCGCGCTGAACGACTATTACCCTCTCACTTTTCAGCTTCCAGATGGCACACCTTCAGGACTCTATGTTGAGTTTATCGAGCTTCTTTCAAAGCAGACAAATATTCCGATTGAGATAAGGTTTGTCGATGCTAATGAGTTTGTCAACTATGTCAATTCCGATCCTAGCCATATATTCAGCTTTTTTAGAACCGCAGAGCGTGAGAAGATATTAAACTTCACGGTTCCTATGCATGCTGTACAAACCGGTGTGGTGTATAACAAACAATTCTCTGTTGATACACGCTTCAATGAGTTATCAAAATTGCGCATCGCTGCCATGGCCGGCACTCAGCAAGAAACCTATTTGCGAGTCAATTATCCGCAACATACCATTACGACATTTCGCACGACAGAGGATGGTGTTAATTTACTATATAATGACGAAGTTGATGCGATCGTCGGCGAATTACCGACAATTAAGCACGTATTGTCGCGTTCAGGCCTTACCGGTATCTATCCAATATCTGATGAAATTTTGTATATCGACACAGTGCATCTGGCGATTGCGAAGCAAAACAGTCGGCTATATGAAGCACTTAATGAGGGGATCAATCAACTCTCGGTAAATACAGTGACCGCGCTAGAGCGCAAATGGTCGCCGGCTTTAGAGCCCTATTTTTCAAAGCGTACTGTGTTAGATACCTTGACCAATTCAGAGAAAGAGTGGCTCAATCAACATCAGACCATTTCAGTCGGTATCGATGATAATTTGCCACCCTATGAGCTACTCAATGAAAACGGGGACTATGTAGGTATTGCCCCAGATTACCTCAGTTTTGCCAGCGAGAAACTTGGCATTCGATTTTCACCACGTACAGATTTAACCTGGCTTGAGGCATTTGAAGAACTCAAACGAGGAGGTGTAGACATGATGTCCGCCGCCATCGTAACGGAAGAGCGTAAGTCTGAAATGTCCTTCACCGAGCCCTACATCGAAATGGCTACTGCCATTGTTATTCACCGAGATGCTGAATATGTCGGTGATATGAACGACTTAAATGGTAAAACACTCGGACTTGTTGAAGGCGATTTTGTTAATTTTGTGATGAATGACTATCCCGAAATCATAATTGAAATCGTAAGCTCCGAGGTTGAGGGACTGGAAAAACTCCAGGATAGAGCCGTTGATGCATTTATCGCACCTATTGCCGTAGCAAATTTCGAGATCGCTAACCGCAACATGACTGATCTGATTATTGCGGCATCCGCACCTTACGACCTTAAACTTACCATGGCTGTCTCTCTGGAGATGCAGCCACTGGTCAGTATTCTCAATAAAACCTTCGCTAGCATGTCAGTCAGAGAGCGTAGCATGATAGCCAACACCTGGTTAAAATCCTATACAGTGACTGGCATACGGCTCGTTGATGTCTTTAAGTGGTTGGTACCAGTGGTGCTCATGATTCTAGTGTTTGTGATCTTTGTTGTTACTCAATCGAATAAAAAATTGAATCTGGTGGTAAAGAAAAACCAGACTCTGGCGAAGCGAATTGTGGCTATTCAGGAAGAAGAGCGCAAACTGTTGTCTCGCGATTTGCATGATGAAATTGGGCAAAATCTCACTGCACTTCGTTTTCATATCAATGCTGCTCAGGGGTTAAGTCAAGTTGATGATCTAAAAGATATGATCAACACCATTGACGATATTGCCTCATCGACCTACAACGCCTCATATGAATTAATGCACTGGTTGCGACCAATCGCTTTGGATGACCACGGAGTTGAATATGCCTTATCAAATCAGGTGATTGTAAATCTGCTGAAAGAAGCTAATATTGACTATCACAAGACGATAATTGGCGATTTGAGTCAACTCGATAAGGAAATATCCACCAATTTGTATCGTATCGTACAGGAGTGTATCACCAATGCTGCACGACATTCAGAAGCGAAAAACCTGTGGCTGGATATCGACATGCACGACAATGAGTTACATGTTTTAATTCGAGATGATGGCAATGGCTTTGACCTCGAAACAAGTGAAGAAACACGAGAGGGGTTGGGTATTAATGGTATTAAGGACCGTCTGTCCGCGCTCGGAGGCAAATATACTCTTTACTCAGACAACTTTGGTACTCGATACAATCTAACAATTCCTGTCTAATGCCCAGTATGTCACACGCCTAATCAGGCATCTCTAGCACACCATGGCTCAGAACTGATCGAGGATGGTCACTCCAGAACCATTAAAATGGTTCATCTCGGGTAGTTTAGTTACCACCTCGTCCAGTGTAATTTTATCGCCGATTAACAGCTCTGGTTTAAGTGCTCCAGAGCGGATCATGTCAAATACAGCACCATATCTAAATGCCTGTATGCCATGCGAACCAATAATTTCCAGTTCATTTGCAATGACATCAGCC
>CAXRAF010000126.1:0-12939 GCA_964228485.1 Alteromonadales bacterium | reverse complement strand
AATCCACGACTGGCTAATTTTGTTTGGTCACCCAACCAGTCATATATTGCTATGACCAATACCACTCAATCAGGTGTAGAGCTATGGATACTTAATGTCAAAAAGGCGACTGCGAAACGCCTAACACAGGGTATTTTAAATGCAAATATGGGTAATCCAATCGACTGGATGGCAGATAACAAGTCAATGATTGTTAAAGTCATACCTGCTGATCGCAAGCCCCTGATTAATACCTCAGAAGCAATCCCTGTTGGACCAACAGTGAGTGTCAGCGATGGTAAAAAGGCCCAGAATCGAACCTATCAGGATTTGTTGAAAAATAAAAATGATGAATTTAACTTTGAGCAACTTGCGCGCTCTGAGCTTAAAAGAGTAACCATCACTGGCAGAAGCACAACCTGGGCAGATACCGCGATGTATGGCGATGTAAATATATCTCCAGATGGCAAATACGTGTTGGTGAATGAGTACGATCGCCCCTTCTCCTATCTCGTGCCCTACCGCCGTTTCCCTATGACCAGTACGGTATACAGTAGCAAGGGGAAATTGGTCTCTGAGATAGTTTCTGTGCCTTTGATTGAGGATTTACCCAAGGGCTTCATGTCAGTTCGCCAAGGTCGCAGAAATATTTCCTGGCGTAATGATCAGGCTGCGACGCTGGCCTATGCTGAGGCATTAGATGGTGGAGATGCAGCAAACGAAGTTGAGTACAGAGATCAGGTAAGTGAGCTAGCTGCACCATTTGATGGTGAGGCCAAGCCGTTATTCAAGAGTATCAATCGTGTTTACAACCTCATGTGGGGTGATGATCAAAACGCCTTAGCCGTTGATTACTGGTGGAATACACGAAATGTGAAGACCTACTGGTTTAACCCCTCTGATAATAATGTCGCTCCGATAATTCTGTCTGATCGCAATTATCAGGATTCCTATAGCGATCCAGGTAGTGTCGTTATGCAACGCAATGAATTTGGTCGCAACGTCATTGCGATGAGCGAAGGTTCAATCTATCTGTTGGGTGATGGTTTCACCAAAGATGGCCAGTTTCCATTCCTCGATCGCATGTCATTAGCGGATCAATCCAAGCAACGTTTGTATCAATCAAGCTATACCGATCGGATCGAAGATCTCCGTGACTTTGATGTCGCGCGTCAGCGATTATTGGTTAGAATCGAAGCCAGTGACCAATACCCGAATTACTTTTTCCGACAGTTAGGGCAAGACAAACTGCAACAGTTAACGCAGTTTGAGAATCCCTTTAAGAGTATTCAGGATGTCAGTAAAGAGGTCATATCTTACACGCGCGACGATGGCTTAGCATTGACCGGCACGCTGTATTTACCCACAAACTATGTTGAAGGCGAGCGTTATCCGATGATCCTTTGGGCCTATCCCAGAGAGTATAAAGACAAGAATAGCGCCAGCCAGAATACCCAGAATCCGAATGAGTTTACCTATCCGTCCTGGGGCTCGCCAATCTACTGGGTTACCAAGGGTTATGTGGTACTCGACGATGCCGCTTTCCCCATAGTCGGTGAGGGAGATAAAGAGCCCAATGATTCATTCCGAACGCAATTGGTCGCTAATGCCAAAGCGGCTATCGATGCACTCAATGAACGTGAATTAATCGACCCTGAGCGGGTTGCTGTTGGTGGCCACAGTTATGGCGCCTTTATGGTGGCTAACTTGCTGTCGCATTCCGATCTGTTTGCGGCGGGAATTGCACGTAGCGGCGCATACAATCGTACACTCACACCCTTTGGCTTCCAATCTGAGGAACGCTCATACTGGGAGGCACCGGAGGTGTATTACACCATGTCGCCCTTCATGCACGCTGATAAAATGAAAACACCACTTTTGATTGTTCATGGCGAAGCTGATAACAACAGTGGAACCTATCCACTGCAAAGCGAGCGTTACTTTAATGCCTTAAAAGGACTAGGCGCCACTGCTCGTCTGGTAATGTTACCCAAAGAATCGCATGGCTATCGAGCCAAAGAGAGTATTATGCACCTGTTATGGGAGCAAGATGTCTGGCTTGATAAGTATGTGAAGAATAAATTTGAAAAATAGAGACTCTAGGCCCGCAATTGCGGGCCTTTTAATTCGTTCTTACTAATTTATGCCGTCAGGATTTCGGGCGTGTAAATAAGACGAATAAACCTAATATAATATCGCCAAAAACCCAGATTGATACGACTAGCATACCACCAATACCGGCACCTATTGCAGTACCCGCTTGCTCTGCTTCGGACATGGTATCCATACCCTCTGTGGCAGCGTCCATCCCAGCGAACAGCCATAATGGCATCAGGATATTAAACCCGATAAAAGTCCACTTAATGATTTTACCGAATAGTGAGCGTGTTGGTTTTCTTAACTGAACACCACAACTTGGGCACTTTAGAGCGGTATCACTCACATCAGTACTACACTCTGGACATTGAATCATCGCCATAACTAAACTCCTATTTAACTAGTTAATTGGATTTACTTCATCAAACCGGAATAAAAACTCCGGCTCTCTCATCGAGCCTCTAATCGTGAGACTCGTTTCTTTAAAGTGGTCAATATCATTGAAGAAAAATCGACCACTAAATTCAATTGTTTCGCCAACACTCAGATCGAAAAGTGAATTATATAAACTGCTATTTTTGAGAATTAAGGTATCTGAGCCAATATCAGAAAATGAATTATTCCAGGTTTTTATGTGGATATTGGGTGAGATACGCACCGATAGGATGGCATGGCCATCTGTATTAGTTTCAAGTTGCTTGATTTTACCCTGCCAATTCAGGACAACCGCAGTGCTTTTCAAAGCTGAGAGGTCTATACGGCGCAATTCCCTTAAGCGCGATTCTTGCAGTTCATTTTTGGCCGCATCAAATAATTCGACATACTTATCTACAGTGTTGGTGAATAGCACCTGCTCACTGGGCAGTGTGGGTATTTTAACGGCTTGAGTTTGTGGCGTTGAAACGTCGCTGGCAGACTGGGTCTCTATGGCAATGGCTTCAGACTCATCCAATATGACTGCCTGCTCATCAGAGTTATTAAACATGCCGATAACGATGAGCACTGCAAATGAAATTCCCACCCATTGCAGAGCCGATAACTTTTTCTTAGCACCGCAATGAGGACAAGACTTTGCGGAGACAGCTATCTCTTTATTACAGGTTTTACATTGAGTAAATAAACTTTCTGAGCCCATACTACTAGCCAAAAAAAAACAATGTAACAAAATGTTACCATATTTTAAGGAGTAATAGTCACTTTTCCAGAATTATGACAAATTGCTGTAATAAGCGATTTAATTGAATACTAACTGTCATGGAGATTAGTTGACCCGGATCATTCCTAAAGTTAGTCGTGTAGGCTAAGATGAGTCATAGAAATACCCTGACCAAAATCTTAGGTGAAAGGAATAGTTCATGCGCTCGATCAAAGTCGCTTTTTTTAGTAGTAAATCTTATGACAAAGAGTCCTTCGGTAAGGTCATTGATAACCAATCGGACGTTGAGATACGCCCTACTTACTTTGATGCACGTCTATCACATGAAACAGCTAACCTTGTGACAGGGCATGATGTTGTGTGTGCTTTTGTGAATGACTCACTCAACAAGGAAACACTCACTGCCATCAATCAACTAGGAGTGAAACACATCTGCCTTCGCTGTGCTGGTTTTAATAATGTTGATCTAGATACCGCAAAAGAACTGGGAATCACGGTCAGCCGTGTGCCTGCCTATTCACCGGAATCAGTGGCTGAACATACAGTCGCCTTGGTCCTTGCCCTGAATCGCAAAATTCATAAGGCCTACAATCGAGTTAAGGATGATAATTTCTCGCTCGCAGGTCTGCTGGGATTTGACCTTCACGGTAAAACGGTTGGCGTGATTGGTACTGGCAAAATTGGTTTAGCGCTGGTGCGGATCCTAAAGGGATTTGGTTGCCACATACTCTGTCACGATCCCAACCAGTCTGATGAAGTACAAACCCTCGGTGGCCTATATACTTCACTAGAGCAAATTTTTACCGAATGCGATGTCATCTCACTGCACTGTCCACTCGTTCCCGACACCCATCATCTGATTAATGAGCACTCATTGAGTATGATGAAAGACGGTGTCATGTTGATCAATACCTCACGTGGTGGACTTGTTGATACAAAGGCCGTGATCAAGGGGCTTAAAACACAAAAGATTGGTTATTTGGGTCTTGATGTCTACGAGATGGAGGGAGACTTATTCTTCGAAGATAAATCTTTCGAGATTATTCAGGACGATGTCTTTCAACGTTTGTTGACCTTTCCGAATGTCCTGATTACCGGTCATCAAGGATTTTTTACACGAGAAGCGCTGCAAAAAATCGCCCAAACCACGGTTGCCAATATCATCGCAACAACGACAGGTAGTCCGATTGCTGAAAATACGGTCAGTTAGGTTTCCCTTTTTGTTTTGACATAAAAAAACCAGGCAAGTGCCTGGTTTTTAAATCATCTATATAAAGCTTAACTCTTCAGTAATGCTAACACTTCCTCAAGCTCGCCAATCATCTGTTGAATTGTTTCCTGATTGTTAGCCTTCGGAGCTTCAGGTTCACCACCCTTTGCATCTTGGTCTAACTTTTGACGTGCACCACCAATGGTGAAGCCGTGCTCATAAAGCAGTTCTCGAATAGTACGGATTATTTGCACATCACCGCGCTGATAGTAACGGCGGTTGCCGCGACGCTTTACGGGTGTTAGCTGTGGAAATTCTTGCTCCCAGTAACGCAGTACATGGGGCTTAACTAAACACAAGTCACTTACTTCACCGATAGTGAAATAACGTTTCCCTGGTATCTCTGGCAACTCACTATTCAGAGTTGGTTCTAGCATAATTTTCTACCCTTGCTTTTAACTTCTGGCCAGGACGGAATGTAACTACACGTCGTGCACTGATTGGTATCTCTTCACCCGTCTTTGGGTTGCGTCCGGGACGCTCTTTTTTGACTCGTAAGTCGAAATTACCAAATCCGGATAACTTTACCTGCTCTTCTGTCTCTAGCGCCTTGCGGATTTCTTCGAAGAAACTCTCTATGATTTCCTTGGCTTCACGTTTATTTAAGCCAAGTTCCTCAAATAATTTTTCCGCTAAAGCTGCTTTTGTCAGGGCCATGATTATTCTCTTAAGGTCGCATTAAATGTCTCAGATAAGTGTTTGACTATCTTAGAAAAGACCTCATTTATTTCTGTATCCGTAAGAGTGGTCGAAAAATCACAAAAGATCAAGCCCAAAGCAACACTTTTTCTACCTAAATCAACACCTTTGCCCCGATATATATCAAATATTCTAGCTTTTTGAAGACTTTTACCTGCGACAGACTCCACTGCATTCAATAGTTCAGATGCAGTCACTTCCTCGTCTACCACCACCGCTAAATCACGTGTTGAGGCGGGATATTTCGACCAGGCAGTAAAGGCTGGGATGCTCGATTGACTAATCACATCAAGGTCTAATTCGAATAAAAACACGGGACCAGCAAGTTTAATTTTCTTCGCAACTGAAGGATGGATTGCACCGATATAACCGGCATGTTGACCGTTGACTTTAAGCGCTGCAGATTGGCCCGGGTGTAATGCCGAATGCTTCGCTGCAACGAACTCAACAGCACTTTGGCCGGCTAGATCCAGTAGCGCTTCCAGATCACCTTTCAGATCATAGAAATCGACCGAATCATTTTGATTTTCCCAGTTCTCAGATAAGCGAGGACCATATAATAATCCGGCAATTCCTGGAGTCTGGGCCAGCTCATCACCTGATTTAATAAACCGTAGACCGGTCTCAAATAAACGCACTCGAGATTCACGGAAACTCTGGTTACGTTGAAGGGTATGAACCAGTCCCGGCATGAGACTAATGCGCATATCACTCATATCTGATGAGATAGGATTCATCAGACGCATGGTTTCTGCTTCCGGGAACATCAAACCCTGAAGATCAGGATCAACAAAACTATAGGTAATGGCTTCCTGATAGCCACGGTCGGCCAAAAAGCGTTTTAGACCATATAGCTCAACCTGCCCTTCTGGGGTGGCAAGCATGGTCATTTCGGCTTCACTCTTTTTAGCCGTAATTTGGTTATAACCATAAATGCGCGCGATCTCCTCAATCAGATCGGCTTCGATTGTGATATCAAAACGATGACTTGGTACTGATACCAGCCAGCCCTCATCATTTTCCGCGGGTGTCAGCTCCAAACGCGTTAAAATATCTTCGATCTGCGCATCATCAAGACTGACACCTAATAAGCGCTGGATACGAGCACGACGCAGTGCAATCGCTGAAGTGTCTCTTCTGAACTCATCGTTGCGCTGATCAACCAGTCTACCCGCCGTACCACCACAGATATCTAATACCAGTTGTGTAGCACGATGCATGGCCGTCACTTGTAGTTCTGGGTCAACACCACGCTCATAACGATGTGAGGCATCAGTGTGTAAGCCATAATGACGAGCTTTACCAACAATCGCTAACGGATTGAACCAGGCGCTCTCGAGCAGGACATCTACCGTATCGTCGGCAATACCGCTGTGCTCACCACCCATGATTCCCGCTAGCGCGAGGGGACGTTCATGATCAGCAATAAGAAGCGTATCTTCTGTTAGCTCCACTTCACGGCCATCGAGTAATACCAGCTTTTCATTGGCTTCTGGATAACGCACGCGGATACCACCCTTAATTTCACGCAAGTCAAAGGCGTGCATAGGATGGCCTAATTCCATTAGGACATAATTAGTGATATCTACCAGAGGATAAATCGCTCGAATGCCACTGCGGCGCAGTTTTTCCACCATCCACTGGGGTGTTTTCGCTTTCGGGTCAACGCCACGGATGATTCGGCCGACATAACGTGGGCAAGCTTCAGGTGCATTAAGCTCAATGCTGACCTCGTCATCGATGGCATCAGCAACATCATCCAAGCATGGATGACAGACATCGAGCTTGTTAATCACACCAATCTCGCGCGCAATCCCTCGAATGCCCAAACAATCACCGCGATTGGGTGTCAGGTCGACCTCTATGCATTGGTCATCAAGCTTCAGATAATCACGGAAGTCTTGACCTAAAGGGGCGTCTGCGGGGAGCTCTAAAATACCATCATGCTCTTCCGACAAACCAAGCTCGGACTCTGAGCACAGCATACCCAGAGACTCAACGCCACGTAACTTGGCGCGCTTAATCTTGAAATTACCCGGTAATACAGCACCTACTTCGGCCACAGCAACCTTAATACCCGCACGAGCATTCGGTGCACCACAGATAATCTGATGTTCACTCTCACCAGTTGTTACCGTGCATAATCGCAGCTTGTCCGCATTCGGATGCTGAACTGCTTCTAATACTTCACCGATGACCACACCACTAAATTCAGGTGCGGCTGGCTCCATGCCGTCAACTTCGAGTCCGGCCATGGTGAGTTGCTCACACAGAGTCTCGCTATCAACCGCTGGATTGACCCACTCTCTCAACCATTGTTCGCTTACTTTCATTGTATTAATTCACCTCATTCGGCTTAGTTAAATTGGCGTAAGAAACGTAGATCGTTTTCAAAGAACATACGTAAATCTTTCACGCCATAACGCAACATGGTTAATCTCTCTACCCCCATACCAAAGGCGTAGCCGGTATATTTCTCGCTATCAATGCCAACTTTCTCAAGCACGTTGGGATGCACCATTCCACAACCCAGTACCTCTAACCAACGGCCGTCGTTACCGATCTGAATATCGACTTCCGCACTCGGCTCAGTGAATGGGAAATAGGAAGGTCTGAAACGAATATCAAAATCAGTCTCAAAGAAGTGATGCAGAAAATCATACAGAATACTTTTTAAATCAGTGAAACTGGCCGTTTCATCGACCAACAGACCTTCGACCTGATGGAACATTGGTGTATGTGTCATATCAGAATCACATCGATATACACGCCCAGGTGCGATAATTCGTAATGGCGGGTCGCGTCGTTCCATGGTTCTAATCTGAACATCAGAAGTCTGTGTTCGTAACAATTGGTCGGGACCGAAATAGAAGGTATCGTGCATTGCCCGCGCGGGATGGTGCGGAGGAATATTTAATGCTTCAAAGTTATGGTAGTCGTCTTCAATCTCAGGACCGGTCTCAACGTTAAAACCGACCGTTGCAAAGAAATCTTCGATGCGTTTCAGCGTGCGGCTCACTGGATGTAAACCACCCAATACTTCACCGCGACCAGGAAGCGTGACATCGATAGACTCTGAAGCTAATTTGGCTTCGAGTGCAATTTGCTCTAAGTCAATTGAGCGCGCATGAATGGCTTTCTGAACGGCCTGCTTGGCCTGATTAATCGCTGCACCAGCTTTCGGGCGCTCTTCCGGACTCAGTTGCCCAAGTCCTTTCAATAATTCCGTCAGACGACCTTTTTTACCTAAATAATCAACGCGAATCTGATCCAATGCTTTGGGATCCTCAGATGCATTGACGGCATCGATCGCTTCTTGTTGTATTTCTTCCAAACCTTGCATGTTTGATACCCTAAAAAAATAAGGGGATGGACCAGCGAAGGACCATCCCCTGTCTTTTATGTAAATCTGTAGACGAATCTACAGAATAAGCTTACTTCGACAGTGCAGCCTTCGCTTGTTCTGCAATCGCAGCAAAAGCAGGCTTGTCAAATACAGCCAGGTCAGCCAGCATCTTACGATCAATTTCGATGGACGCTTTCTTCAGACCATTGATAAAACGGCTATAGCTCAAACCGCACTCACGTGCCTGCGCATTGATACGCGTAATCCATAATGCACGGAATTGACGCTTACGCTGACGACGGTCACGGTAGGCATATTGCCCCGCCTTGATTACCGCTTGTTTTGCAACACGATAAACACGGCTACGAGCACCGTAATAACCTTTGGCTTGCTTTAATACTTTTTTGTGACGGGCATGTGCCGTTACACCACGTTTTACTCTTGGCATGTCCTATCCTCCCCTAGCTGTATGGCAACATACGACGAACTGACGCTACATCGGCATCGGCGACCATGTCGCAGCCGCGTGCATGACGCTTCATCTTGGTTGTCTTCTTGGTTAGGATATGGCGCTTGTTGGCTTGCTTACGCTTAAAGCCACCCGAGCCAGTTTTTTGGAAACGCTTCGCAGCGCCCCGATCAGTTTTCATCTTAGGCATAGTAAAAACTCGCATTGTAATGACAAGTCTGGTCTCTAACCCTAAATGGATTAGACGTTTACTACCAGATATTGTCTGGTCAAAAACACATCCCGAGAGATGTGTGCGAAGAAATAGATTTACTTCTTCTTTACCGGGGCAATCACCATCACCATTTGCCGTCCTTCCAACTTTGGAAAGGATTCGACCGCTCCGTACTCTTCCAAGTCAGCTTTGACTCGTTCGAGTAATTCACGACCTAACTCCTGGTGGGCCATTTCTCGACCACGGAACCGCATGGTTACCTTGGCCTTATCCCCATCGCTAAGGAAACGTTTCAGGTTGCGAAGTTTTACCTGATAGTCTCCTATATCCGTCCCTGGGCGAAACTTAATTTCTTTAATGTGTATTTGCTTCTGCTTCTTCTTAGCAGCCGCCTTTTGCTTGCTCTTTTCGAACAAATATTTGCCGTAATCCATGATACGACAAACAGGCGGTTCAGCATTTGGAGAAATTTCAACAAGATCTAAATCAACGTCATAAGCTGCTTCAAGCGCCTGCGCTATTGTTACGACTCCGACGGATTCACCATCTACACCAATCAATCTGACTTCTGCTTCATCGATATCATCGTTGATTCGGTTGTCTCGTGACTGGCCTCTTCTACCACCAAAACTAATGGGTTATTCCTCCAATTGGTCTATTACACTTATTTTGCCCAGGCTATCTACTTCTTTAGATAACAGCTTTGCAAACTGGTTTAACTTCATTGAACCTAGGTCTTTTCCGTCTCTGGTACGCACGGCAATTGATTCATTTTCGACTTCACGATCGCCCACAACTAACAGATATGGCACACGCATTAACGTGTGTTCGCGGATCTTATAGCCGATCTTCTCATTTCTCAAGTCTAAATCTGCTCTAAATCCCTGATTTGTTAGTATTTTGGCCACTTTTTCAGCCCATGGCGCCTGTTTATCAGTAATATTCATGATTCTGGCCTGAACAGGGGCTAACCACGCAGGAAATTTTCCGGCATATTCCTCGATTAAGATTCCGATGAATCGCTCCAACGAACCTAGGATTGCTCGGTGGATCATGACAGGCGTTTGCTTGCTACCATCCTCGGCTACATATTCAGCACCAAGACGTCCCGGCATGGAGAAATCGAGCTGTACCGTTCCGCACTGCCAGATGCGTCCTAGTACATCGCGCAATGAGAAATCAATCTTTGGTCCATAGAAAGCGCCATCGCCCGGTGAGATTTGATACTCAATATTGTTAGCAGCCAAGGCATCCGCTAGCGCTTTCTCGGAGGTATCCCAAATCTCATCACTTCCCACACGCTTCTCAGGGCGGGTTGATAAATTAATACGAATGTCTTCAAAGCCAAAATCTTTATATACCTTGAAGATCATCTCAATCAGCTTGGTGACTTCTTCTTGGATCTGTCCATGGGTACAGAATACGTGAGCGTCATCTTGGGTAAAGGCTCTGACACGCATCAAGCCATGCAGTGCTCCAGAGGCTTCATTACGATGACATGAACCAAACTCTGCGAAGCGCAGCGGTAAATCACGGTATGACTTCAAACCCTGGTTAAATATTTGCACGTGCCCCGGACAGTTCATCGGTTTCACAGCGTAATCTCTATTTTCCGAGGCCGTGGTAAACATGTCTTCGCGGTACTTGTCCCAGTGCCCCGATTTCTGCCACAGACTTTTGTCCATGATCATCGGCGCTTTCACCTCACCGTAACCATTGTCACGCAGAACATTGCGCATGTAGGATTCAACCTGCTTGAATAGTGTCCAACCATCAGGATGCCAGAACACCATACCTGGCGCGTCTTCTTGGATATGGAATAGGTTAAGTTGTTTACCCACTTTACGGTGGTCGCGCTTTTCTGCTTCTTCAATACGCTTAATGTAGGCGTTGAGCTCTTTTTTGTTCGCCCATGCAGTACCATACACACGCTGCAGCATTTTGTTGTCTGAATTACCACGCCAGTAGGCACCAGCTAATTTAGTTAACTTAAATGCTTTGATGTGTGACATGTTCGGCACATGAGGACCACGACACATATCGATGTATTCTTCATGATGATACAAACCGACTTTTGAACCGGCAGGAATGTCATCACGGATAATTTCTAACTTATATTCTTCGCCACGGCTCTTAAATACTTCTGCAGCATCCTCAACGGGTACCACCTTTTTGATGACCTGATAGCCCGTCGCGGCAAGTTCTTTCATGCGCTTTTCAAGCTTAGCCAGATCTTCCTCATTAATACTATGGTCAAGATCAATGTCATAATAGAAGCCATCTTCAATGACCGGTCCGATCGCCATTTTCACATCAGGATAGAGCTGCTTCAGTGCATGTCCCATCAGGTGGGCACAGGAGTGACGTATAATATCAATGCCGTCTTGATCACGATTGGTGATGATAGACAGTTCGGCGTCATCGGTGATTGGATCACAGGCATCAACAAGCTCACCATTGACTCGACCAGCGATGGTCGCCTTGGCAAGTCCAGGCCCAATATCTTCTGCCACTTGCATCACGGAAACAACGTCTGCAAATTCTCTTTTACTGCCATCGGGAAGCGTTATCACCGGCATGTTTTTGTTCCAAAGTTAATACGTTTAAACGCCCTATCTTACAGGGTCTCACTAAAGGCAGGCAAGGATACCAACCCCTCCTCTTAAGTCAATCAATAATTTTTTAAATATTATCGACTTTTAACTGCAACATCTGTCTCGATTCGCGTATGATGGCGCCAGAATTAATCACTTCCTAACTACCTTTACATGTCAAATTGGGTTGTTGCACAATTTGGTGGCACTTCGATGGCGACCACCGAAAGCATGAAGCAATGTGCCAAAGTCGTAGAGTTACGCGGTGCAAATATCGTGCTGGTATCTGCTACAGCGGGCACGACTAATCTTCTGGTCGAACTGACCGAGTATGCCAAGTGTGGCGATTTTGACAATGCCACTAAGATTCTGGCCGAGATTAGTGACCGTCATACCGGAATGATGACTGATATCGGTGCTCCGGATGAGCAAATTCTGGAGTTACGTAATCTGCTTAGGGAATTACACACTCTGGTCAAGGGTTGCACCTTGATAAAGGCATGCTCTCCTCAGGCCAGTGATGCGATTCTTAGCATCGGTGAAATGTTGAGTTCGACTATTTTTGCCGTGATCTGTGAGCAAACCTTTAGCCGTTCAGTCTATTGGTTAAATGCCAGAGACTTTATGAAAACCGATAGTCAACACGGTAAAGCCACACCGGATATTGATGCGATCCACAGCGCCTGTAAAACGCTGTTTGTTGAGCATCAAGAACTCTACATTAGCCAGGGATTCATGGGCTGCTCACCTGAGGGTGTCACAACCACCTTGGGTCGCGGCGGAAGTGATTATTCAGCCGCATTAGTGGCAGAAGGAATACGAGCATATGAATTACAGATCTGGACCGATGTTCCCGGAATGGCATCTTCAGATCCTCGTGTTTGTAGTAATGCTAAGAGTATTTCAGCCATTAGTATTAAGGAAGCCTCTGAGATGGCTACCTTTGGCGCCAAGATCCTTCATCCGTCATCATTGATGCCCGCAGTTCGTCATTCTATTCCGGTTTTTGTTGGCTCTACCTTTCAGCCTGAGTTACCCGGCACCACCATTACCCCTGAAGTAACCGAAAGACCGGTTGTACGGGCTGTGACGAGCCGCTCGAATCAATGGCTGGT
>CAXRAF010000125.1:0-17775 GCA_964228485.1 Alteromonadales bacterium | reverse complement strand
GAAGGACTCAGGGTATATAACGCTCAAATGAGCAAGCAAATCAACAACCAAGTTGCTGAAATGTCCGACATTAATCAATCAATCGACAATGTCACTGTGATTGAACGACAAATAACACCTCTGATGCTTCGTATGATTGCCGCACTCGAAGAATTGATTGCAGCTGATGTGCCATTTCTAACGGATGAAAGAGCCGATCGCCTTGCCGGTCTGAGGGAGACCATGGATCGGTCAGATGTTGCTGTATCGGAAAAATTTCGTCGCATTCTAGAAGCGTACCAAATCGAAATCGACTACGGAAAAACCATAGAAGCCTACTCAGGTAATATTGATATTAATGGTGCTGAGCAGGCCGTTAATTTCTTGAGGATTGGACGTGTAGCCTTAATTTATCAATCACGTGACAAGAATCTCATGGGTGTGTGGAATATCGATACCAAAGATTGGGACGAATTAGATTCCAGCTACCAGATAGCGGTAACTAAAGGCATGCGTATGGCACAAAAACAACTAGCCCCGGATATGATTACTGTTCCTGTCCGTGCAGCTGAGGGTAACTAGGTAGATACCATGATGAATACAACAATCAAACACATCCTTGCATTTACTGTAATTACACTCATAACCCAGTCTGCAATCTTAGGGCAAGAATTAAGTATTGATGAAGTCCTTAAAAAGGTTAAAGAAGGACAATATCAACAATCTATACAGAATAAACAACGGGAGAAAGACTTTGAGAACCGTAAGTCTGAGCAAGAGACCTTACTCAAAGAAGCGATTGCCGCTCGTAATAAAGAAGAGGCTATCTCGAACCAATTGGAAACCCAATATGAAGACAATGAGATAAAAATTACAGCCCTCCAAGATACGCTCAATAATCGATTAGGTTCACTTAAAGAACTATTTGGCGTATTGCAGCAGGTTTCCGGAGATGCCAGTGGCAAATTCGTTGCATCCAATGTCTCGGCTCAAATACGTGGAAGAAATGAGTTTCTTGATGAACGGGCCATTAAAATGGGTTCCTCAAGTCAACTGGCTTCGATCGAAGAGATAGAGCAAGTCTGGTTCGAGTTATCAAGAGAGATAATAGAGTCGGGAAAGATAGTTAAATTCGAAGCTGAAGTTACGAAAGCAGATGGTACCAAAAATACTCAAACAGTCACCAGAGTGGGCACGTTCAATCTCATTTCTGAAGGTGTCTACCTTGAGTGGTTAGGCGGTTCAGAAGTGTTGGCGGAGTTGAGTCGGCAACCATCGGGTCGATTTTTATCAACCGTAGCGGACTTAGAGTCCTCTAACTCTGATTATACTCCATTTGCACTGGACCCTACGGGAGGCTCTATTCTGGGACTAGTTGTTCAGGCGCCGAATACAAAAGAGCGTATTGAGCAGGGAGGGACTGTCGGCTATGTGATTATCGTACTTGGTATAATTGCACTATTGCTCTCTGCTGAGCGTTGGGTGTCATTGACACTTGTTTCCGGCAAAGTGAATAAGCAAATTAAATCAGTAACGATTGAGGATAATAATCCGCTTGGTCGAGTACTGATGGCCAAAGAGAAATATCAAAATCTCGGTTCAGAGGGTCTGGAACTGAAGTTGAGTGAGGCAATACTCAGGGAAGTTCCCTCTCTTACAAGAAGTATCACATTCATTAAAATTATCTCTGTGGTCGCTCCGTTGCTAGGACTCTTGGGTACGGTCACAGGGATGATTGTTACATTCCAAGCCATTACCTTATTCGGTACAGGGGATCCCAAACTGATGGCCGGGGGTATCTCCAGTGCATTGATGACAACTGTTCTCGGCTTAGTCGTCGCTATACCAACAGTCATGCTCTATACCTGGCTCAATACCAAGAGTAAAAATATTCTCCACATCCTCCAAGAGCAGGCGGCAGGCATTATTGCTGAACGAGCCGAGCGGGAGTAATTGCGTTGCAGGGATTTGTAGATACTTGGATCCAGATACAGGAATTTCTTGATACTGGTGGTGTAGTGCTTAATTACATTGGTGCTGTGATCTTCTTCATGTGGGTCATGATCCTTGAACGATTTTTCTATTTCCAAAACCGCTACAAGAAAGAAAAAAAGGCAGTCATAAAGCAGTGGAAGCAGAGAGAGGATAAGTCTTCCTGGAACGCACACATGATTCGTGAAGCGATGATATCGCGCACAAAACTGAAGATGAAACGGTCGATCCCAACTATCGAGGCTTTTGTTGCTTTGTGTCCATTACTGGGACTCTTGGGAACTGTAACAGGAATGATTGAGGTTTTTGATGTTATGTCCATCTCTGGTTCGGGTAACGCTCGTTCCATGGCGTCTGGCGTGTCGAAAGCTACCATACCAACCATGGCTGGGATGGTCGGCGCACTATCCGGCGTATTTGCCATGACATGGTTAAAACGAACAGTCAGCAGAAGGGCTGCATTGTTAGAAGATAAATTAATTATTATAGATTGAGGTAGATCTAATGCGCGGAGCGCCATTACAGAATTTGCTGCAGGAAGAAGAAGCTGAAATCAACATTACACCCATGCTGGATGTAGTTTTCATTATGTTGATCTTTTTCATCGTAACGGCATCTTTCGTGAAAGAGGCAGGTATTGATGTAAATCGTCCTGAGGCAGCAACAGCAGTCAAAAAAGAGCGAGCAAATATTCTCATCGCCATTAGCGATAAAGGCGAAATTTGGATCAATAAACGTCGGATTGATGTTAGAGCTGTGCAGGCTAATGTCGAACGTCTCAAAGCCGAGAACCCTCAAGGTACCGTTGTTATCCAGGCCGATAAAAAAGCCACTACTGATGTTCTTATCAAAGTAATGGATGCCTCTCGAGCGGCCGGTGTCTACGATGTTTCAATAGCAGCGCAAGAGATATAAAGCACATGCAGATTCGTAGGAATGGCCGTTATGTTCTTGCTGTTATTCTGGCCGGTGGCATAACGGTTGGCTTATTTATTCTCATGCGTTATCTGATTATTGGACAAGACGGTCAGCTGAGTGAGCCACCCATGGGTAAAGTCGTCGATTTCGTTCGTTTAAAACAGGATGAGACGGTAGACACTAAAAAGCGAATGCCCAAAAAGCCACCAAAACCTGAAGAACCTCCGCCCGATATGGTTCAGCCGGAGTCACAATCTCAGGATATGACTGCAGATGTTGGAGTGATGTCGTTTCAAGCAGATATTGCAACAGATTCAACTATAGCTGGAGGCCTGGCCTTGGATGCTGGTGATGGCGAGTATTTGCCTATTGTTAAGGTCCAGCCAATCTACCCAAGAAGAGCTCTTCAGCGAGGCATTGAGGGCTATGTGATAGTTGAGTTCACAGTAACTAAAAACGGTAGCGTTGCTAATCCCAAGGTAGTCGAGGCAGAACCACCGAACTTATTTGACAAGGCTGCAGTGGATGCGGCTAAGAAATTTAAATATAAACCGAGAGTCATTGATGGCGAACCAACCGAGGTAATGGGTGTGCAAAACCTAATTACCTTCACCATGAAGAATTAGGAGAAATTATGCGACTGTTTGTACAAATCTTCTTAGTTGTAGTGTTTTCATTGAGTATGAACCTGATTGATTATTCTCTACTTGAAACGTCAGTCAATGCCGCTGAAAAACAAAAACAAACACGAAAAACACCTGCGCTTAGAGAGCGAGTATATAGTCAGTTAGCAAGAGCACAAAAACTTGCTGATGAGGGCAACGTGACCGAGGGCATGGCTGTTCTCGAGAAAATTAAGAACCGGCAAAACCAACTCAACTCTTATGAAAATGCCATGTTATGGAATTTTATAGGCTTTATTCAATACAGTGAGGAAAATATCTCAGCCGCAGTTGATGCGTTTAAGGCTGTTATTGAACAAGAGCCAATTCCTGAAGCACTTGAGATGTCAACAGTATTCAGTTTGGCACAATTATCAATGTCCCTCGAACGGTACGAAGATACCATTGCATACTTAGATCGATGGGAGACACTTGCCAATGACAAAACAAATCGTGCTTCAGCATTCACACTACGAGCGAATGCGATGTATGCAAATAAACAATATCAACCAGCACTCACAGCAATTGATGCGGCCATAGCTGCACTGGAAGATGGTAAACAACCTAAGGAAAACTGGTTAGTTTTGAAGCGTGCTTTACACTTCGAGTTAAAGCAAACCAGTCAAGTTGCTGAGACCACTGAACAACTCGTCCGTTTATTCGATAAACCTAAATATTGGATAGAATTGGCGAACCTATATGGGGAGTTAGATAAAGAAGAGCTCCATCTGGCTGTCCTGGAGGCAGCTTATCAGCGAGGTTTTATTGATAAATCAAGGGATGTTCAGACACTTGCACAGCTATATTACTATTCTGGTGCACCATACAAAGCTGCCAATCTACTACAAAATGAAATAGATAAGGGAAGAATAAATCCTGATCTGAAAATTTATACGTTCCTTGCTCAATGTTGGGAAGCAGCAAAAGAACTCGATAATGCAATCGTTGTACTAAAGAAAGCAAGCGACGGTACTAGTGACTTATCAATTCTCCAACGCCTTGCCCGACTTCATGTCGATCTGGAAAAGTGGAACGAAGCTCTTACATACGCGAATAAAGCGGAAGAGCATATTGATATCATGACAAATCCGGGTAATGTTTATGTGGCGAAGGGAATTGCACTGTTAAATTTAAAACGTTACGACGAGTCGATAGCAGCATTCAGAAAAGCTGAAACTATAAAAGATACAAGTCGCGTAGCATCCCAATGGCTTAAATTTGCACAGCGAGAAAGTGAATCTTCTCTTTCCCGAAAACAAATCGCTGATTTATCGGAATAGTATCCATGTCATTAAATCAATACGAGAATGTAATAAATAAGTAATAATTCTGTCACATTGTCATAAAGTTGTAATATTACTGTCATATTATCCCCACCAATCTTAATGATTTAGCTTTAACAGGTGGAGATAATGATGAAAAAGTTAAACAAAATAGCGCTAGCTATGCTCGCAAGTCAGGTAGCTGTCACTAGCCATCTACTGGCTGAAGAGGGTGATGAGGTAACTGTAAAGACTAAAGGCGGTCTTGTCATCGAAGCAGGTGAATATTCAGTTCAGCTTGGTGGAAGAATTCAATATGACTACAACTATGCGACATTGAATGATGTTGCTGATGAAGACGATTTTGGTATTCGTCGCGCGCGCATTTATGTCAAGGGTGATATTGGTGATGATTGGTCATATAAAGCCCAGTTTAATGTCGGTGAAAATAATGGTGGTTCACCTGAAGATCTCTACATCTCATATGGTGGATGGGGCAAGGCTGCAAATCTGACCATTGGTAAGCAAAAAGTACAATTCGGCCTCGAAGAAGTCACTAGTTCTAAGGATATTACCGCGCTTGAACGCTCTGGTATGACTGAGCAATATGCTGCTGGTCGGCAAAACTCTGTCCGCCTCCATGGCGAATTAGGCGGTGCATTCTACTCAGTTTCTGCATTTGAAGATGGCGATGCGACTGGTGATGATTTTGGTCTTGCTGGCCGAGTGGCATTCAACCCCATTAATGATGACAACATGCTTGTTCACGTAGGTCTGGGATATATGTCACGCGGAGGAGACAGCACAGCAACTGGCATCGAACTCGCAGCCAATATGGGCTCTTTCAGTATTCAGTCTGAGTTTTTCGACAGTGAAGAAGATGGTGTCGACCGTGATGGCTATTATGTACAAGCGGGTTATATCTTGACGGGTGAAACTCGCCCTTACAAAGGTGGCAAGTTCAAAAAAGTGAAGCCACAGTCAGACTCTGGTGCATGGGAAGTCTTTGCTCGAATCGAAGAGGGTGACGGTAACCATAGCGATATTGAGTTGGGTCGTGTGGATGCCAGCGCCTATACCATTGGTGTTAATTACTATGTCAATAATGCGGTCCGAATCGGTGTTAACTATTCTGAAGGTGACAGCAATGAGGCTGGCAGCATGGACTCGGGTGATGAATTCCGTGTTCGCTTCCAATTGGCATACTAAGATCGTTAAGAAATATCATCTGAATAGTTATTGTAACAGTCTCGTCATAATTTGGTCATAAGGTGAGCCTGATGACAAAG
Organism: Alteromonadales bacterium; assembly: GCA_964228485.1. GTDB lineage: Bacteria > Pseudomonadota > Gammaproteobacteria > Enterobacterales > CAXRAF01. The sequence continues at coordinate 11,673 of CAXRAF010000125.1, read as the reverse complement.
TCAGCTCACCAATTGAGCCAAGATTATGACAAGACAGTATAAAATTAGAGGAATTCTAAAATGTTAAACAAAAAAGTATTAGGTTTGAGTCTGCTTCTGGCCTCAACAGTAACAAGTGCTGCTGGCAGAGATACGATATCAGTGGTCGGTTCATCAACAGTTTATCCATTTACCACAGTTGTCGCAGAGCGTTTCGGTAAATCAACCGACTTTGCGACACCTAAAATTGAGTCAACTGGTACTGGCGGTGGTATGAAGCTGTTTTGTGCTGGCGTTGGTGTTGATACGCCTGATATGTCAAATGCTTCACGACGTATTAAGCAATCTGAGCTTGATATGTGCAAAAAGAATGGTGTCAACGAGGTTACTGAAGTTCTTATCGGTTACGACGGAATCGTATTTTCTAACGCAAAAAAATCACCAGCAGTTTCTGTTTCTCGCAAGGAAATTTACTTGGCATTAGCCCGTCAAGTACCTAATCCTGACGGTTCAGAAACATTGATCGATAACCCATATGTGACATGGCAGGATGTCAATGCATCGCTACCAGCCAAGAAAATCGCTGTTTATGGTCCTCCACCAACATCAGGAACTCGTGATGCCTTTGTTGAGCTAGTCATGGAAGGTGGTTGCTCTAAGTACAGCTGGATTAAATCAATCAAGAAGGCTGATAAGAGCAAGTATAAGGAAATCTGTCACTCAATTCGTGAAGATGGTGCTTACATCGAATCTGGTGAGAACGACAACTTAATCGTACAGAAACTGACTGCTAACCCAGATTCATTTGGTGTTTTCGGCTTCAGCTTCTTGGATCAGAACATGGATACTCTTCAAGGTTCTCAGGTTGACGGTGCATACCCGACATTTGAAGCAATTGCTGATGGCTCATATCCAGTATCACGTCCGCTGTATTTCTATGTCAAGAAAGCACACGTAGGCAAAGTACCAGGCATGATGGAATTCCTGACTGAGTTCACTAGTGAAGATGCTATGGGTGAAGAGGGTTACTTAACAGACCGTGGTTTGATTCCACTCGGTCCAGAGAAATTAGATGCCGTTCGCAAGTCTGTACTGGCATTAGAAAACCTCACACTGTAAAATCACGCACACTTGTGAATACCACGAAGGCATCTGTATTCAGATGCCTTTTATCTATCTGAGAGATATAGAATTAGTGACATGACATCGTTTACTCTAGTTTTCATTATTTTAGTGATGGCTCTGGTGAGTTACTGGGTTGCCATATATCGCTCAATATCTGTTGCCGGCGGCGGACGTAAAGTTAAAGACCTCGTCTGTTTGCCGAGCCAGTATGCACTGTTGACTTCACTGTGGTGTGGGATACCGGCATTGCTGTTTTTGGGTCTGTGGGTCAGTCTTGAAGGCTTTATTCTAGACCGGATGTTAATCGCCTCGTTACCAGAATCATTATTAGCGGATACTGAACAGATCGGACTGGTTCTGAATAACATCAAGATTATGGCGTCGGAGATACGACTTGATCAGGCATTGAGTTCCGACAATCCAGATTTCATTACCGCAGCCAATGCATTTGTTGAACTCGAAGACAAGGCATTGAGCTTGAAGACCATTCTCAGTTTGCTAGTCGCCCTGATATCAGTGGTTTTCATTCTCAGCAGAATCAGTGTCACTTTTCATGCACGCAACAAGCTTGAGACAATCATCCGCTCCATGCTTTTTGTCTGCTCTGGAATCGCCTTATTGACGACGATAGGCATCGTGCTGTCAGTCCTGTTTGAGTCAATTCAATTCTTTCAGCAAGTACCTATAACTGAGTTTCTGTTCGGTACTCACTGGAGTCCGCAAATCGCCATGCGTGTGGATCAGGTGGGTGGTTCAGGAGCATTTGGTGCTGTGCCGCTTTTTCTCGGCACCATCTTGATTAGTATCATTGCCTTGGGCTTATCTGTACCCGTCGGATTGATGATTGCTATATATCTCTCGCAGTATGCCAGTCAACGATTGCGCTCTATTGCCAAACCAATGTTAGAAATTCTGGCTGGTGTTCCGACCGTGGTCTATGGCTTCTTTGCTGCTTTGACCATTGCCCCGTTAATCCGTGACTTTGGTGTCTGGATTGACTTGCCGATTGCCGCTGAAAGTGCCTTGGCTGCCGGTTTAGTCATGGGGATTATGATCATCCCATTTGTTTCTTCTTTATCAGAAGATGCTCTGACCGCGGTACCCTCATCATTAAAGGAAGGCTCGTTAGGCATGGGTGCTACGCATTCGGAAACAATCAGGAGAGTGTTATTGCCTGCGGCTATACCCGGTATCGTCGGCGCTATTCTGTTAGCCGTTTCGAGAGCGATTGGTGAGACAATGATTGTGGTCATGGCGGCAGGTCTAGCGGCCAATTTAACCTTCAATCCGATTGAATCAGTCACCACTGTGACTGTGCAGATTGTCACCTTACTGAAAGGGGATCAGGAATTTGATAGCCCTAAGACGCTGGCGGCATTTGCCTTAGGTCTGATGCTGTTTATCACCACTCTGGCGTTAAATGTAGGAGCGCTGAAGATCGTTAGAAAGTATCGAGAGCAATATGACTGATTCTACTAATAAATTAACACACAGCGCGGTAACAGAGCGCATCAAACAGAATCTGACTAAGCGCCACAGAAGTGAGCGTATATTCAAGAGCTTTGGTTTGAGTGCAGTTGTACTAGGCTTTTTGTTGGTATTCTTTTTAATATTTGATATCTCTCACAAGGCCGTTCCGGCGTTTCACAGTCATTGGATTAGTGTCGACGTTAACTTCGATGAATCATGGTTGGGATACAACGAAGGGGATGATTTGGCCTCACTAAGATACCGCAGCACATTACGCAAATCGATTGCAGCTAATTTTCCTGAGGTAACAGGTCGAAGAGATAAGCGGCAATTGTATGCACTGTATAGTACCAATGCCGAGTTCCGCATTCGTCAGCACTTAATGGATAATCCCGATGATTTGGGCAAAGTTGTCACCATTAAAGTACTTGCTGATGATGACGTCGATGTCTACCTCAAGGAAGACCCGCAACCGGGAGAGGCCTTGATCCGTATTGATGAAAAAGAAGCGGTTATGGTCCAGAAATTACTAGAGCAGGAGCGAATTTCTAAGCACTTTAACACGGAGTTTTTCCAAAATGGTGATTCACGTGAGCCCGAATTAGCAGGCGTCAGGGGGGCTCTCAAAGGAACCTTGCTGACCATGATCGTGACCCTGGTCCTGTCATTTCCACTTGGTGTTGCCGCAGCACTTTATCTGGAAGAGTTTGCGCCGAAGAATAAATGGACTGACATGATCGAGGTTAATATTAACAATCTGGCTGCGGTTCCTTCGATTATCTTCGGCTTATTGGGATTGGCGGTGATTATTAACATATTTGGCTTGCCTCGATCAGCACCTCTGGTTGGCGGCATTGTGTTAACACTGATGACACTGCCGACGATCATCATTGCCAGTAGAGCCTCGATCAAGGCGGTACCTCCGTCCATCAGAGAGGCGGCTATGGGGCTTGGCGCCTCGCGGGTACAGACGGCTTTTGGACATGTATTGCCCATGGCCATGCCAGGTATTTTAACCGGAACTATTATTGGCCTTGCACAGGCGTTGGGTGAAACAGCACCACTACTGATGATTGGTATGGTGGCATTTATTGTTGATATTCCCGGTGGCATCACCGATCCATCAACGGTTATGCCGGTGCAAATATTCTTGTGGGCAGATAGTCCTGAAAGAGGATTCCTGGCAAAAACTTCAGCAGCTATTGTGGTGCTGTTAGGATTCTTATTTGTTATGAACGCTAGTGCGGCTTATTTACGTCGCAAATTTGAAAAGAATTAGGTAATCAACAATGGATAAAACTTCAGCAGAAAGTCTCGCATCCTCGGATATGGTCATTGAGGGAACGGTTGGTGACTGTTTTTCAGATGACGCCAAAATGTCCATGCGCAATGTCGATGTATTTTATGGTGATAATCAGGCCATTAAGAATGTTTCTCTGGACTTGGCCAGAAAACAGGTTACAGCTTTAATTGGTCCCTCAGGTTGCGGAAAATCAACTTTCCTGCGCAGCATAAATCGAATGAATGATTTGATCCCAATTTGCCGTGTGGAGGGGTCTTTGAAACTCGAGGGTGAGGATATCTACCATAAGAAGATGGATCCGGTGTTACTACGCGCCAGAGTAGGGATGGTGTTTCAAAAGCCGAACCCATTCCCAAAATCGATTTATGATAACGTTGCATATGGCCCCAAAATTCATGGTTTAGCGACCAATAAAGCGGAGCTCGATGAAATTGTCATGACGAGTCTGCAGAAAGCGGGTTTATTTGATGAAGTTAAGGACCGTCTTGACGAGCCAGGCACTGGCTTGTCGGGTGGACAGCAGCAACGTTTGTGTATTGCTCGTACGATTGCTGTCAGTCCGGAAGTAATTCTGATGGATGAGCCAGCCTCAGCACTTGACCCCATTGCCACAGCGGTAATTGAAGAGCTGATTGATGAGCTCAAGGAAAAATACACCATAGCGATCGTGACTCACTCTATGCAACAGGCTGCTCGAGTCTCCCAGAAAACAGCTTACTTTCACTTAGGGCACCTGGTAGAAATGGGTGACACAGACCAAATCTTTACGAATCCTAGACATCAACTGACTGAAAATTACATTACTGGACGTTTTGGCTAATTTGACTAATACTGGAATATAATGATGGAAAATGATCTTAATATCTCACAGCACATCTCCAAGAAGTTTGATCAGGAGCTCGAAGATCTTCGCAACCTCGTTTTAAAGATGGGCGGATTGGTAGAGCAACAGGTCTCAAATGGTCTGGAAGCATTACTCAATGGTGATGAGCAACTCGCCAAAAAAGTCATCAAGCGTGATAAAAAAGTCAATGCACTAGAAGTTGAGGTTGATGAGCGCTGCACGAATATTCTGGCTCGCCGTCAACCGGCCGCGAGTGACCTTCGACTTATCATCAGTATCATTAAAACCATTACCGATCTTGAGCGGATGGGCGATGAGGCAGAAAAATTAGCTGTCAGCGCTCGATCAGTGGTTGATAGCACAATAGGCGAGCGGCAATACCGCGATCTGAAATCGTTGGGTAAATTGGTAAAAGCTAATGTCAAATTAACATTGGATGCGCTAGCACGCCTAGATTATGACGAGGCTCTAGCCGCCATGCGCGCAGACGATGAGGTGAATGCTGAGTTTGAAAACCTGTCAAGATTGCTGGTATTAAAGATGATGGAAGATCCAAGAACCATTAAGGATGCGTTGACGATCAGCTACAGCGCCAGAGCACTTGAGCGTATTGGTGACCATGCTAAAAACATCTGTGAGTACATTATTTTTCTCATTAAAGGCAAAGATATCCGCCATATCGCCTTTGATGAAATTGAAGACACGATTGATGATCAGTAGACGTCTGATTAAAATTTAACACATAGGGAAATATCACGATGAAAGTAAAGGAATTACTTGCAGCAATCTTACTAGCCATACTGTTAGCGAGTTGCTCTTCAGGTCCATCAGATGAGCAATTACGCCAAGAGGCAGTTCAACAGGCAAATACCATCTATGCTGATTACTTTGACGGTTTAAATGAATTTAACCCGTTGCGTTCGACCTTCATGGGGATGAGTGATTATAACGATCAATTCATCCCAGAAATCACGGCTGAAAATAGAGCGAAAAGGCAACAATTCGAGCAGCAATTCCTGTCTCGGATCAACGCCATTGACCCTCAGCTTTTGACAGGTCAGCATCGCTTAACCTATGACATTTTCATCCGTGACCGTCAAGTTGCATTAGAGGGATATCAGTTCCCCGATTTCTTACTACCGATTGATCAAATGAGTGGTATTCATAATCTCATCGCTCAGCTTGGGTCCGGTCAGAGTGCGCAACCATTCAATACTGTGCAGGATTTTCGCAACTTCATGGCCCGCGCCCGCGGTTATATTCGCTGGATAAAGAGTGCGCAGGTTGCCATGCAAGAAGGCATTGAGCGTGATATTGTCCTTCCCGAGATAGTGGTCAAAAAGCTCTTGCCTCAATTTGAATATCACATCGTGGATGACATTAGTGAAAGCCTCTACTACAGTCCGCTCAAAAATTCCTCATTGAGTGAGCCTGAATTGGCGCAGATAGAGCTGGAATACACCCGCTTTATAACCACAGAAATAATTCCCTCATATCGGCAGATGTACGACTTCTTGCTAGCAGAGTATTTGCCCAAATCTCGACAATCTGTGGGACTTTCCGAACTCACTGATGGCAGTGCCTGGTATGAGTATCAAATTAAAGTGAACACTACGCTTGATTACAGTGCGAGAGAATTACATGAACTAGGCAAGCGCGAAGTAGCCAGAATTCTCGCAGAGATGACTGCTGTAAAAGAGCAGGTTGGTTTTGTAGGTGATTTGACAGCCTTTTTTGAGCATTTACGAACCGATGAGCGATATTATTTTGCTAATACCGATGAGATGGTTGCCGCTTATGACAGTATCCGGACCAAGATAAACAGCCTTACACCAATGCTATTTAATGTCTTTCCTAAAGCTGATTACGAGGTTCGGTTGGTCGAGCCATTTCGAGCAGCCTCTTCAGCGGGTGCCTCTTATCAATCACCTTCTATGGATGGCTCACGGCCAGGTATTTTCTATATCAATGGCTATAACCTGAAAGCACAGCCTAAATTCTTAATGGAGACCTTATCGATTCATGAGGCATCTCCAGGACATCACTTCCAGGTCTCGTTACAACAAGAAATCACCGACATACCAAATTTCAGACGCTTTGGCGGTTACACCGTATTCGCTGAAGGCTGGGCTTTGTACGCCGAGAGTCTGGGAAAAGAGTTGGGATTATTTACCGACCCATACATGTGGTATGGCCGGCTAGTGGATGAGCAGTTACGTGCCATGAGACTGGTAGTCGACACCGGTTTACACGCATTTGGTTGGACCAGAGAAGAGGCAATCAACTACATGCTGGAGAACTCTTCCATGAATGAGACTGATGTGATTGCTGAGGTTGAGCGTTATATCGTCATTCCGGGGCAAGCACTGAGCTATAAAGTGGGTGAGTTTAAAATTCGTGAACTACGTAATTATGCTGCGGAGCAGTTGGGCGATAAGTTTGACGTCAGAGAATTTCATTCGCAAATATTGACCGATGGCGCCATGCCTATGACCATCCTGGATTCCAAGATTAAGCAGTGGGTTAACTCACTGGCGACATCGAAATAAATCGGCTAATTAGTCGATATAACTTTCTCGGTTCTACCGGTTTAGTAATGTAACCATCCATACCGATGGCGAGGCAGCGTTCCTCGTCACCAGCAAAAGCACTCGCGGTCATAGCGATTATCGGGACATCGGCAAACTCAGCATATCGCTCATCATCCCTGATCATTTGGGTGGTGACAAAACCATCCATCTCAGGCATTTGGCCATCCATGAGGATCAAATCAACCGGTTGCTCAGTGAGTTTCTGTAATGCTTCCTTACCATGGTTTGCGACCACGACTTTAGCTTGAGTCTTCTTTAAAAGCGATTGGACAATGAGTTGATTAGTGGGATTATCCTCAACGATCAGTATTGTTCTACCCTGAAACATTCCTGTGATGTCGAGCTCTGGTGGTTTAGATATGGTCGGCGCCTTTCCCATGACACTATGCGCTAAGGTGACCTCAAACCAGAAGCAGGAGCCTTTGCCAAGCTCACTGGTCACGCCTATCTCACCATCCATATGCTCTATGATTTGCTTGCAAATGGCCAGGCCCAGTCCAGTTCCACCATGGGTTCTCTGGATGCCGGCATTGGCTTGCTGATAGGGCTCAAACAGCACGGATAGTTCATCCTCATCCATACCAATACCCTGATCAATCACTGAAATGCGAATGCGATCACTGTTGGTATAGGCATCGATAATTTCTACCGCAACTGTAATTTTGCCCTCTGAGGTAAATTTAACGGCGTTACTTAAAAGATTGAGTAGCACCTGTCGTAGCCGACTTGGGTCACCGATATACTGAGCGGCAAGTTGTTCAGATATTTGCGTCGCCAGTGTGACTTTACGATCGGGAATCGTCGCACTGAGAATGTTAAGAATTCCTGTGACTACCTCGGTCAAATTAAACGGTATCTGCTCCAGTTGAAGATGCGCTTGCTCAAATTTAGAGTAATCTAGGATGTTATTAATTAATTCCATTAGCAACTCTGCCGTTGAGTGCAGTGTTTTCATGCGTCCTGCTTGCTCAGTCGTCAACTCTGAAGAGCTGAGCAAATTTGCTAAACCAATAATGCCATTGAGTGGCGTTCTGATCTCATGACTCATGTTTGCCAGAAGAATACTTTTTGATTGCTTGGCTTGTAGCGCCTCATCACGGGCGTGTTCAAGTTGCTCCTGATAGTCTTTTATTCGCAACAGATTGCGCACCCGTGCTGCCAGCACCGGATAGTAGAAAGGCTTTTTTATATAATCAGAGACACCCGCATCTAAGCCGTCGATCGAATCGTCACGATCATCCAATCCAGAAATAATGATAATGGGCGTTGCTTTATACTGATGTTTTGCTCTGATGGCAGCACACAGACGATAACTGTCCATATCCTCAAGGCTGCGATCAATAATAAAGCAATCAACGGCCTGTTTATCAATAAAGCCCAATACCTCAGCACCCATATGCAAAGAATCGACCTGATAACCCCCTGTAATGAGATCATCCACCAGAAATCCAGCTGCTTCACGATTTGAATCTACCACTAATAGTTTCGGTTGTGTCATTGTATTGATGCGCGTAATTTACGGATATCGGTTCATTTTTCCTAATATCAGTCTAGTGTAAGGTTGTCGTAAAGCAACATTGAAAACTCAGGTAATGCTTAATTCTGACAGGCTATTTGGGTTTCTATTTGCACGTGCTATGATTTAGAAAAATAATAAGTGGAATGATGCATGTACGTCACAATACCTAATGCCGATAACTATCAATGCCACTCTGGGTTGTTCATCGCTGCCTGGAAGGTCTGGTTTAAACGCTTCAGTGATAATCCTGACGACTGGCAGGAAGGAAGGATGCCGGTTTGTGAATCTGGTTTGTCACTGGCAGAGCTATTGAGTCAGGGCGATCGGTTCAGTCTTGAGGTGATTTGTCGTTTGATCGTGCCATGGACATATCGTAACAAATCCATGGCTAATTCAGTATTCATTCACTTGAATAATGACCTCCTAAGGCCTGTTTCATTTCGACAAGAGGATGGCACCTCCGTCGAGGGCGCGCGACTGGCCGACCATGCCATCGATATGTGGGAAGAGCTAACCTTCATCGAGCAAGACATTTTCATGATCTTTGCTGAGGCGCGGATTCAGGCTGATATTGAGTCGACAAGTTCTGATCCTATTGTCATCGACGATGGTGGTATCGAAATCATTGGTGAGGACATCTATCCACCACTCATGCCTGAGGCCGGGGATGGTCAATCAGCTTACATCGCGGCATTGGCTGCCTGGATTCAGGAAGATCCTTTCCAGCCTCTATATCATAGGCAGCCATGCGGTAATACGGTGAGTGGATGGGATGAGCGCCTACAGGCAACATTCTGGCCCAAGCCACGCTCTAATTATATGGTTAACAGTCATCTGGCTGATCCACTATTGTATCGTTGCTCCATCCTCGGTGAGGGAATAGAGCAGGGTAAAGTCTGGGGATATGAGGATCGCATACTGGCGGAGAAAACCGTTAGTGAAATCCTGATGCTATTTGGCTTACCACAACGTGAGTTTAATGCCGACGATATTGAGAAGGTGTTTCGCGCGGCTATTTATGAGCAAGAAGAGTCTGATGCGCGCATGAACAGTGGCTGGACCAAGGTAGCGTCATTTGCGACCACCTTTTTAGAGGATTACGAGGGCCGTTATCCGCAGGTTAGTTGGAATTCCAGAATCTCGACATCGATTGTTTCACGCCTTGATTTCTTGCTGGTTGAGGCGGGTATTGAGGATCCTACTCAGATATTCCCCAATATTGGCATCGTCTCGGCATGGGGTGGTACGCGCCCCAGAGAGCTGTCACTGACATGGCCTGACGCCTATCGAAAATGGCCATACCAATTGGCAGCAAGTCGTCTGGTAACCAAATTACGTGACCATCTGAATACGGCGAAAGATGATAATGGTCAACGACTTTATCCCGAAATGCCACTCGCCACCGGTGGATCAGGTCTCTGGACCGTGCAGGGTATACAACAGGTACTGAGTGCTGATGGCTATTGATGTATCCCCAGAAGTTCAGTCGTTACTGAACCAAATGGATAGCGAAATTCGTGATCGACTGGCACGTGCTGTTGAGATTGGCAAATGGCCTGATGGCAATACCCTAACCGAGCAACAACGGGCGCATGCGATGCAGGCTGTGATGCTATGGGACAGCCAAAATGGCCAAGAAGAAGATGAGCCCTTTAAGGTATTAAAAGGCGGAAAACTGATCCGTCAAATGGATAAAAAAGCAGAGCAGGCCAAAGAGCAATCTGATGATACAGATGCTAACAATATAAATATTCGCTGGCAGTAGAGCCCGATAAAATATGCTGTATAATCCGCAGCAAATAAGAATAATAGGCAATGCACAATGCTAACAACCGTGTTAAGAAAAGAACACAAGAACCGCTGGGAGCGTCGAGTCGCTCTGACCCCAACCGCTGCAGGAGATCTGATCAAAAGCGGCCATCCTATTGCTGTCGAAACCTCAGAATATCGAATTTATTCCGATTCTAAATATACTAACCTTGGTGTGGAGCTACTTGCCACGCCCAACCAGTCACAACTTGTTTTGGGTATAAAGGAGCCACCGATTGAATCGATTCAACCGGATCAGGTTCACTTGTGTTTTTCTCACACCATCAAGGGACAAGATTATAATATGCCGCTGTTGCAGCGATTCCTCGATCAACGTGCCACCTTGATTGACTATGAATTGATGAAAAACCAACAGGGTATTCGCACCATTGCATTTGGCCGATATGCCGGTATTGCCGGGGCGATTGATACCTTCTGGCTGTATGGTCAGCAACTTCAGAATCAAGATATTCGCTCGGTATTCTCGCAGATAAAACAGACTTGGGAGTATGGCTCTGTTGCCGAGGCGCGTCATGTGTTGCAATCCCTGGTTGGCCAACCAGAGCAGCAACCTCACAGAATCGTTATTTTAGGTAACGGCAAAGTGGGTAAGGGGAGTGCGGAAGTATGTCAATGGCTTGGACTGAATCAAATTAGTGTCAATGATGTTTTCAACCGCACATACCCTGAGTCGGAATCATGGTTTACGGTGGTGGAAACGGCTGACATCTATCAGCGGATCAGTGATGGCAAATTTGATCGTGATGAGTATTCAGAGTTCGGAAAAGCACGATACAAAAGTCGTTTTTTCGAGCTACTGGGGCATTGTGACGTGGTATTACTCACTAGTTTTTGGACTGAACATTATCCTCGTCATATGGCACTAGAGGACTTTGCTACATACGCGGATAGTTTACCCAGTATTCTGGGCGACATTAGTTGTGATGTTGAGGGTGCTTTTGCCTGTACCAAACGGATTACCGATATTGATAACCCGGTATATACGTTTGACCCAGAAACAGGCGCTGTGACT
>CAXRAF010000124.1:0-13673 GCA_964228485.1 Alteromonadales bacterium | reverse complement strand
TATTGCAGCGACTGATCAACCTCATTCTGGCGATCATGAGCCGAACCGCCTATCTGGAATTACTGCGAGAAAATATCACGGTGCTGGAACAGGTAATGTCACTCTGTGATAAGAGTGTGATGGTGGCAGGACTATTGACGGATTACCCGTTTATTCTCGATGAGTTACTCAACCCGGTCCCCATTGAGATGGATGATGGTGCAGAATTCAAAGCACAACTTCAGCAATCACTAAACCGTATTCCACTCGATGATATAGAAACACGCATGGACGTGCTGCGCGAGGTGCGCCAGACCCAGCTACTAAGGCTCTGTATTGCTGACATGTCCAAACAACTATCGGTATCTGAGATTGGTCGCATGCTGTCGGAAATGGCCAGCGCGGTTATTCAGGAAACAGTACTCATGGCCTGGCAGATCATGACGGAAAAATATGGTCACTTGCCCAGTGCTGAGCAAGCCGGCTATTCGGTGTCGCCGGGCTTTTGTGTCATTGCCTATGGTAAGTTGGGTGGCCAGGAAATGGGCTATGGCTCTGATCTCGATCTGGTGTTTGTATATCGTGATATCAAGGAGCAGACTACCGGGCCAAATCAACTCGATAACAAACGATTTTATATTCGTCTGGCACAGAAGATCATTCATCTTCTGAGTACACGAACTCGAACCGGGGTGTTATACGAGGTGGATATGCGTCTGAGACCTTCGGGTAATTCAGGACTGTTGGTTTCTGATATCGACGCCTTCGCTACCTATCAGGATACTGAAGCCTGGACCTGGGAGCACCAGGCACTAATCCGTGCTCGGGCTATTGTGGGTGATCCGCAACTCGCTGAACAATTCAATAATATTCGCGATCGGGTGTTATCAAAACCTCGTTCTGAGGCGGAATTAAAGAACGATATCTGTGCCATGCGCAAACGGATGCAAGAGTACACAATGAGTCCGCATAAGCCGGGTCAGCTTGACCTTAAACAGTCCGATGGTGCGTTGGCCGACATTGAATTCCTATCTCAGTATCTGGTCCTGAAATACGGTGAGTCTATGCCTGATATTTTTGTTTCCACTCATACCGAGCGGCTATTACAGCACATCGCTGAGGCGCAGTTGCTAGATGCTGAGGATAGTGAGTTATTGCTTAATCACTATCGCACATTAAGAAAGCACATCAATCATCAGAATTTGCAGAAGATGGGGGCGGTGGTTAGGGATCCTGGCGAGCTTCTGGCTCAGTGTCAGCAGGTTCGACAGGTTTGGGATCAGGTTTTCCATACGTAAGACTGAGCCATATCCGCGCATAGGATTCATGTAATGCGCGGGCACTTATTTGCATCGCAGCCGCTGAAGGGATGTAATTGACGCGTTGATTTGCAGTCGCCATGAAACCCATCGGTGCCGGGATAACCTCAAGACCCGATGCCTTGAATTCATCCACCGCGCGCGGCATATGCCAGGCGTGTGTTATAAGAACCACTTGGGTGATTGCAGTGTCAGCCAGTAAAAACTTAACCTGTATTGCCTGCTCACGGGTATTGGCCGCATGCACCTCCAGATATTCTGGCTCAACAGCATATTCGTCCACCAGTACCTTGTTCATCATGACTGCCTCGGGTGTGGCATCGGCATTGCGTCGACCGCCCGATAATACCATCGGCAGCGCAAGTTGTTTTTTCAACACAGCGGCATAACGAAGGCGTTCGAGTGTTGCCGGACTGATCTGATCCTGATCCTGATATTCCGGAGCATTTGGATAGCGCCCACCACCGAGAACGACAATGGCTGTGGTGGCCTGTTCGAAGCGCTCATCTGTTAGGTTTACAGGTGGGTAAGTTTGTAAATCAGAGATCAAAGAGCGCGCTACTTTAGGCATGGCCAGAATGAGTGTCAGTGCAACCCCAGACAGTATCAACGCAACGGCAAAACGTTTGCGCTTTTTGAAAACCAATAATCCCAGCACAGCGAAGGGTATCAGTAATCCGGGTGGCAGTATTAAAAACTCCAACCAAAGAATGACATCTGAACTCATGTTTTCGCTGTCCGTGGAATAAACATAGCTAAAGAGTGACAAAAGCTCGGAAAATAAGCAACAAATATCAACCCTCTATTGTCGATCGTTGGGGGCTTCTGTATCCTTGTGCCTTTGGTATTAACAACTGTATTTTAAACGATGGAAGAGATATATCAGCCGTCCAAAATTGAACAAGCATTGCAGGAATATTGGCAAAGCAATGCCACGTTTGAAGTCCAAGAGGACCCCGACAAAGAGAAGTATTATTGCCTGTGCATGTTCCCATATCCCAGTGGCAAACTGCACATGGGGCACGTGCGTAATTACACTATTGGTGATGTGATTTCACGCTTCCATCGCATGAATGGCAAGAATGTCCTGCAGCCGATGGGTTGGGATGCTTTTGGCTTGCCTGCAGAAAATGCCGCGATTAAGCATCAGGTACCCCCAGCCAATTGGACCCATGAGAACATTGATTACATGCGCGGACAATTACAGCGTCTGGGCTTTGTTTATGACTGGTCTCGTGAATTAGCCACATGTGAGCCGGAGTATTATCGCTGGGAACAGTGGTTCTTCACTAAGTTGCTGGAGAAAGGCCTGGTCTACAAAAAGAACGCCGTTGTTAACTGGGATCCGGTGGATCAGACTGTGTTAGCCAATGAGCAGGTGATTGACGGCCGAGGCTGGCGCTCTGGGGCGTTAGTTGAGCGTAAAGAGATTCCCCAGTGGTTCATGAAAATCACTGATTATGCCCAGGAACTACTCGATGATCTGGAGCAGTTGGATCAGTGGCCAGAGCAAGTCAAAACCATGCAAAAGAATTGGATTGGTCGCTCTGAAGGGACTAATCTGCGTTTCGAAGTAAAGGATCATCAAGACGAATTAGCGGTCTACACCACCCGTCCAGACACCTTATTGGGCGTCTCATATGTCGGCATTGCACCTCAGCATCCGCTGGCGACCGAAGTGGCACAGTCATCGGAAGCGGTGGCGGCATTCATTCAGGAATGTAATACCAGTTCAGTGGCTGAGGCCGATATGGCGACCATGGAGAAAAAGGGTATTGATACCGGACTGCGCGCGATTCATCCGATCACTCAGGAAGAGGTGCCAATTTGGGTGGCCAACTTTGTGTTGATTGATTATGGCTCTGGTGCAGTGATGGCTGTACCCGGGCACGACCAGCGTGACTGGGAATTCGCGCAAAAATACTCACTGCCTATCAAACAAGTCATTGAGCCATTAGCTGATAGCGAGTCAGTGTGTGATTTAAATGAGAGTGCCTACACTGAAAAGGGTATTTTGATCAATTCCGGTGAATTTGATGGTTTGAACTTTGCCCAGGCATTCGAGGCGATTAACGCGGCGTTAACTGAGCGCGGTCGTGGGGAGAAAACAGTCAACTTCAGGCTACGCGATTGGGGTGTATCACGGCAACGCTACTGGGGTGCACCAATTCCTGTGATCAATCGTGCTGATGGTTCGGCAGTAGGCATTGCCGAGGATCAATTACCGCAACGCTTACCGACAGATGTTGAATTCGATGGAGTGGGCTCACCGATTAAGAAGATGCCCGAATTTTATGAGACCACGGATCCTGAGAACGGTGAAGCGGCCATTTTTGAGACCGACACCTTTGATACATTCATGGAATCGAGTTGGTACTACGCCCGTTTTTGCTGTGCTGATAATAATGAGGCCATGTTGGATGAGCGCGCTGACTACTGGTTGCCGGTCGATCAGTACATTGGTGGTATCGAGCATGCGATTTTGCACCTGTTGTATTCTCGCTTCTTCCATAAGTTAATGCGTGATGTTGGTCTGTTAAATTCAGATGAGCCATTTGCCGCACTGCTGACACAGGGCATGGTATTAAAAGATGGTGCCAAGATGTCTAAGTCAAAAGGCAATACAGTTGACCCGCAGGCGTTAATTGATAAATACGGTGCTGACACAGTACGATTATTTATGATGTTTGCTTCTCCGCCAGAGCAGTCGCTGGAATGGTCTGATCAGGGCGTGGAGGGTGCCAACCGCTTCTTACGTAAGTTATGGCGCTCAGTGTACGAGTTTGTATCAGCGGGTGATGTTAGCGGCGAGTATGATGCCAAGGCACTATCATCGGATGGCAAGAAATTACACGCCAAATTGCACCAGACTATCAAGAAAGTTAGTGATGATATTGAGCGTCGTTACACCTTCAATACCGCAATTGCCGCGGTGATGGAGTTATTGAACGAGACCAATCGTTTGGCAACCAACGATGACAACGAGCGTTTGTTAGTTAAACTATGTCTCGCTACGGCAGTGCAGCTGTTATCTCCAATTGTGCCGCACATTGGCCAAACCTTGTGGCAGGCATTAGATAACGACTCTCAGGTACTCGATAGCGTCTGGCCGACCCATGATGAAGCAGCACTGGTGAGCGATGAAATGACTATCGTGGTTCAGGTGAATGGTAAATTACGGGCTAAGTTTGAATGCGCTACTGATCTCGATGCAGAGTCGATAAAGGCGCAGGCAGCCGCAGCAGTGACCTCGTTCACCGAAGGTAAAACGGTGCGCAAAGTAATTTACGTACCCGGTAAGTTGGTCAATATCGTGGTGTCTTGATGAAGCAAATAATCGGACTCGCTATGCTATTTTTGCTTGCTGGCTGTGGTTTTAAACCAGCCGTCAGTTGGTCGAAGATAGATGGTCCGATTACGCTGGTATCACACACTCCATACAATGATGTCGAGCGTGAACTGAATAGTCTTATTCAACAGAGTCTGGCGAGCTTCGATGATATGCCTCAGCCAGATGGTATCCGCCGAATCGAATTAGCCCAACTGGAATCGACAACCGAAGTGATCTCGGTTGATAGTAATGGCCGTCCTGCTGAATACCGGATCAAGCTAGAGCAAGGGGCGACATTTAGCATTGGTGAGGCGCAGTATACCCAGCAATTTACACAGCAGGGTGAGTATGTCTTTGATGTGCGCGATATTCTAGCCTACAAGGCGCAACTCGAGCAGTTGGAATTGACCCTCAGCAAACGTCTGGCACAACAAATTATGTTTGCCTTTGCTAGTCGCTTGAAAATCTCCGGTAATCCCTAATGCAAATCAAGCTCGAGTTACTGGAACAGAACCTACAAGCCAAGTTATTGCCCGTTTATTTAATCTGTGGCGACGAGCCCTTTCTGATCCAAGAGGCCGGCTCATTGATCCGGGATGCAGCGACCCAGGCTGGTTTTACCGAGCGAAAATTATTCCAGAACGATGATAAAGAATTCCAACATTTATCGTCTGGTATGGAGACCATGTCATTATTTGCCGATAAGACCATTTATGAATTTCGTTTGAACAAGGCGCCTAACGCTGCTGCCGCTGAACTGATTGCACAGTGGTGTAATGATTATCAAAGTGAGGATTTATTACTCATCACCACGCCCAGGATGGACAAACGTGCAAAAAATAAAGCCTGGGTTAAAGCCATGAGTCAACTCGGTGCAGTGATCGACGTTTACCCGGTTAATGCAAAACAATTTCCCGGCTGGCTTCGAACCCGGGCCAGTGCGATGGGCATGCGTTTGTCGAACGATGCCATAGCCATTCTCAGCCAACGCACGGAAGGAAACTTGCTAGCCGCGAATCAGGAACTACAGCGACTGAACATTCTCAGCGATACTGATCATGAAATCGATGCCGATACCTTACGGGGATTCACCGCAGATAATGCAAAATTTGGCCAATTTGATCTGATTGACAGTTGTCTCAATGGTGACTCTTCGCGATTCGTGCGCATGTTGCATAGTCTTCGCGAGGAGGGTACCAACATTATCGAAATTACCGCACCGCTAAATGCTGAAATCCGTAAATTGTGCCGCATCGCCTGGGCAAAAGAGGCGGGTGACAGTCTGGCGCTGGTTTATAAACAGTTCTATGTCTGGCAAGCGAAACAGACGATTTATAACAAGGCGCTTTCACGCTATCCGGTCAAGGTCTGGCATCAACTGCACAATCGCCTGTTACTGCTCGATAAATCGATCAAAGGTCAGGCCAATCGCGATGCCTGGCTAACACTTGAGGCTATTTTGCTGGTGATAGCAGGCCAAAGACGCTTTAGTAAATTTATCTCCGAGCCAGTATGACACGACGGATAGGTTTGTTTGGCGGCACATTTGACCCAGTTCATTTGGGTCACCTGCATGCCGCTGAGGTATTACTAGACGAATATTCCTTAACCGAAATTTTCTTCATTCCTGCTTATCTTCCGGTCCATAGAGATCAACCACTGGTGACCAGTGAACAGCGCTTAGAGATGCTGCAATTGTGCCTGAGCGGCTCTGATCATCTCTTTCTCGATCGTCGTGAGGTAAACCGTGGTGGGGCATCCTATGCCTTGTATACCTTGCAGGAATATCGCTCGGAATATCCAGAGGATGAATTATTTTTCATCATCGGTACCGATGCCTTCAATGCCATTGATAGTTGGCATGAATGGCAGTCGCTATTTGATTATTGTCACTTTATTGTCCTGCCAAGACCGGGTTATACGTTGCAGTATTCGCCCGCCGTTCAGTCACACATTGACTCACGTGCGGCTGATGAGCAGAGCGGGGATGTAATGCCAAAAACAGGTCAGGTGCTGCTCTCTAATAGGGCCATGTTAGAACTCTCGGCGACACAAGTACGCAAAGCGATACAAAATAAGCAAAATATCGCAGCGTTAATTTCAGAAAAAGTCGCGCAATACATCGAAGATCATAATATCTACGCGAAAGATTTGCTAAAATAGAGCTAAGTACATAAAAGCGATACTCCATGAATTCAACGAAACTAAAAAAACTAGTCATTGATTGCCTAGAAGACATGAAAGCCCGTGATATTGTCGAGCTAGATGTGGCTGAGGTCAGTGGCTTTACAGACTACATGATCATTTGCACGGGTAACTCAAATCGCCAAGTCAAAGCAATCTCTGATCATGTCGCGCTAGAGGCAAAAAAGCAGGGCCATCCTGCGCATGGCAGTGAGGGTGGCGCAACAGCTGAATGGGTGCTCATCGATTTGGGTGATATCATCGTTCATGTCATGCAACAGAATGCCCGCGATTTCTATCAGCTCGAAAAGCTCTGGAACCCTGAGTTCAATTCTGATTCTGACAGCGACCAATCCAATTCACTCTGATGCGTATTCGATTAGTTGCGATAGGAAATAAATTACCGCAATGGATTGAACAGGGTAGCCAAGACTATCTGAAACGCCTGCCAAGAGAATTTGCCTTCGAATTAATTGAAATCCCCCTCGGTCATCGTGGCAAAAACGCAGACATTGATCGAGCCATGCGGCAAGAGGGCCAGGCGATGCTAAAGCACGTTGAACCTTCTGACTGGGTGGTTGCTTTGGAGGTCTTAGGTAAGAATTGGTCATCAGAGCAGCTAGCCGAAAACTTGAATGACTGGCAGATGCGCGGGCAGAATATCGTTTTCCTGATTGGTGGTCCTGAAGGTTTAGCTCCCGAATGTAAACAGCGGGCGGATCAAAACTGGTCACTGTCAAACCTGACTCTGCCACATCCATTAGTACGCGTTATTTTCGCTGAAAGCTTATACCGAGCCTGGACCATAACCGTTGGTCATCCATATCATCGGGGCGAATAATGGCACGAAGACAAACCATCAAGAACCATATTCAAGAGACTAATCTTTATCGCAGTCGACTGTTCATTGTTAGTATCTTGGTTATCTTCATGATGGGAGTTCTTCTCACTCGGGTAGCCTACTTACAGGTATTCAAGAATACCGATTATCAGACCCAATCGAATCAGAATCGCATCAAGCTGGAGCCTCTGCCACCCAATCGGGGGCGAATTTATGACCGAAATGGCGTGATACTGGCTGAGAACCGGCTGGTATTTTCATTGGAAATTATTCCAGAGAAGGTGCAGGACATGGATGCTTTGCTGGCAAAACTACAGACACTATTGCCACAAGTCAGTGCTGATATTATCGAGCGTTTTACACAGCGACTACGCGCATCTCGCCGGTTTGAGTCGGTGCCCTTATTAACTGGCTTAAATGAATCAGAGCAGGCGGTTTTGGCTGTCAACCAGCATGCCTTGCCCGGCGTTGTTACGCGGGCGCGTATACAGCGCTATTACCCGTTTTCTGAGACGATGGTTCATATGCTGGGTTATGTCGGACGGATTAATGATCGGGAATTGGCGACCATTGATCAGGATAATTATCGCGCGACCCGACACATTGGTAAGGTTGGTTTAGAAAAGTATTATGAGGATGAGCTACACGGTACCATTGGCTATCAAGAGGTCGAAACTGATGTCCGGGGTCGGGTAATCCGTGTACTCGATCGGAAAAATCCAGTACCCGGAATGGATCTTCATCTGCATATGGATAGTCGGCTGCAACTGGAAGCACGACGACTATTGGATGATATGCGTGGTGTCGCTATTGCCGTCGATCCGCGCAATGGCGGTATTCTCGCGCTGGTCAGTACACCGGGCTATGATCCGAACCCGTTTGTGTCGGGGATCTCAACGACCGGCTATCAGGCCCTGCTGAATTCACCCGATCGACCATTATTTAATCGCGCCTTGCGTGGTCAGTACTCCCCCGGCTCGACCATTAAACCCATGCTGGGTTTGCTCGCACTGGAGGAGGGGCTTGTCACTGCCAAAACGCGCATGTGGGATAAGGGCTATTTTCAACTTGAGAATGATGAGCACCGATATCGAGACTGGAAACCCGAGGGACATGGCTGGGTCAATATGCTGGTTGCCATCCGCGATTCCTGTGATACCTACTTTTATGATCTTGCCGTTAAACTCGGCATCGATAGAATCGCGCAAGGCATGAAGGCCTTTGGCTTTGGTCAGTCCACTTTGCTGGATATGGGTGAAGAGGTTCCTGCCCTAATGCCCGACCGAGGCTGGAAGCAGGCCAGTCGAGGGGTACGCTGGTTTCCCGGCGAAACAGTCATTGTTGGTATTGGACAGGGCTACTGGACATCGACTCCTTTGCAATTAGTCAGGGCAACCGCTGCGATTGCCAATAATGGTTTGCTATACCCATTATCGCTGGGCGCTAAATTAGCCAATGACAACGATAATCAGCTGTTGCGGCTCGATAAACAGCCGGACAACATCTTTCCTTTCAAAGCGCAAAACATGACCTTGATCCAAAATACCATGAAGGCTGTGAATGAATTTCCCGGCTCTGCTTTCGAAGCGTTTAAAGATGCGCGTTTCACCTCAGCAGGTAAGTCGGGTACGGTGCAGCTCAAGAGCATTGCTCAAGATGAGGAGTACGATGAGGAATTGATTGATGAGCGGCTAAGAGACAATGCTTTATTTGTTGCTTATGCCCCATTTGAAGAACCAACCATCGCCGTTGTTGTCATATTAGAAAATCAGGGCGGCGGATCGAAGCAGGCTGCTCCGGTCGCGAGACAAATAATTGAGTACTATTTGGAGTTAGAAGATCAGTTGTGAATAGTCCACAACAAACATATACCCACATGGCTCGCCATTCATTACTGTGGCGACTGCATCTCGATGGGCCATTGATTGTCGGCCTGTTATGTTTGTTAGGATTTGGCTTGATTGTACTTTACAGCGCCGGGAGCGAGAGTCTTACGCTGGTGGAGCGGCAAACAGTGCGCTTGGGTTTAGCCTTTTTGGTGATGATCTTTATGGCACAAATTCCACCGAGAATACTTGCTGCCTGGGCCCTGCCGCTCTATGCAATCGGGATATTAATGCTGGTTGCCGTGATGTTCTTCGGAGTCACTGGCAAGGGTGCTCAACGATGGCTGGATCTTGGTTTCTTCCGTTTTCAGCCCTCAGAAATTATGAAACTGGCGTTACCGATGGTACTGGCATGGTATCTGAAAGATCGCACCCTGCCACCGCGCAAACGTGATTTAGTTATCATGACGATCATGATTCTGGTGCCAGTCCTGCTTATCGCCCGACAACCAGACTTGGGTACCTCGGTACTGATTGCCGCTTCAGGTATGTTCGTTCTTTTATTGGCCGGCTTGAGTTGGAAGTTTATCAGTTGGTTAGCGGTGCTATCCGTGCCCTTTGCCTACGTGGCATGGAATTTCTTATTGCGTGAATACCAGCAGGACAGAGTACGCATTTTCCTCAATCCTGAGCTCGATCCTTTGGGTAAGGGCTACCACATTATTCAATCTAAAATTGCCATTGGATCGGGTGGATTCTATGGCAAGGGTTGGCTTGAGGGGACGCAATCACAACTGGAATTCTTGCCCGAGCGTCATACTGATTTTATCTTCTCGGTGTTGGGTGAGGAATTAGGCCTTCTCGGTGTTTTGGTACTACTCTTATTGTATGGTTTCGTAATCGGGCGTGGCTTATTTATTGGCTGGCAGGCACAGGATACCTTTGGTCGCTTGCTCGCCGGTGCAATTATTTTGACATTTTTCGTCTATTTATTTGTCAATATTGGTATGGTAACTGGATTGCTGCCAGTGGTCGGATTGCCACTACCCATGTTAAGTTACGGTGGCACGGCAATGGTGACAATGATGGCGGGTATGGGTATGTTGATGAGCATTCATACGCACAGGCGACTCCATGCAACCTAACATATCTTGTTACGCGATACCGATGGTCGGACACTGAAATGTTGATACTATCAGAACAAACAGATGACATGAGGATGACATTCATATGAAGTATTTGTTGGCTACACTACTGCTCCTGACACCCGCTTTGGCTGTTTCAGCCTCTCCAACGCCTGAGCAACGAATAGCCGACTTTTATCAGCAAATGCAAACCGAGCACAACTTCACTAAAGATGAACTGGATGCCTGGTTCAAGGGTGTCGAGCTGAATCAAAAGATTATTGATAATATGAATCGTCCGGCCGAGAAAGTACTCACTTGGCAACAATATCGCAAAATTTTCATCAAACAGGATCGTATCGATCAGGGAATAAAATTCTGGCACAAGCATGCCGACATACTGCAACAGGCTGAGCAAGAGTATAAGGTACCGGCCAGTCTGATCGTCGGTTTGATTGGCGTTGAAACCCGTTACGGTCGAATTATGGGAAGCCATGATATTTTCCGCTCTTTGTATACCTTTGCCTTTCACTATCCACGGCGGGCGAAGTTTTTCACCAACGAACTGGTGTCATTTCTGGTGCTGGCACGAGAGCAGGGCTGGCAAGTTGGACAGATGAAGGGTTCTTATGCTGGTGCGATGGGTTACGGTCAGTTCATGCCCTCGAGCTATCAAATGTATGCAGTCGATTTTGATGGTGATGGCAAAATTCAGTTGGTTGACAATGTTCAAGACGCGATTGGCAGTGTTGCTAATTACATCAAGCGTCACCGCTGGCAGCCTGATGGCCCCACGGTCATGCCCGTTACGGTAGCATCAAAACAAGCGGATGAATTACTCACTAAAGGCATCAGACCAAATCGGACGCTGGATGAATTGGCGGCCGCAGGGGTGAACATACCCGAAGGATTTTCCGGTGATACCAAGGTGACATTTTTTAAACTTGATCAGGGCGAGCAGCAATATTGGATCGGGTTTCAAAATTTTTATGTTGTCAGTCGTTATAATCCACGGGTGTTCTACACCAAAGCAGTATTGGAGTTAGCTGATAATATCAACAGCAGTTATCAAGCCTCCATGACCACCAGTCAGTAAACAAAGAGAATCACTATGTTAAGAAGCAGTTTTATTTTCATAGTTATCGGGTTGCTATCCTCATGCGCTACTTATGAAGTACAGGATTACGGTCCCGACCATGAAGTTGATGTCTCAGATGTCTCTAATGCCATTCCTAAGGATGAGCCGCGCAGTCGGGCAGGTAACCCGAAATCCTATGTCGTCAATGGTCAACGATATTATGTCCGCTCATCGGCAGTTGGCTATAAGGAGCAGGGGATCGCTTCATGGTATGGCTATAAATTTCATGGCAATAAAACCTCAAATGGCGAAGTTTATGACATGTATAAGATGACCGCTGCGCACAAGAGTTTGCCATTACCGACTTACGTGCGAGTGACTAATCTCAAAAACAATCGCTCAATTATTGTCCGTGTCAATGATCGTGGTCCCTTCGCCAAAGGACGCATTATCGATCTATCCTATGTTGCCGCCCAGAAACTGGATATGGTCAAGGCGGGCACAGCGCGCGTTGAAGTAGAGGCTTTAACGGGCTCACAACCGGCCGATGGCAAAGGTAGCGCGAGGATCCAAATTGGTGCCTTCGGTGAACGCGCCAGTGCGCGAAAGTTGGCACAGCGGGTGGCGAACCAACTCAACCAGTCAGTGGTCATAAATGAAGTAACCACCTCGGGTAACACATTATATCGGGTCAGGATCGGGCCATTTAGAAAGCAAACAGTCATTGAAAAATGGTTAGGTGAACTCAGACAGCTTAATTATCGCGATGCCCGCGTGGTGCCGGTCGGTAAATAGCATTTTTTTGCGTGTTTTCTGGGGTTTTTAGCCAATTTCTGATAGATTACAGCGGTTTTTAATTAGGTCCATTTACATAATCAATACGAGTACAGCGAGTCAGTCCAAATGCATTTAAAGCTACATTTTATTCTCTTCATTTCCCTAGTTGTGATGATGACCTCTCCGGTAACGGCGATTGTGCCGAGCGCGCCGGAAATGCCTGCTAAGGCCTACATTCTGGTTGATCACGATACAGGCAAGGTGTTGGCTGAGAAAAATGCAGACATGCTTATTGCGCCCTCGTCATTGACTAAGATGATGACCTCATATGTGTTATCTGAAGCAGTGGCCTCCGGTCGATTTAGTTATGATGACATTGTTGTTGTGAGTGAAAATGCCTGGGCCAAGAAATTTCCTGACTCTTCGAAAATGTTCATCGAAGTGGGTGATGAGGTCACACTTAGAGAACTAAAGCGTGGTGTTGTGATCGCCTCCGGAAATGATGCCTGTGTCGCTGTAGCCGAGCATCTGGCAGGCACTGAAGATGCCTTTGTGCAGTTGATGAACGCCACTGCAAAGCGCTTGGGTATGACCAGCACGCATTTTGAAAACTCGCACGGTTTGAGTCACCCGGACCATCTGACCACAGCACGTGATATGGCACTTCTGTCGCAAGCATTGATCCGCGATTATCCGGATGATTATGAGGTCAACAAAGAAAAAGAATTTGCCTATAACAATATCACTCAATACAACCGCAACAGCTTACTGTGGGATCGCAGCTTGAATGTTGATGGCATCAAGACCGGTCACACCGAAGCCGGTGGTTATGCATTGATTGCCTCAGCGACAGAAGGCAGCATGCGACTCATATCGGTGGTGATGGGCTCAGACAGTAAGCAGAGCCGCAAACGGGAAAATAAGCAATTACTCAATTTTGGTTTCCGTTTTTATGAGACCTTCGAGCCGATTCAGCCGGGTCAGGTTATTCATACTGAGCGTGTCTGGTATGGCGATAAGCCACAGTTAAAACTTGGTCTGGGTGAGCCGGTATTAATCACCGTGCCTCGTGGTTCCAAGAACAAGTTAAAGGCGAATTATGAATTGGCGGATAGGATTGAAGCGCCTCTTAACAAGGGACAAACGGTAGGTATCGTATTCTTTGAACTGGACGGTGAAGTGCAATTGGAACTCCCGCTTGTCGCACTCGAGAC
>CAXRAF010000123.1:0-14799 GCA_964228485.1 Alteromonadales bacterium | reverse complement strand
AGGAGTCAACCATGATGGGCACTGAGCTAATATCTGGTTCAGCAGCAATCAGGTTTAAGAATCGTACCATTGCCTGCTCAGAATCAATCAGACCCTCATCCATATTAATATCGATAATCTGAGCGCCATTTTCGACCTGCTCTCTAGCAACAGATAACGCTTCCTCAAAATCGCCCTCTTTGATCAAACGTAAAAATTTCGCCGAACCGGTGACATTGGTTCGCTCACCGACATTGACGAACAGGCTTTGTTCATTAATCGATAACGGCTCTAGGCCTGATAGTTTCATCGCGAAAGTCTTACGCGCCGGTTGTCTGGGCTTAAATGGTGATAATGTCTCAGTAATGGCTTTAATATGCTCTGGTGTAGTGCCACAACAGCCGCCGACAATATTCAAGTAACCAGATTCTGCCCACTCAGCCAATTCTGTGGCCATGGCCTCAGGTGACTCATCGTACTCACCAAAACTGTTCGGTAATCCGGCATTTGGATGGGCTGAGACGTAACCATCTGAAATATTTGATAATATTTCTATATAAGGCCGTAATTGATCGGCGCCTAGTGCACAGTTCAAGCCAAAGCTCAGGGGATTAATGTGACGCAGAGAATGATAAAAAGCCTCTGTTGTCTGACCCGTTAATGTCCGTCCGGAGGCATCGGTGATAGTCCCTGAAATCATCACTGGGAACGGTGTTTTTGTTTGATTTAATATGGTCTGGATGGCAAAGAGTGCTGCTTTGGCATTCAATGTATCGAATATCGTCTCAACCATGATGATGTCTGAGCCACCATCAATTAGCCCCTGACATGCTTCGGTATAGGCCGATACCATCTGGTCAAATGTTACCGCACGATAGCCTGGATCAGAGACATCGGGTGATAGTGACGTGGTCTGATTTGTTGGACCTAAGATGCCTGCCACAAACCGTGGTTTATCATCAGTAGAAAATTCTACAGCGGCCTCTTTAGCCAGGTTTGCTGATGACTTGTTTAATTCATATGACAAGGACTGCATATTGTAGTCAGCCATTGAAATACTATTGGCATTAAAGGTATTCGTTTCTAAAATATCACTACCGGCCTGAAGATATTGACGATGTATGTCTCTGATGATGTCAGGTTGTGTGAGGGTGAGTAGATCATTATTGCCTTTGAGCTCAGATGGCCAATCAGCGAAACGATTCCCGCGAAAGTCCTGCTCTTCGAGATTATGTTTCTGGATCATGGTCCCCATGGCACCATCGAGAAACAGCACACGTTGATTGAGTAGTTTTATTAAGGTTTCAGTAGTAGAAAATGCCACGTTTAATGCTCAGTGAGGAAATAATGCTATAGACTTCTAGATGTTTAGACGTCTATAATACACGAGTTTAAAATGTACACCAAGTGAATAGTCACCAAATTACATATTATTACTCGAAGTTTAGTCAATAATTTAAAGAGAGAGAAACAATGTCTGACTCTGTAAAAATGTACAGCGCTATTGATCGCGATATCCTGATAGCTCTACCCAATCCCGCCAAAGAAGCCTATGAGATAAAAGTCAAAGTGCCCGAATTTACCTTTCTGGGTGTGCAAGAGCAGCCAGATTTCGCCACCATGTTCATTACTTTTTACCCTGGTAAAAAAATCATCGAGCTTAAATCACTCAAGCAGTATGTATACCAATTGCGAGATATCGTGGTGTCTTATGAGCGTCTGATTAATATTGTTTACGATCATCTAAAGGAAGTGTATGAGCCAGAGCGTATGCGTCTGGTGATGGTCTTCAACCCACGGGGTGGGATCAGCTCTAAATTGACCATCGACTCTGATTGGAAGATACGTGGCGGTGACGATGTCTATCAATCTTGGGGTGAAGAATCGGATAGCTGGATGGAAGTTTAAAAGGTGAAGCCGGTGCTATTGAGCTTGTAAGTAGTTAGTAACCAGTTAGTTAGTGACTACTCACTACCGCCGATTGCATCAACAGCCTTGTATTCCTCAATTCCCTTCAGGATTTCGTTATTTTTATTGTTCATAACCGCAATCAGGTTTGTCAGACCCTCTCGGGTAACAATCTCACGAAACTCCTGGCGTTTAACCACGACTAGACTGATCCCCTCAACTCGCACATCGATTAGACTCCATTGCTGAGTTTTGGAATTGTAAGTCATACGATAATCGACATTGACTTTGACGCCACCGGGTATTTCCACCTTGGATAATACCCAGCCTCCTCTGCGAGTCTCTTGCCAGTCATACTCGACCACTTTGATTAATTCATCATCATAATAGCCGTAGGCGCGGACCACATAACGCAGCAGAGTTCGTAGGAATTCATCTTCAAATTGCTGACGCTCAGTACTTGATGCATTGCGCCAATGCGGACCTAAGATTAGTCGCGATGCCTTGGTAATATCCCAGTGCTTGAGTGCTATGGTCTTAGCAAAATGAACCAATTTGGCCGGCTGCTCTGCGAACTCCAGCTTTCGATTACTGAGCTCAGTCAGTAATACATTAGTCTGGGATTCGACCACACTAACGGCTGGCGGGATTGGCTCATCACCCACAAACAGTGTCGAAGCATCCAGACGGCATGCCAAGGTCAGCAAGACTATGAAAAAAACGGATTTAAACTGCAAGGCTAGGGTTTGTAATATATGAGATTGGTGCAACGGTGGCATCTTCAAAGGTAACCAGTTCCCAGGCCTGCTCATCGGCCATAAGGGTACGAAGCAGTAGATTATTGAGTGCGTGGCCTGATTTCACGCCTTTGAAAGCGCCAATTGGGCTGTGGCCTAGCAGATACAGGTCACCGATGGCATCCAATATCTTATGCTTTACAAATTCATCACTGTAGCGCAGGCCATCTTCATTCAGCACCTTGTATTGATCCAAAACAATGGCATTCTCCATACTGCCACCACGAGCGAGATTATTCGCACGAAGGTATTCAATATCATTCATAAAGCCAAAAGTGCGTGCGCGACTGATCTCTTTCACAAATGAAGTACCAGACAAGTCAATCACGGCATTTAATCCTGACTTGTTTTTGAATACTGGGTGATCGAAATCGATAGTGAAATCAATTTTGAATCCGTCATATGGCTCAAAACCTGCTGATTTATCACCATCCGATACGGTCACAGGCTTCTTAATCCGAACAAACTTCTTGGCTTTATCCTGCTCCTGTACGCCCGCAGATTGGATCAAAAACACAAATGGGCTTGAGCTACCATCCATGATGGGCACTTCCGGCGCACTGACATCGATAACGGCGTTGTCTATTCCTAGTCCAGCCATGGCTGCGAGCAGGTGCTCAACCGTTGATACACGTA
Organism: Alteromonadales bacterium; assembly: GCA_964228485.1. GTDB lineage: Bacteria > Pseudomonadota > Gammaproteobacteria > Enterobacterales > CAXRAF01. The sequence continues at coordinate 11,479 of CAXRAF010000123.1, read as the reverse complement.
CCCCATCTTTCATTAAGCAGGTAGATAGCGTCGTATCACCAACATTCTCTGGTTTGGCCTCAATCTCAACAATGGGATCCAAATCAACACGGCGGAAAATAATGCCGCTATCGACCGGTGCCGGATGGAATGTCAAAAACACCTTCTTACCGGTATGTAGACCAATACCAGTCGCTCGAATCGATGTTTTGAGTGTGCGTTGACGAATCATTACAATAGTTAACTTCAGATTATTTTTATAAGCTATTGTTTTATAATACTTATTTGTAGATAAAAAACAACAGCCTGTTCAAATTTTGCGCATACTACCATATTCTAACGACCGTTTGAAAATAAATTCCTCACATTGTCGCAAAAAGATGACGCAAAAAAATTGCACACTGAACCAGAAAGGGTGTTGATCCAGTGTGCAATCTACTACTGAAGTCATTGCTTCAGCTTGCAAGGGTCTTACTACGAGCTACGCACCTGATGTGCGCAATTCGTTAGTCTGCCTGACGTCTCAGGAATGCTGGAATATCCAGAAAATCCTCCGCCAAGTCAGTTCCGACCACTCGCTTGCCGCCATCTCGGGCTAGATTCTCACGTTGACGAATCGCCGCTGGCTTGTCATACACATTATAATCAAGCGGTTTATCTGATACAGGTTCAGGGTTTTCGACAGCAACTTTCATAGAAGGTTCCTCAGTTTGTCCTAATCCCGTTGCAACGACCGATACTCTGAGCTCATCAGTCATGCTGTCATCAAAGACAGTACCAACCACCATAGTGGCATCCTGAGAGGCAAATTCGTTGATCACGTCATTGACTTCTGCGAACTCATCCAAGCCCAAATCATCATTTGCTGTAATGTTAACCAAAATGCCTCGAGCACCGGACAGATCGACATCTTCCAGTAATGGACTAGCCACCGCCTGCATAGCTGCTTCACGTGCTCTGTCAGGACCGGTACCCTGGCCAGATCCCATCATGGCCTTACCCTTCTCGGACATGACAGTTCTGACATCAGCGAAGTCAACATTGATCAAACCACGGCGTGTAATTAACTCAGCAATGCCCTGAACAGCGCCTGATAAGACGTCATTCGCAGCAGCAAATGCCTTTTTCAGAGAGCTGCCTGGCAAGTTCGTCAATAGCTTCTCGTTCGGCACGATGATTAATGAATCAACATGCTTTTCCAGTTCCAGAATACCTTCCTCAGCCACTGCCATACGGCGCTTCAACTCAAAGAAGAATGGCTTAGTAACAACAGCGACCGTCAAGATACCCATATCTTTGGCGATTTCTGCAATCACGGGCGCAGCACCTGTTCCAGTTCCACCTCCCATACCTGCAGTGATGAAGGCCATATCAGTACCCTTTAGCATTTCCTGAATACGCTCACGATCCTCTAATGCCGCCTCTCGGCCGATATTAGGATTCGCGCCAGCGCCCAGTCCTTTGGTTATCGTATTCCCCAGTTGTAATAATGTGGTTGCTGTCGAGTTTGACAGTGCTTGAGCATCTGTATTTGCACAGATGAAATCAACCCCATCAATACTCTGCATTAGCATGTGTTGCACAGCGTTACCGCCGCCACCACCGACTCCGATTACTTTTATCTCAGCTGCTTCCTGGCATGCGTCAACGATTTCAAATTTATTTGTCATTTTAGTTTTACCCTTTCTGCTTGCATTTAACGTTAAAAATGAGTGTCACCACTCTATTCAGCGATATCATTCGATATCCCTAGAATTCCTTAAACCACATCTTCATGCGGCTCCAAATTGATTCTTTACCTGACAGTGCATAGTGATTGCTGCTGCCGTCTTTGTGCTGCTGCATACCGTAATGCAGTAGTCCTACACCGGTTGCGTGTATTGGATTTTTCACCACATCGCCCATACCTGTGACGTTGTATGGTGAACCAAGTCGAACTGGCATATGAAACACTTCTTCAGCCAATTCGATTAATCCTTCCATTTTCGAGGAGCCACCGGTCAGCACGATTCCCGCGGCAATCAAATCGACGAAGCCGCTACGTTCGAGCTCGGCATAAATTAAGGTGAATAATTCCTCGTAGCGCGGTTCAACAACCTCCGCCAGCGTTTGTCGTGATAGTCGTCGTGGCTGTCTGTCACCAACACCAGGAACCTCGATGGTGTCCTCTAAATTGGTCAACTGTCTCAGTGCACAGGCATACTTCACTTTAATATCCTCAGCATGTTGCGTTGGTGTACGCAGTGCCACTGCAATATCATTAGTCACCTGATCACCGGCGATGGGAATAACCGCTGTATGCTGAATGGCGCCATGGGTAAACACGGCAATATCAGTTGTACCTCCACCGATATCGATGATGCATACACCCAAGTCTTTTTCGTCCTCAGTTAATATTGAGAAACTCGATGCCAGTTGCTCTAAGATGATGTCATCGGTCTCTAGACCACAACGACGGACACATTTGGTGATATTTTGCGCCGCACTAACAGAGCCTGTGACCATATGCACCTTGGCCTCCAGACGAACACCGGACATTCCGACCGGCTCTTTAATACCTTCCTGACCATCAATGATGAATTCCTGCGGCAGGATATGTAGGATTTTCTGGTCTGCCGGAATCGCCACTGCCTTCGCCGCATCGATAACACGCTCGATATCTGCTTCGGTCACTTCCGTATCACGGATAGCCACGATGCCATGCGAGTTCATGGATTGAATATGACTTCCAGCGATGCCGGTGTAGGCGGAATGAATTTGACAGCCAGCCATCAGTTCGGCTTCCTCAACAGCACGCTGAATGGATTGCACCGTCGATTCAATATTAACGACAACGCCCTTCTTCAAGCCACGCGATGGATGCGAACCGAAACCAATAATTTTAAGTTCCGTATCATCTTCGCCAACCTCACCGACAATGGCGACGACTTTCGATGTGCCTATGTCGAGACCGACAATTAAGTTTTTTTCAGGTGCTTTTACCATAGTTATCTACTCACCAGTTATTAAGGCTTGCCCGATTCGTCCTGAGCAACGATCGGCATGCGTGTCACAGCCATTCCCGTGTCATAGCGCAAATCCACCCGCTCGATTGGCGCAGGATCGTCATTGACTAAAATGGGATAAATATTTATAAATTTGGTCACTCGTTCTGAGAGTGCCTTTCGTCCAATGTCTAATACAATTCCGTTACTGAGCTTCAATTCCCATGCCCTTCGCTCACTGAGGTGCATTTCACTTAGTTGCAGTTTTTCCGATTCAAATTGCGTCTGAAGATCGGCAAACAACTGCAATAGAATCGAAAGCTCATGCTCCGGACCTGATAATTTGGGTATTGTTTTAATAGCAATTGTTTCTGGTTCAAACGTCTGACCAAATTGATTCACCAGACGATTGTCGTTCCAGATAGCGATAGCCTGTTGCTCATCAATATCGATAATGAGCTTATCCGGCCAGATGCGACGTATTTTGCTGCGATAAACCCACGGAAGCGCCTCAAGCTCTGCCTCGATATCACTCAAATCAGTGGTCATGAAATTGATGGTTTGCTTGTCATCGGAGGTTTCTCTACTCTGCGAGCGCAACACCGACAGGATGGTGTCCTTTGATAAATGTCGCAACTCGCCGCGAATCTCGACCACTCGAATTGGCATCAACTGCTCTGGCGGCTCAACTGCTTTGAGTGACCAGTTTTGTTGCATGCCATACCAAATCACAGTACCGACCAGTGACAACACTCCCAAAGACACAACAGACCACTTGAATATCGAGCGTCGACTGTTTGTCTTGTTGGCACGCTTGCGACTCGCCATAGTGACCTGCTTCTTCTTAGCCATTGGTCACCTCCACACTCGAAGGCATGCTGGTTTCAAGAATACTCAGGCAGAGTTCTGAGAATGAAATACCGGCTGCTGCGGCAGCTTTGGGTACCAGACTCGTCTCGGTCATGCCCGGAACCGTGTTGAGCTCCATTAAGTGCATCTCACCAGTTTGCTCATCTGCCATGAAATCAACTCGTCCCCAGCCGGAACACCCAACTGCGATAAAAGCCTTCAAAGACACTTGCTGAAGCTGTTGTTCATCTTCCTCACTCAGGCCACTGGGACAGAAATATTGGGTACCGCTACCCACTTCATATTTCGCACTGTAATCATAGAACACATGCTCAGGTTCAATACGAATTGAGGGTAAACAACGATTACCGATTATTGCCACGGTATACTCAGGTCCCGACATCAAGCGCTCAACGATGGCTTGATCAGAGTAAGCATGGGCTTTTTGCAAAGCTGGAATGAGTTCATCGGCTGAGCGGCACAGTGTCATACCTAAGCTCGAACCCTCGGTTGAGGGCTTAACCATCAGTTGTTCACCATGGGCATGCGTAATTCGTTCAATTAGTGTTTGATCAATTGGCTGATTTGACTCAATCACCGCACCCGGAATGACGTTTAATCCGATAGCTTGCCAAATCCACTTCGAACGCACCTTATCCATACCAATGCCCGATGCCAGCATGTTAGAACCGGTGAAGGGGATGCCCATCATGGACAAGGTGCCCTGGAGTAAGCCATCTTCACCCATCTTGCCGTGCATGACATTGAACACACGATCAAATTGTTCATCTTTCAAAGCTGACAATGGTTTATCTTGCGGGTCGAAAGCATGTGCATTCACACCAGAGGATTGCAGTGCCTTCAGTACCGCCTGTCCCGAACTGAGAGACACTGTGCGCTCATTTGAGTCACCGCCCATCATCACTGCAACCTTGCCGAATGCTGCAACATCAGTCATCAGAGCCCTCCACATCACGCAGAAATGCCATCTGAGTTCCAGACCAGTCTTTTGCCAATGCGCCAATGTTGCCAGCACCTTGCATAAGCAACATATCGCCATCCTCTAACACATCACCAATCACCGCCTCAAGCGCGCTTTGATCTTCGACAAAAATTGGGTCTAACTTGCCACGATTACGGATCGCACGACACAGTGTGCGGCTATCAGCACCGGGGATTACCTCCTCACCAGCTGAGTACACCTCGAGTAATAACAGGACATCGACTTCGGATAATACTGAAGCAAAGTCTTCAAAGAGATCTCGCGTGCGGGTATATCTATGCGGTTGATATACCATCACCAGTCTCTTTTCCGGCCAGCCATTGCGGGCCGCCTTGATGGTTGCCTCAACCTCAGTCGGATGATGACCATAGTCATCTAGTAGCTCAATATGGCCTTTACTGTCAGCCAGAGTCATCAAACCAAGATTTTCAAACCGCCGACCGATGCCCTGGAATTCAGCAAGTGACTTAATGACTGGCGCAATTTCCAGACCCTCTTCCATCGCCACGGCAATGGTGGCTATGGCGTTGAGCACGTTGTGTCGACCGGGCAGATTAAGCTCGACATCAATGGTGCCATCAATTGACTTACCCTGAACCTTAAAGAAACTCTTGTTGCCTTTTTGCCTGAATTCAGAGCCACGATAGTCAGCATCATCGTCAAAACCATAGGTGATGACGGGACGCATTAACTGCGGGATAATTTCACGAACCGTCGGACTATCGGTGCATAATACAGCTAAGCCATAAAATGGCAGGTTATGTAAGAATTGGATGAATGTCTCTCGCAGCACATTGAAGTCACCGCCATAGGTATCCATGTGGTCAGCATCAATATTGGTCACCACGGATATCATCGGTTGCAGATGCAGGAACGAGGCATCTGACTCATCTGCTTCAGCAATCAGGTAACGGCTGCGACCCAAGCGCGCATTCGTACCGGCTCTGTTTAATAGGCCGCCTATGACAAAGGTTGGGTCTAACCCGGCATCACCGTAGACACTCGCGAGCAGACTCGTCGTGGTAGTTTTACCATGAGTTCCTGCCACAGCCACACCATGTCGGAACCGCATCAACTCAGCCAACATTTCAGCGCGAGGAACAATCGGAATGCGCAATTCCGTTGCTGCCACAAGCTCTGGATTCGACGCTGGAATGGCACTGGAAATTACCACCACATCAGCACCCTCAACTTGATGTGCCTTATGTACATGAGAGACTTCAGCACCCAAGCGAGTTAAGCGCTGTGTCACAGTATTATCTGATGGATCAGAGCCCGTTATTTGATAGCCCTGATTTAACAGTACTTCAGCAATACCACCCATTCCGGCACCACCGATACCAATAAAATGAATCCGCTTAATACGACGCATTTCGGGTATATCTGCCAGTAAATGTTTAGAGTCTATCGTCATGACAGCGACTCCTGTGTTTCATAACCAGCGGCACTAATGCAGTAATTAGCAACATCCCTGGTGGCGTTATTTTTAGCCAGTTGCCGGGCATGCTTGGCCATCTGCAAGCAACCCTCACGTCCACCAATACTTATAATCTCGCGCGCCAGATGTTCCACTGTCAGTGCTGGTTGCTGAATCATGCGTGCCGCATCACCACTCACCAGATACTGACCATTCACGGTCTGATGATCATCCACCGCATGGGGAAATGGAATTAAAATGGAAGCCACACCCGCTGAGGCTAATTCTGATACCGTCAAGGCTCCCGAGCGACAAACCACGAGATCAGCCCACTCGTAGGCAGCTTTCATATCGGTAATAAAATCGCTCACCTCAACTATTTCATCCACTGTACCCGTATGATTCGCTAGGGCTTCGCTGTAGCGCTCAAGTACCACGCCCCTGCGACCACTACCGGCCTGGTGTCGGACGCAGAGTGTCATCTCAGCTGTGAGTTGTTGTATCGTTGCCGGTAATATTTCGTTCAGAATAGCCGCACCTCGGCTACCTCCGACGACTAGAATGTTGAGTGGCCCCTGCCTGTTAGCAAATCGCGCTTCAGGATCTGTAATTGCGGAAATATCCGCACGAACAGGATTGCCAACAACCGCGGTCGCGTTGGCTAGACTATTCGGGAAAGCGGCCAGTTTATAGCGTGCTAATTTAGCCAGATAGCGATTGGTCATACCTGCGATGGCATTTTGCTCATGGATACATAACGGATACCCGAGTAGCTTGCTGGCCAGACCACCCGGACCACTGGCAAAGCCACCCATACCAAGTACCACGTCAGGCTTGATGCGTCGGATAATGCCAATGGCCTGAAAGATTGCGCTAATTAAGCGAACCGGTGAAAGTAATTTTGTGATCACTGATTTGCCTCGAACACCGGCAATGGAAATTGTCTCCAGCGGAATATTATTTTGTGGCACCAGAGATTCCTCCATGCCACCCTCGGAGCCTAACCAGGTTGTTTGCCAACCCCGAGCGGATAGCCAATCCGCGATCGCTAATGCCGGGAAGATATGACCACCCGTGCCACCGGCCATGAGAAGAATATGAGGCGTCTTCATGCTGACTGCCTCCCGGGGATTATCCCCTGCTCACGGAATTGAATCACTTTAGTCTCATAATCTATGCGCAAGATCACAGCAATAGTCACGAGACTCATGATTAATGAACTGCCACCATAACTAATGAGTGGCAGTGTCAGTCCTTTGGTTGGTAATACACCGGCATTGACGCCAATATTAATCACCGCCTGCAATGCGAGTGTAATGCCTAACCCCCAAGCCATGTAGCCAGAAAATAATTGCCCAATCTCAACAGCTTTACGGCCAATATTCATAATGCGGACGAATAAGCTGGCGTAGAGGATTAACACGGCCAGCACACCAATCAAGCCTAACTCCTCGGCAAGTACCGCGAATACAAAGTCAGTATGTGCTTCCGGGAGGTATGAGAGCTTTTGAATACTTTGCCCCAACCCAAGTCCCCACAAATCACCTCGGCCAAATGCGATCAGTGATTGCGTTAGCTGGTAGCCAGTGCCGAATGGATCCTGCCAGGGATCGAGGAAACTTTGCAGTCGATGCCAGCGATAGGATTGTGTCAGGGCAAGACCGCCGAGTAATACGCCAACTACACCACTCAGTACAATAAACTGCCACAGACGTGCACCGGCGAGAAACATCATGGCCAGACTTGTGGCGACAATAACGACCGTGGCACCAAAGTCAGGTTCCATCAACAATGTGAATGTCACTATCGCAAGGATACCTAGCGGTTTTATGAATCCTTTGATTTGCGTAACTAGCTCTTCCCGGCGTCTGACTAAATAGCTCGCGAGATAACTAACCACAAATAATTTAGCAAGCTCGGAAGCCTGTATGGTGAACAGGCCAAGATCGAGCCAACGCCGACTGCCGTTGACCTCTTTACCCACAATCAACACCAGTATGAGGAGGAAAATAGCGACGCCTAATAGGGTCAGACCAGCTCTGAGCCAAGCGTTGGTTGGCACAAACATGGTCCCTATGGCAGCGACAATACCCACGCCGATGTATATCGCATGACGGATAACAAAATGATAAGGGTTATAACCATAGTTCTCACTATCTGCGAATGGCATTGAGGCTGAGCTAACCATGACAAAACCAATGGCAACTAACGCAAGAACCATTAATACAAGTGGCAGATCGAACCATATTGGTTCCAGAACCTTGGTTTTGTCCTGACTTTGCATTACGGCTGCCGTCATTGGATGGCCTCCACTTGTACAATGAAATCATCACCTCGTTGCATGTAGTTGTCATACATATCCAGACTGGCGCAAGCGGGCGAGAGTAATACGATGTCTCCGGGCTCTGCAATAGAGCAGACTTCACTTACCGCAGCTTGCATATCAGGCACGATTATCGAGGCAACGTGTTTACCCGCTTGTTGTCGCATTTGCTCGGCATCTTGACCAAGTAATACCAAATGCTTCAGATGCTTTTTGAACAATTTTTTCAGCGGTTTAAAGTTAGCTCCTTTACCGACACCACCAGCGATTAGGATCAGTGGTGATGTTGTAGTAGAAGCAAATCCCTTAATAGCCGCTTGTGTCGCACCGACATTAGTGGCTTTTGAGTCATTGTAAAAATCTACGCCATTGACCGTAGCAATATACTGACAACGATGCGCTAATCCGGGCCATTGATAGAGCGTAAGTGATAAATCTTCTGACCACTCAAATGCTGCTAACTGCCAGATACTTAAGACGGTCATCACATTGCGTATATTATGTAAGCCCGGCAATTTAGCCTGCGTCATGTCTAGACGGAACAATTGGTCTGGCGTGGGCTTAAATGTGATCGTCTTCGTATCACTATCCCAGTATAGGTTGTCATTATCAGGTTGGTTCAGACTAAAGGTGTTCGCTGTGGAATAACGATTGAGTAATTCGGGTAACTCATCGACATCGATCACCTGTTGCTCTGCAAGATCGAGCAGGGTTAGCTTAGTATGCTTGTAGTGCTCAAATGAATCATAGCGGTCTAAATGGTCCTCAGTCACATTTAATACCGTGGCGATGACGGGTGCCAGACTTTGGGTCGTCTCAAGTTGAAAACTGGAAAGCTCCAGCACATACCATTCAATCGCATCGTCAATAAGCTGTAATACCGGGATACCAATATTGCCGCCCATGGCAACCGACTTACCCGCCTCTTTCATGAGGTCATGCAATAACTGGGTCACGGTACTTTTGCCATTAGAGCCGGTAATCGCGATGACTTTGGCATCATCGTTCGAGCGGATGAGTCGGGCAAATAATTCAATATCTCCGACAATCTCCAGCTTTAGGTTTCTGGCTGCATCAAAGAGTGGTCCTTTGACCCGAATTCCCGGACTAACTACCAGCGCGGAAATGTGATGACGCCGCAAGTAGTCTTCCTGCAGAGCGAGATCGCCATCTAGGCCACTGAAAGTGAGTGACTGACATAAGTTTGAGTCAAATGAGTCTGCATTTGCTACTGTGGCGCGACTATCCATTAGGTGATACGTCTGTCCGATCGATTCAAAATAATCGATACAACTCCGTCCCGTTTGTCCGAGACCGATGATGAGTGGATTATGACCTAATGCTAAGTTCACTCAGTATCTTCCTAATTAACGTAACTTCAACGTGGCCAGGCCGATGAGAACCAAGACCACACTAATAATCCAGAACCGCACAATAACGCGAGGCTCTGGCCAACCCTTTAATTCATAATGGTGATGTAACGGTGCCATGGCGAAGATGCGCTTGCCCGTGAGCTTAAATGACGCCACCTGAATAATGACCGAGAGCGTCTCTATCACGAATACACCGCCCATGATCAACAACACTAATTCTTGCCGCACCATCACAGCGATGGTACCCAGTGCTGCGCCTAATCCGAGTGCTCCGACATCACCCATAAATACCTGTGCCGGATAGGTGTTAAACCACAAGAAACCTAACCCTGCGCCACAAATTGCTGCACAGAAAATCGCAACCTCTTCAACGCCACCGATGTAAGGGATCGCCAGATAAGCGGCAAATTCGACATGCCCTGTCAGATAAGCAAATACGGCAAAGGCACCGGCAATCAGCACGGTCGGTAAAATAGCTAAACCATCCAGACCGTCGGTTAGATTGACCGCGTTACTAGTACCGACGATGACAAAGTAACTCAGCAGGATATAGGTGAGCCCCATCGGAATGGCGACATCTTTAAAGAACGGTACAAACAGCGTGGTTTCGAGTTCTGTGGCGCCAACATAGAGCAGCACCACGGCTGCCATGCCGACCACAGACTGCCAGAAATATTTCCAACGGGCGATGAGGCCACGCGGATCCTTATGGATCAACTTTTTGTAATCATCGACCCAACCAATTAAACCAAAGCCTACGGTTACGAGTAGTAGTATCCAGAGATAGCGGTTATCGAGACGGACCCAAAGTAAGGCGCTCAAAGCAATCGCCATGATGATCAATCCGCCACCCATGGTTGGTGTGCCTGCCTTGACCAAATGTGTTTCTGGACCATCATTTCTGACCGTTTGACCAATTTGCTTATCAGTCAACTTGCGGATCATAAATGGGCCCAAAATCAGTGCGATGAGTAATGCAGTGAGAGCCGCCATAATCGTGCGCATCGTGACATAGCCAAACACGTTAAAGACCGAGTAAAATTGACTGAGATATTCGCTGAGCCAAACTAGCATGCGGCCGTCTCCTTCTGATGAGTGTGAGAAGAATTCGATTCCGTTAATTCGGTTACGACCGTTTCCATGGCCGAAGATCGTGAGCCTTTAACTACCACTACCGTCTCTTCGTTCAGCTCTGGTTTTATGTAATCTATTAAACTCTGCTTATTAATGAAATGCAGAGCACCCTCTCCATAACCCTCTGATAGATATGCACTTTTTTGTCCGACGGTCAGCAATTGATCAATGGCAAATTGTTTCAATGCTTCACCTACCTGACGGTGTATACTCACTGACTCTTGCCCTAATTCAGCCATATCACCGGCGATGAATATCTTCTTCTGTGGGTATTGCGATAACACCTCACCGGCAGCCAGCATTGCGCTCGGATTGGCATTGTAGGAATCATCGAGGATTTGGCTGCCATTAATACCCGCTCGGGGTGTGAGACGACCTGATGTTGCAGTTACGTTTTGCAATCCTGCTACGGCGTCT
>CAXRAF010000122.1:0-24753 GCA_964228485.1 Alteromonadales bacterium | reverse complement strand
GTCGTTTGTCGTCAGTGTTAGCGCGGGGATACCTGACTCAGCGGCCGAATAATCCCCCATTGTAACCAATGTGATGAGCAAAATTAGCAGTTTCATACGTCAACCCTTCGTCTCTTTCGATTGCATCCCCAAGGCTTGCCGAAATGTTTCAGCAAAGGGGCTCGAAGGCGGGTCTTCAGCCGGAGAGACTGCCTCGATAGGGTCGTCGAACACATGAATTTTATTAATATTGCCGGGGGCCAAACCAATGAGTATTTGCTTTCCGCCCACTTCAACCAAGCAGATTTTTTCGCGATGAGTGAGAGATTGCGTTGCGAGAGTTTTTATTTGATAGCCAGAACTAAAGGTATTAATTAATTTGGTTTTTCTGCTCAACCAAGCGAGAAAGAAAATAATCCCAACCGTGATCAATAATCCGACAAGTACCTGAACAAACGCCGTCGCATCAACTGGACCTGTTCCGATCGCAGTTGTCTCTTCCGCCATGCTATTAGATACACTTAATAGCAATGGAATTGATATGAGAAGGCGTGTATTCATACTACTTCAGTTTCTTAATTCGTTCTGATGGACTCATGACATCCGTTAATCGGATACCATATTTTTCGTTGACCACCACAACTTCACCATGTGCGATGAGGGTATTGTTCACCTTGACATCCAGTGGCTCACCGGCGAGTCGGTCGAGCTCAATCACTGAGCCTTGGTTCAGTTGCAGTAAATTTCTAATCGCAATCACGGTGGTTCCTACCTCAAGAGATAAGGTGACTGGAATATCTAAAATAACATCGATATTCTCTCGGTCACGCTCACCAACGGAATCGTCGACTAGCTCATTCATGGGTGCCTGCGAGGCAGCAGCTTGCTCCGCCATCGCATCACCCCAATCTGCATCATCAGCAGACTGAGTATCATCTTTATCGTTTTCATCAACCATTATTGTTCTCTCCTACTCCGGCCAGGATATGGGTTCTATCAATGATATCGGTAATCTTTAATGCAGCATGCCCTTGAGACACACCATATTCCGCTCTGAATGACGGTAGTCCACCGGCATTCACAGTAATGTTTTTAGGTAATTCGATCGGAATGATGTCGCCCTCTTGCATCTCCAGAATGTCATTTAGGGTGACACTTTTCTCAACCAATGTAGCATCCAGGTCGACATCAACAGCCATGATTTCGTCACGTAAAGACTGCAACCAGCGGAAATCAACATCGTCACGGTCCGTTTGCACACCGGCATCGAGCTTTTCTCTGATAGGTTCAAGCATGGAATAAGGCATACAGACATGGAAATTACCACCGCCGCCTTCGAGCTCAATGGTGAAGCTTGAAATAACAACCACTTCTGATGGGCTAACAATCGTCGCCATCGCCGGGTTCACTTCCGAATCCAAGTACTCAAAATTAACTTTATAAACAGGTGCCCAGGCCTCAGCTAAATCAAGGAAGATCTGGTTAAGCAGTAAATGAACAATGCGACGCTCAGTAGGGGTAAACTCGCGACCCTCAATTTTTGCGTGATAACGGCCATCTCCACCAAAGAAATTGTCTACCAGCGTAAATACCAGTTTCGCTTCGAAGGTAAACAGAGAGGTACCGCGCAGTGGCTTGATGCGCACCATGTTCAGACTGGTGGGAACAAACAAGCTGTGAACATATTCACTAAACTTGATCATTTGCACACCATTGACTGATATTTCAGCCGATTTGCGCATCATATTGAATAGACTGATGCGCATGTGACGAGCGAAGCGCTCATTAACCATTTCCAGGGTCGGCATACGTCCGCGAACGATGCGGTCCTGAGCACTGAAATCATATGAACGGGCATCCCCTGACGCGGAATTATCATCCTCCAGGTCGATATCACCATCATCTACGCCGTGTAACAGCGCATCAATTTCGTCTTGGCTTAATAAATCACTCACTCTTTACTTCCTTAACCTACTGCACCACAAAGTCGGTAAACAGCAGTCGATCAATCGGTTCAAAGCCAACCTGCTCAAGCAATACCTGCTGGGCAACTGTTAGTGCCTCTTCTTTGAGCTTGTTGCGCCCTTCCCGCGTTCTCACTTCTTCAGCATCTGTAGTACTGAAGAGATCCAATAAACTATTTCTAACTAATGGCATGTGTAATTTCAGCGCATCCTGAGCTTCTGGACTACGAACCAAGAAACTTATCTTGATTTGCATCATGCGATTGCGCTTGCCCGCTGTGATATTCACCAGCAATGGATCCGGCATGCTGACATACACTGCATCACCCTGTGGTGGTGCTGGTACTCGATTCGCATCGGCTCCCTCACCAGCCTCTCCTGCAGCACCCTCTGCGCCTTCAGCGACTTCAGTGACCACAGTATCAGCGGCTTCTTCATCATCTCCCAACAGCAGATACGCAGCAATGCCACCACCAATAAGCAACACTGTCACGACTGCAGCGATGATGATGATCAGCTTCTTCTTGCCACCTGAGCCTTCAGTTGCCTCGTCATCACCGTCTTTGGGTTCTTCTAATGAAAGATCTTCTTCTGCCATAATTCTTCTCGCTATCTATGAATGTGAAAAAGCAATTATCGAGCCAACTCTCACAGGCTCAATAATCAATATATAAAACAATCACTTAGAATATAGCAGGAATCTGCGACAATGTAACTGACATGATATTGACACCTTTTAGCTGATCGAGCTGCAACAGGTGTCAATAATTTGTTATTTATGCTGAAATGGGATGATCAGGCGAAGATATCAATAATACCAATGCTGTCATGATAGGTGCTGATCGGATTTGACTCGGGATCAGAATCGATCTCAGATTTAGACAGAAAATCAATATCAGACTGGTCAAGTTCGTTATCCTCTTGATGCTCTCGCCCGCGAGCAAACTGGTTAACACCAACATCAACTGAGTCAAAACCATGCTCCTCGAGCATCTCACGCAGACGTTGTGAGCCCGAATCAACCAAATCACGTGCAATTGGGTTATTCACGGTGAACTGAATTGAGGTTTCTCCCCCCTGAGTGTGGATGCGAACCGCCATGGGCCCCAGTTCAGGTGGATCGAGTCGAATACGCGCATGGCTTGTCCCCTTGAGGGTTAGCATACTGATGCGCTCAGCAAATCGTTGATTCCATTGATTTTTCGGGACATTAACCGTTAGCGCGGTGTCGCGCAGTAAGACAGAATTGCTTTGATTTGTCGATGAACTCATCTCTGAGGCCATCACACTACTTGGACTCATCGGATTACTCACTTGAGTCTGTGTCATACTCAGACTGACTGGCTGTGCAACCGCGTGGTTACTCACTATTGGCTTGGTTGCAGGTTGAAAGGCATCAGCTACACGAAGCAGTTTGTCTAGTTTAACCTCACCCTCTTTCGCTAGTGGTAATTCTGTTTTGCTTACAGCGTCCTGTCCCTTAGCATCCTGTCCTTTAATAAGAAGTTTGGCATCCAAATTAGCCTCACCTTTAGCCGTTAAGCGATCTTTAGGTACGGTTTTATCGATGATTTTCGGACTCTTAACCTCAACTCCGGTAATGAGTTGCTCACGGATAACCGATTCAGTGGCGATTTTACCGCTGTTTCCAGCTTCCGCGTTGAGTTGAACTCTCTCTGTCAATCCCTCTGGTATTGCTCTTGATTGAGATGGAATTCTCGCAGCCAGATTATCTGTTGTTGCGCCGCTGGACTCTTTCAGGATTTGCTGTCCCGTAATTACAGGGTTGCCCTTCAATTCTAGGTTGTCGGCACTTACAGGAATGCTCGCATGAGTGCTCGACTGGCCCTGCTTAATAGATGTGACTAGTTGCTCCTGACTATTGCCAGCAGTCGGATTGCTTGATTCAGAGCTCGATTTAGGTGAATTTGTACTAGTATCAAGTTCAGACTTAAGCTGTATTTTGTCCATTACAGACACAGTATTAACTACCTGCTCGGCTACTTTATTAGTTGTTTGGCCATCATTTGTATTCTGATTCTTGAGTATCTTCTTGGGTATCTCCGCAGTTTCAAGCCCGTTCAATGGGTTTGTTGAACTACCAGTCTCGCTACTCTCTGACTGTGATATCTCTCTATCATCAGCCAATAAATCTGCAACGCTATCTTCAAGAGAGGATTGAACAGGTATATTATCGGTCACATTTTCCGGCAATTGTTTGCCTTTTGCCGTCTCGCTATGCAATGCCGAATCCAGTGATGGTAGAGGTCTCGTAGTCTGGTCAATGTTATTTTGAACGTTTTTGGCTGCAGTTTGGTGGAGCGCAAAAGAAGATTCAAAACCTGATTTCTGAGCGTCTACTGAATACCCCTTTGTGGCTGTATCTTGTTTAGTTGCATGTTGATCTAGAGGCTGACCATTATTTAATATTTTACTTGAATTATTAGCTTTAAAATGATGTTTTAATTGGCTTTTATTGCTCTCATTTAAATGTTTTGATAAGGCTTGATTAAATAACTCTTTATTCTCACTTGCATTATCTGAGCTCAAAGTAGGAATGTCAGAGGTGGTGCTCTGTACCTGTTCTGTTTTGGTATTAGAGTTGAATAAATATTGCAGTAACATATACCTTAAGTCCTGTATAAAGAGAGTCCTCAAACCGGCAATAGACAGTTGATGACAAACTAATAAATGTAAGTCGTTAAGATATTTGCAAAGGGTGTGCCAAACTTTCCAGGATAGATATGGCTGTATTTATTAGATCTGGCTATTCATTAATGCCCGTACCTCTTGGTACTCGGCTTTAAGCTCTGAAAACGCATCCTCAACTCCTGCCAGACTCGACTCACGCCCCATGAGTTCGAGCTTGAAGCATTTGTCGGCGAGAGGCTGAGCACCAAGATTAGCTGAGCTGCCTTTAAATGAGTGGGCTACTTCTCTGATTTGCTCACTATTGCTAGATGCTATGGAGTCCTCAAGCGCACGGATACGCTCATCTGAGTCATTGATGTAGGTTTCAATCAAAAAGGAAAAGTCGTCTTCCATCAAGACTTTTAACTCGTCTAAAATTGTTAAATTAATAGAATCTGTCATAGCTTATCCTAGGTCAATATGCTAACTATAATCCCACTCAAACAAGACATCAACCTGTCTGCCTGAATTAGCAAAAGTGATATTACTGCATAATGAGTTTACTAGCGCTAGTCCACGCCCAGAGTATTCATTTTTATCGGTCTTAATTGAATCCACATCAAAACCCTGGCCATTATCAACAACGGTGATTATCAGCTCACCGCCATTCTTTGTCGGCTGATGTGATAAGCGGATGGCAATATTACCCTCTGTGAGTGTGTCCATGAGACGTTTTTTTGTACTGTAGAATTCTGCAAATCCCTGGGCTGTACTTTTCAATTCAGAATCTAAATTCAACACCCCATGATCCAAGGCATTGGAGTATAACTCCGCCAGAATCGTGAATACACGACCACGATGATCTGCAAGACCCGGGCACTCATTAAGGATCTGTAATACTAATGGTAGTGGATCAAAATGCCGCAACGAGCTTATGTGGAAGCTATATTCAATCGCCCATGCAAGAGGAACTTTGCGTTGATTACGGCGCTTCAAATCCTCTGATTCACTTTTGTCTAAGGACTCATTCAACTCATATTCAATGAGAGTATAGTCATCCCGCTGTTCTTCCGACTGGGTGAACTCCTGAACTGCTTGCACAAGCCCAGAAAATCCTGTTTCCTCTGTATTGCTCTGCGTATTAAGAATGCTCCTGATCCGCTCATCGCCATACATCTCACCGTCGGGTGATTCAGATTCCAATAGTCCATCGGAAATCAAGTACAGTTTGTCCCCTTCATTAAAGCGGAGGATGTCTGTCTCCACTGAGAAGGTCTCCGGCTTAATAACACCAAGCGGTAGATGGCGTGATTTAATTTCATTAACAATCCCCTGATCAGGGCGAACGATGTAACCGTGGGGAATCCCTCCACTCCAATAGGTCAAGCTGTTATCGCGATAGCTAATTTCACAAATCGTTGCACAGCAAAATACGCCTGTCGGCAAGATGTCAGATAGTCTGTGATTAATCTCTGAAATAATATCAACGATTGCAAAGCCTTTTGCAGTCATGCCATAAAAGATATCCGCCACAGGTAGTGCACCAATAGCTGCGGGTAAACCATGTCCGGTAAAATCTCCCAACATGATATGCGTTAAATCGGATGGCGTTCTGGCAACAAGTAAAATATCACCATTGAATATCGACATCGGTGATAACAGAAACTTGATATTCTTTTGCTCAAGATTACCGCTGTGCGCAATGTTATCGAATAAACGTTTAGCAACCTCTTGCTCATGTATCATGTGATCACTGAAGGCTTGAATCTCATTGCGCTGGATACGCACCTGATCATGGAGATGTTTCATGCGTTCGAAGGCTTTGATTTTGGCTTCGAGAATTATTTTGTTGTATGGCTTGGTCAGGAAGTCGTCACCTACTTCGAGACAGCGCGCCAAGGCTGATGCTTCAGTCAATGAGGTTAAAAATATAATGGGAACCAGTTCTTCACCGGCAGCCTTTCGTATCTCCACAGCCGCCTTGTAGCCATCCATAACTGGCATAAGGGCGTCCAAGAGAACTATGTCAGGTTTTACGTCTTTGAATAAGGCAACAGCCTCTGAACCATCCGCTGCCGCGAATACCTCATGGTCGCCATATGTATGGATTATTCGTTTGAGTATTAAACGATCAGTATTGTTGTCATCTGCAATGACAATTTTCATAATAAGTGATGTTTATTATGAAACGCTGAATAATTGCTCAAAGTTAGAAATCGTTAATATTTTTTTCACGTCAGGCGAAGTATTCACAATACTGACGTTAGAATTATCTCCACCTGCATAATCTCTTAGTAATAAAAGCATGCCCAGAGCGGAACTATCAAGATATGAGGTGGTTCTCATATCAATTTCATAACTACTCACTGCATCACCAGCATTCTCATAAGCTGCACGAAAATCTTGATGAATACTGAAATCAAAACGACCATCGACCCTTATCGTTAATTTGCCATCGTTTTCAGCTGTTGAAATTGACATTCTGATCTCCCTTAATTTAATTATAGTACTAACAATTGATCTATAATATGCAATTTAAACAGAAGCTTATGAATACTTCTTTAATATTAAAATTAACACAGCTCTAATTATTCACTAATTCGCTTAATATGCAAATAGTATAGTACAAAAAATACCCTCTGATTATCATTTACGTAACAATTGCTGCAGTCTGAGGCCTATTTTCGTGACTGGCAACTGCTCATGGGCACCATCCAGTTGCACAACAGCGCCTGGCATTCCCCAAACAACACTCGAATCCTCATCCTGGCAAATAGTATATGAGCCTATATCATGAAGTCTCTTCATGGCCTCAGCACCATCAGCTCCCATCCCTGTCAGCATCACTGTAATACAACGTTTTTTGACCACTCGGGCAACTGAACTAAACATGACTTCCACCGATGGTTTGTGTCTGTTGACTTCAGGACCATCATCCAACTGGGCATATAATCGTCCACCGCGAGATACCACAATCATATGTTTATCACCCGGCGCCAAGTACGCATGACCATTTTCAAGCGGTACTGATTCAGTGGGCTCGATAACACGGATCCGCGAGCTGGCATTCAAACGATTTGCAAATGATGTACTAAAGACCGGTGGAATATGCTGGGTCATCACGATTGGTGGTAAGTCGGGCGGGAGATCAGTCACAACCGCTTTTATGGCCTCAGTTCCACCTGTAGAAGCACCAATAGCGATGAGATCATAGCGTTTATGACGGCTGGCCTTCCCTGTGGTTGATGCGGCCTCTTGCGCTCCAGAATCAGATGAGCCATCAGTGCTTGATTGTGACGATAATTTTACTTGCCCCACGTTCGCCTTCGCAGCCGCTTTAACTTTATCGATAAGAATGGAGGAATAGGCCATTAAGTTATCTTTAATATCGGTGTCTGGCTTGGCGACAAAGTCCACCGCGCCATATTCGAGCGCCTTTAGCGTGACATTAGCGCCCTTCTTGGTCAGAGTGGAAATCATAATTACCGGCATAGGCCGTAAACGCATCAGATTTTTTAGGAATGTGATACCATCCATTTTTGGCATTTCAATATCAAGCGTCAGGACGTCCGGCTGTTTTTGCTTGATAAGATCTCGCGCAACCAGAGGATCTTCGGCGGTACCGACAACCTCAATTTCATCTGAGGAGGACAGCGCATTAGTTAACAACATGCGAATTAACGCCGAGTCATCAACAATCAGAACTTTAATCTTTTGTGACATTAGACAACCTCATATTACTGAAATAACTCTAGCTCTTCTGATTGCTCAGGCTTCTTGATAATCTTACTGAAGTACTGATCCTCACGGTCAGTAATGGTTGGGTTCTTAATAACGTGTAGTTTCTTAATGAGTACTTTCCCAGTGTCACTGAAGTAATGGACCTTGCGCGGATAAACATCTCCCGTGTCCTGAGCGATGATTTTCAAGCCCTCGTAATGAAGGTATTCCTTAACAAATTCGATGTTACGTTCGCCAACATCTGAACTGTGTAACTGACTGACGACTCGACCCCCACCGAACACCTTCACCTCTAAATTTTTACGTTTACCACCGTTGGAAATAATCACGTTAATCAGTTTTTCCATGGCAAAATCGCCATAACGACTGGCAACTGACAGTTCAGCATCTGATAGTTCTTTACCAACATTTTTGTTATCAATCGGTAACATGAAATGATTCATTCCACCTATTTTGGCGATGGGATCACGGATACAGGCTGATACACAAGACCCAAGCACCGTAGCGATCATCTCTCCATGTAAACTGACATAAAATTCACCCGGTAATATTTTCGCTGCATCTACTTTATTGACCGGATCGTAGTAGCGATTAATGTTGTTAAATTCTGGCAAACACTGCTTTAAATTATCGCGTTGGAATGCCATGACTTGCCTATCTTTCTAAATGAGGTTTTACCCAAAGCTTCAAAGTGCTTTTGAAATTCTCCCAATTGCTCAGAATGACCCAGAAATAACATACCACCGGGGGCTAACAAGTTATAAAAACGCTGATAGAGTCTTTGTTGTGTGGGTTTATCGAAGTAAATAACAACATTACGACAGAATATGACATCAAAAGGACCTTTGATTGGCCAGTGATTCATCAGATTCAGCTCTTTGAAGGTAATATCTGCAGCTAATTCTGAGCTGATTTGTACCTTATTGGGATTATTCGGTAATTCAGTAAACCATTTCTTAACCAGGTTATCCGCAACCGGCTCGATGCGTTTAATGTCATAAACACCGGCTTTACAGTGCTCGATACAATTAGAATCCAGATCGGTCGCTAGAATTTTTGCATCCCACTGTTTAATGGTTGGGATTGCCTCGCGAACCGTCATGGCGATGCTGTAGGGCTCCTCACCCGTCGAGCAGCCAGCAGACCATATGCGCAATCGATTGCCGCGCGGCTTTTTGATAACTAACTTTGGTAGAACATCTTTTTTCAATGTTTCGAAGTGGTGATTCTCACGGAAAAAGTGTGTCAGATTAGTGGTAATCGCATTGATTGCGTTGGATAACTCAATATCCTGATTATTATCAAGATACTGACAGTATTCTTTGAATGTTGGTATACCTAGAATTCGTAATCGTCTCGCTAGACGACTGTATACCATGTCCTCTTTGACATCAGACAGGCTGATACCACAGACTTCATAAACCAGTTTTCTGATAAATTCAAAGTCTTCTCTTGTGTAAATAAATTCGCGTCTGATTTTGGCATGCTTTTGTTTTGTTAGCGTCACTCTCTGATATCTCCGGCATCAATCATGACTAACTGGCAAGACTAGTTGCCTCTAGTAATTCATCAGTATCCAGTAATGAAACAACATCCGTTAAGATAATATTTTTCTCGGCTATTTCTGCAATTCCATTGATGTATTTCGCATCGACATGACCACCGAGTTTTGGCGAAGGACGAATATCCTCTGGCTTGATATCATAAACTTCAGACACCGCATCAACGATGATACCCACTAACTCGCACTCATCAGTATCTGCATCATCCATGTTAAGAATAATCACTACCGTTGTATCGGTATACTCTTTGACTTCCATATTAAAGCGTTGACGCAGATCGATAATTGGCACAACTTTCCCGCGCAGATTAATAAAACCCTTAACATATTCTGGCGAATTTGGAATGGGGGTTACTTTCTCCCAACCGCGAATTTCTCTCACAGCAAGAATACTCACTGCGAACTCTTCACTCTCAATCATAAAGCTCAGGTATTGCTCAATAGCTGCTTTTTCATCTATGACTGTATTTTCTTGCAAACTCATCGTCGATTATCCTATTCCGATAAATACATCTATCGCTAGATGTGAGAGATTTCATTTATATTAAGTAGTGCTTTGGTCGTCAGTAGACTGACAATGTTACCTTCAATGGTCGTTAAGCCTTCGATGTACTCAGCATCAACTTTGCCACCAAATTCAGGTGAGTTGCGAATTTTATCCTTGTCAATGAACAATACATCAGACATGGCGTCTACAACGATACCCATTATTCGTACTTTATCGTCCTCATTGATTCGTAGCACGATGACCACGGTTGTATCGTCATATATGGGTTTACAAATATTGAATTTAATGCGTAAGTCGATTACCGGAACAATTGTGCCACGGAGATTGATGACACCTTTCATGTACTCAGGTGATCTAGGCAACAGGGTTGGTACTTCCCATGTTCTGATTTCCTGTACACTGAGTATTTCAACAGCAAAGGTCTCATCCCCGAGCGTGAAGGATAAATATTGCTGTCCCAGAGAGGTCTTTTCCTGTTGCTCATCATCAGAATCGGCAACTTGTTCAGATACTTCTACTAAATCATTCATCCAAGAGTCTCCTAAGCAGCATCATTTTCTGTGCGCATGTAATATTTAGCACCACGAATAAAGCCAACGACATCAATAATCAGAGCGACTCGGCCATCACCCAGTATGGTTGCGCCTGATATTCCCTGGATAGACTTATAGTTTTCCTCAAGACTCTTAATAACAACCTGTTGCTGCTCGAGTAATTCATCAACTTGTAAGCCAATCTTTTGATCTTCCCCTTCTACCACTACCAATACGGAGTCTTCGATGTCTTTATTGTCGGATTCAAAATGGAATTCGCCAGCCATATTAATAATCGGTACATACTCTTCACGCAGTTGATAAAGATCCATCTCACCACCGACGCGATTGATGAGTTTGGAATCAACCTGAATGGATTCACTCACCGAAATCAACGGTACAACAAAGATTTGCTTTCCAATCCGTATTAACTGACCATCCAATATTGCCAGTGTGAGTGGTAAGCGAATACTAAAGGTTGAACCCTTGCCTAATTCTGAGTAGACATCTACTGAGCCACCCAAATTAGTGATATTTCGTTTAACTACATCCATCCCAACACCTCGCCCTGAGACATCGGAGACAGTTTCAGCTGTGGAGAAACCGGGTTCGAATAATAACTTGAATATTTCCTGCTCTGGTAGGTTATCTGAAGCAGATACGATGCCCTTCTCTACCGCCTTGGCAAATACTTTGGAAGCATCAATGCCCTTGCCATCATCAGTGATTTCAATCATCACTGTGCCACCCTGGTGGAATGCATCTAACTTAACTGTGCCGACCTCAGGTTTACCCTTTGCAACACGCTCCTCTGGTGATTCAATACCATGGTCCATGGAGTTTCTAACCAAGTGAACTAGCGGATCACCAATCTGCTCCATAACGGTTTTATCGAGTTCAGTCGACTCACCCGAGATCACTAATTCAACTTTTTTATCCAGCTGCTTAGCTAAATCTCGAACCATTCTAGGGAAACGATTAAATGCAAAGCTAATCGGCATCATACGTATCTGCATCACTCGTTCCTGTAGCTCGCGCGTGTTCTGCTCGAGTTGTGTTAGGCCATGTTTGAGCACTTCAAGTTGTCGTACATGAAAATCTGTCCCGACCTGACTCAGCATGGATTGTGTGATGACTAATTCTCCGACCAAGTTGATTAAACTATCAACTTTATCTATATCAACACGTATCGACGATGCACTCCGTGTGACCTCTTTCTTTGGCTGCGGTTTTTTAGCGACAGCGGTTGAGGTCGAAAGCGTCTCAGGCTCGTCAGAAGCTACAGGCTTTAGTGTCGCCACATTATCCTGTGCCGGTGCTTCATCGGTTTCACTGTGGGAAGATTGACTTGCATTATCGGTGCCTTCTCGGGTAACTGATAGTTCACACTCATCAATAACCCATTCAAATACTTCATCGATATCAGATTCAGCAACTGAGCCATCTAAGGTCATTTCCCAATTCAGGAAAATCTCTTCCGGATCGTTAGCACCCCAAGCAGGAATTGTGTCCTTTATAACCGTAACGCTGAGATCTCCCAACATAGAGAGCTCCCGGAACATACGTACCGGCTCGTTACCGTTATGTAAAATATGAGGCTCTGGTTTGAAAGTAATCTTCCACTGCCCCGTGGCAGCATCTGACGAAGCTTCGGATGCTTCTTCACTAACATCATCACTACTCTCAGGCAATGCTTCATCGCCCTCGAGTGCTCTGAATTGTGCTCCTAGAGACTCCGCAAGTGAGGCATCACACTCGCCTGTGTCTTGTAGTGAAGTCAACATATCACGCAGACAATCCACTGACTGAAGTAACAGGTCAACAGCGTCGGATGTAACATCACGATTGCCGTCACGCATATCATCCAGAAGTGATTCTAAAATATGTGTAAATTCTGCTACCGAAGCAAATCCGAAAGTCGCACTACCGCCTTTAATGGAGTGTGCTGAGCGGAATATTGTATTGATTGATTCAGTATCAGGGTCACCATCATTGAGCGTTAGTAGTAACTCTTCCATGACATCGAGGCCTTCAAAACTCTCTTCGAAGAAAACCTGATGAAATTGACTAAGGTCGATACCCATAAGTTTTTCCTTATACGACGCGAGCGATTGTCTTCAGAAGTTGGTCAGGATTAAAAGGCTTCACTATCCAACCCGTGGCTCCAGCTTGCTTACCTGCCATTTTCTTATCATTCGAAGACTCGGTGGTTAGCATGAGAATTGGAACCGACTTATATTGAGGTAATTTACGAATCTCACTAATCATGGTTATACCATCCATGACTGGCATATTTACATCTGAGACGATGACGTCAAACTGCTCCGCTTTAGCGCAATCTAAACCTTGCTTGCCGTCTTCAGCATCCTTAACCTGGTAACCTGCACCCGTTAAGGTGAAATTAACCATTTGACGCATCGATGCAGAATCATCAACAGCCAATATTTTCGTCATTACTAGCTCCCTTAGGTCTGGTTCGTAGACATTATTGTTGAATAGCCAGTAAGCTATCAGTACCGAGTAGAGTGGAACCACTCAACATGGCATCAGATGACTTAACTATCTGGACTTCTTTACCCTGGTTATGCACTTCGTTTTGAAAACTGAGTAACAATTGAATCGTTGATGAGTCAACAAACTCTACCTTCTGAGCATTCAGCTCAATTTGGGTCGCTTCTTTAGCAAGTGCTTTCTCCAAGCGACCCTTGAGGTTTGATACACAACTGATATCAAGTTTTTCTGGTAATGTGACTGAAGTTTTTGCCATTTGCTTATCCTAGATTAAAACTCTTCCCAGCCATCATCAGTGGTGCTAACAACTTTCTTTTGACCAGTAGTGTTAGCCATACCGGGGTCATCATGAATGGCCTCAACCGGCGTATGAATCACTTGCCTCGGCGTCTTGGTACGCTTAGCCGGTGTCGTATCACCTGTGTTGAAGAAATCCATTAACTCGTTCATTAACGCAGCTTGCTCCGCCATGTTTTCAGAAGCAGCTGAGGCTTCCTCAACAAGTGCAGCGTTTTGCTGTGTTGTCTCATCCATTTGGCCAATGGCGGTATTCACTTGGTCAATACCTTCGGCTTGCTCTCTGGCTGAGGCGCTAATGTCTCTTACAATGGTTGTCACTTGACTAATTGCCTGAACAATTTCTGTCAATGTATCACCTGATTCATTAACTAACTTACTGCCGTCCTTAATCTTATCGACGCTGTCTCTGATCAGATCCTTAATCTCATTCGCAGCAGTCGCTGAACGCTGTGCCAGATTACGAACCTCTGCAGCAACTACTGCAAATCCTCGACCCTGCTCTCCTGCTCGGGCAGCCTCAACTGCGGCGTTCAGTGCCAAGAGATTAGTTTGGAAGGCGATTTCATCAATGACTCCAATGATGTCAGAGATTTTCTCACTACTGTCATTAATCTCTGCCATTGCTTCAACAGCCTGGCCAACAACATCACCACCCGCCTTAGCTTTACTCGAGGCATCATTTGCAAGGTCAGAGGCATTTTCAGCATTTGAGGCACTTGTTCTGACAGTCGATGTCATTTCTTCCATGCTAGCTGCCGTTTCTTCCAACGCACTCGCCTGCTCTTCAGTTCGTTGGCTCAGGTCGATGTTGCCACCGCTGATTTCCTGAGCTCCACTGGATACAGAGGCTGCTGAATTACGAATCTCAGTGATAATCTCTGTTAACTTATCTACCGTACTATTCGCATCATTTTTAAGCTTACCAAACGAGCCCTGATAATCAGCATCGATTTTCTTGGTCAGATCACCGTTGGATAATGCCTCGAGTACCACTGCTGTGTTACTCAATACATCCTCAGCCACCTCAACCAATTGATTCAATCCCATAGCGAGTCGTTTGAAGAAGCCATCTTTATCTGACGTTTCGATGCGAATGGTTAAGTCACCCTGCGATGCCGCCGTGACCATTTCATTAACTTCACCCTCAATGGCCAATTCTTCGGTACGTTTGCGCCACTCGACTACCGTGCCCAGTCGTTCGTCGAGGTCATTAAAGACTGGAGTCGCTATTAAGGCAAAGGTATGGATACCTACTTTTATTTCGGTATGGTATGAGTTAGTCAATCCAGCGACCATATCGCGGATTCGACCCGGATCTTTATGGAATATATCGACACAGGTACCGACTAGATTATTGGCATCAAATGATGCCAGAACTTTTTTCAGCTCAGCTTCAGATTCCTTCATCATATCTGTCACTGCATCGTTACAGTAAACAATGTTCATATCATTATCAGCCATCATCACATTGGCCTGACAGACCTGAAGTGCATTCGCGATACCAGCATTTTTATCTGCCAGCTCTTTCGCTTCTTTTGCAGCTGCAAGACGCTCTGTCTTATCTTCCCATTCCACAACTGTACCGAGACGGTCTCCGTTATCGTTAAACACTGGGGTAGCAATTAAGCCGAAGGTTAAACCAGCCAGTTCGAGATCGGTTTTGTAAACATCCGTCAGTTTATCCAACATACCGCGTTGGTGGGCTGGATTGGCATGGAAGTCGTCAACACAGGTGCCGATTAACTCCGATACTTTAAAGTTAGGTAAGACGGTCTGAATGGTAGCTTCTCGCTCAGTTAGCATGTCAACCACAGATTCGTTGATGTACACAATATTCAGGTCAGCGTCAGCCATCATCACGTTAGCCTGACAGACCTGAAGTGCACTCGCTACACGAGCATTGGCATTGGATAACTCTTCCGCCTTCTTCTCAGCTGCAAGACGCTCTGTCTTATCTTCCCATTCCACAACTGTGCCAAGACGTTCGCCATTATCGCCAAATACCGGGGTAGCGATTAAGCCGAAGGTTAAACCAGCTAATTCAAGATCGGTTTTGTAAACATCCGTGAGTCTATCCAACATACCGCGTTGGTGGGCTGGATTGGCATGGAAGTCGTCAACACAGGTGCCGACTAACTCCGACACTTTAAAGTTAGGTAAGACGGTCTGAATGGCAGCTTCCCGCTCACTCAGCATCTCGACTACTGAGTCGTTGATGTAAATGATGTTGAGGTCAGC
This sequence comes from Alteromonadales bacterium, assembly GCA_964228485.1. Classification (GTDB taxonomy): domain Bacteria; phylum Pseudomonadota; class Gammaproteobacteria; order Enterobacterales; genus CAXRAF01. Next base: position 8,787 of record CAXRAF010000122.1, on the reverse strand, counting down.
ATCAGCCATCATGACATTAGCCTGACACACCTTTAAGGCACTGGAAATTCGAGCAGATGCGGCAGACTCTGCCGAGGATGCATTCGAATTATGGGACAGTTGCTGTTGCATGGTACTCACACCCTGCAGTAACTTCCCGATTTCATCCTGTCTGTTTAGATCGATGTCATTATCATAATTACCTGTGGCTACCTCACCCATGAAGCCTGTAAGTTGCTTCAGGGGATCAGCAACACTGACCTTTAACCAGATATTAATAATGACAAATGCAGCTACAAACTTAGCGACCGTAGCGCCTATAGCAGACATCTGACTGAGATACATATCGACGAGTACGAAGATAACAACGACTGGAATAAAGACTAACGCCAACTTTAATGTGAGCGAAGTTTTGTTCATTAATTTGTCCATAGTGATAGAACCCTCTGACCAATGCTAACCGTGTTTTTCCATTGTAATGAATAACGCGTATTCATATTCTTTATAACCAAGCTTAGTCAAGATCAGACTATGGACAATAGAAAAGAGGGAAATTATGTAAAATTTTTTAAATTTATTTTTTAACTAAAAATTTCTCGAAACTAGCTGATTTGCATGAGATTTTTTTAAGCTCAGAATCAGGTGTCTCAGTAAATACTAATTTATGTGCATGAAGATAGAGTCTGTCAAAGCTGTCAGCTTGTTTGGGGTCGTTAGAATATTTGCTATCACCACAGATTGCATGTCCTTGGGAGGCACAATGGACTCTGATCTGGTGCATTCTGCCGGTAAGGGGGCTAGCTTGGAGAAGTGTGTAGTTTGAATCGCCCTCTAGTCGTCTGAAAACAGTCTTTGAGGATTTACCCGCATCATCGACCACTGCCCTTCTGTCACCATTTTTAAACTTCACCACGCTCAGTGGTTTATTAACCGTAAGATTACTTTCCTGCCAGTCGCCATGAACCCAACACAGATAGGTCTTGCGAATGCGACGCTCTCTGAGTTGCTCATGTAGGTAGCGCAGTGTACTGCGGCGTTTGGCGACCATCAAACAACCCGAGGTTAATTTATCCAGTCGATGGACTAGCTCTAGAAAAGACGCGTCCGGTCTGAGTGCTCTGAGACTCTCGATCACGCCAAAAGAATCACCAGAGCCACCATGAACGGCAACACCGGATGGCTTATTCAAAATAATGAGCCTGTCTGATTCATAAATAATACGTTGTTCAAGTGAACGAACACGATCGAGTGATGGCGAGAGCTTGTTGACACTTTCTTTCATTTGCACCGGTGGAAGTCGAATTTGGTCACCCGGTTGAATTTTATAGACAGGCTTAATGCGGCCTTTGTTCACTCGAACCTCCCCTTTGCGTAACATTTTATAGATCCGAGTTTTGGGGATGTGTTTTAACTGATTGAACAGGAAGTTGTCGATTCGCTGACCAGCCTGCTCTGCAGTGACTGTGACAATTCGACTTGGCTGATAGGAAAGTTCGTTATCATTCATTTAAATTTCAGCCACTTACTCGCAGTTGATGATTGCCCGATGCATTAATTATTGATATCATTGCCGCGCTACTAATTTATGTATGCAGATAAAACAAATGTGTAGACGTCACGACCAGATTTCATCTCTAAAGATACTGGTCAGATTATAAAACGTCGCGAATAAATTACACAGATTTAATTTAGCATTGTGCTAAAAGATGAATACCATGATTCCAGTGCGATATCACTGGAATCGATAAAAAGACAGCCGACTGACGGCTAGACAAGTAATAGAATTTTTCAGTTCATCGAAGTGAACTGACGTTATTAAGCAGTACTGAGCTCCAAACTGGGCACAAACTGAAAACTATAAATAACATTAGAAACTAAGCTTAAGTAATTGAAATATAAATATTTAATATTACTATAATACATCTTAGTATCGGCTTTCTTGCCGACTCTCTTCTATTACATCTTAAACCGTCATTGCTGTCCTTGTAATAAGGAATAACAATATGAAACGTATGCTGATCAACGCAACCCAAGCAGAGGAGTTGCGCGTCGGGATGGTGGATGGCCAAAAGTTGTATGACCTGGACATCGAAGTACCCGGACGAGAGCAGAAAAAAGCTAATATCTACAAAGGGAAAATCACCCGAGTCGAGCCCTCACTAGAGGCTGCATTTGTCGACTACGGTGCCGAACGACACGGATTCCTGCCAGTCAAAGAAATCGCCAAAAACTACTTTCCTGATGGTTACAACTTCAAAGGTCGTCCTAACATCAAAGATGTTATCTCGGAAGGTCAGGAAATTATCGTACAAATTGAAAAAGAAGAGCGCGGTAACAAAGGCGCCGCCCTCACAACCTTTATCAGTCTTGCCGGAAGTTATTTGGTACTGATGCCCAATAATCCTCGCGCAGGCGGAATTTCACGACGCATTGAAGGCGATGATCGCAATGAATTGCGCGACATCATGAAGAGCGTCCAAGCACCTCGAGGTATGGGACTGATTGTACGCACGGCGGGGGTAGGCAAAGCACAGGAAGAAATCGAATGGGATCTTTCTGTATTAGAGCAACTCTGGAAAGCGATTGAAAATGCCGCCTCTGAGCGCCCCGCGCCATTTCTGATACATCAGGAGAGTGATGTCATTATTCGTGCTATTCGCGACTATCTGCGTCCTGATGTGGGTGAAATACTTATCGATAATGAACGTGGCTATGAGAATGTTAAGCGCCACTTGGAATTAGTTCGGCCGGACTTCGTGAAACGATTGAAGCTCTACAAGAACGAAATTCCTCTGTTTAACCGCTATCAAATCGAATCACAAATAGAAAGCGCCTTCATGCGTGAGGTAAAGCTTCCTTCGGGCGGCAGTATTGTTATTGACCCCACGGAAGCGCTGATATCAATTGATATCAACTCAGCACGAGCAACTAAAGGTGGTGATATCGAGGAAACAGCCACTAATACTAATATGGAAGCGGCTCAAGAGATTGCGCGCCAACTCCGATTACGTGATATTGGCGGGCTGATTGTTATCGACTTCATTGATATGCACAAATCATCCAATCAAAGAAAGGTTGAAACGGTCTTAAGAGAGGCCGTCAAACGTGATCGTGCACGAATACAGATTGGCCGTATATCTCGCTTTGGACTGATGGAGATGTCTCGCCAGCGTTTACGCCCTTCTCTCGGTGAATACTCAAGTCTGGTATGCCCTCGTTGTAATGGTGTGGGTGTCATCCGTAATATCGAATCATTGGCATTGTCTATTCTGCGTCTGATTGAAGAAGAATCCATGAAGGATAGCACGGGTCAAATCGAGTGCATTCTTCCTGTCGAGGTAGCGACATTCCTACTCAATGAGAAACGTCGTGTGATTCAGGATATCGAGCGTCGACAAAGCACGCGCGTAGTGGTTATTCCTAATCCATATCTGGAAACACCACACTTCGACGTGAAACGACTGCGTACCGGTGAAGAAAACGATGTTGTGAGCTACAACCTGGTAACACAGCCTGAGCCGGAGCAGACAGAAGCATCAGATGCTCAGGTCGTTAGAAATTCTACCGATGTTCCAGCGGTTTCTTTAGCAGATACAGCTACCCAAGCAGCTCCGGTAGCGAGTCCGAAAGCAAAAAAGCAACAACCCAAGAAGCAGGTTAAAAAGTCGCGTCCCGGACTGATTCGTAGATTGTTGAAGACATTGTTTGGTATCGGTCAATCCAAGCCAAAGTCACGTCGTCAGAATAGCCGACAACGCCCCGCAAATGACAATAATCGTCAACGTACTAACAACCGTAGACAGCGCAACAATCGTCAAAAGCAGCAGACGGCGAATGAACAAAACAAGCAGCAGAACCAATCGCGTGATACAAAGCCTAAGGGACAAAATCAACGCAAACAAGGTCAGGGTAAGCAACAGCATAACGACACTCAGCAACAACGCAATGATAATCAGCAGAGCCGTCAACAAGCTAAATCGAAGCGTCCTGAGCGCAAACCACGTAATCAACGACGTGCTGCGCAAGAAACGCCGGTTGAAGCTGTGGCTGTTGAGCAAGATCAGGCAGTTACCGAGAAGAAATCTACGCCTCCGAAGTCCAGAAAGCGACCACAGAAGCAGGCGCCTAAAGCGAAGCAGCCAGTTGTAAGCGAAGAAGTTACTGCTACAGCTACAGCCAAAGCGCAAGACAACAAACCGGCCGTTAGTGAAGAGACTAAACCCGCTGTCGACGGTTCTAGCTTAACTGAAGTATCTAGCACTGAGCAGACTGTGACTGCTGATACAGACAGTTCGATGGCTGAGCAAACTGATGCTGGTCAGACACCTGATGTTGTGACAGATAAACCTGAAGAGCGAGTATTATCTGCCAGTGCTCCGGCAGCAGTACCTAACTATGATATCGACAGCGCTGATAGCAATGTTAATGTCGAAATGCCAGATTACCGCAAATTTAATACCTCTTCAGAGCAGAATGGTTCGAATGGTATTGAAATGGTACAGGCTGAGGCAACTAGCCCTGCTCCAGTTGAAATGGAATTATCATCTGAAGCAACTGAAGATAATGAATCTGAGCAGTCTTCAGAGGTCGTTACAGAAGTTACTGCCCCTACACCGAGAGCCAACCCACAGGTCTTCTCAGCAGAGGCTACAGCGCCGGTCATGCCTGAGGAACCAGTTGCTGAGGAACCAGTTGCTGAGGAACCAGTTGCTGAGGAACCAGTTGCTGAGGAACCAGTTGCTGAGGAACCAGTTGCTGAGGAGCCAGTTGCTGAGGAGCCAGTTGCTGAGGAGCCAGTTGCTGAGGAGCCAGTTGCTGAGGAACCAGTTGCTGAGGAACCAGTTGCTGAGGAACCAGTTGCCGTTCAAGAAACAGCAACTGAAACCGCAGAATCTAGCGATGCAACTGAGGAAAATAAATCGCAGTAATATGAGCTGCTAAGTATTGAAAAGGAGAGCGCTGCTCTCCTTTTTTATATCATTCATTTAATTCATATGTCTTGAATAATCGGTCATTATGATCGGGTAAAATCTGCGTATAATACTCACGCAGTATCACATAGAAAATCATGACCGATGATTTAACTAACAATAAACTTTGATTCACCGGAGTAACGATCCATGCAACTTATTTCCAGACGTTGGCTAATACTACTACTGACTAGCCTTATGTTAACAACTGGCATTACAGCCGAGTCTTCAGACAGCACGACCACCACTAATAATGCGAGCGATGACGCTCTGAAAATTGTGACCTGGAACGTTGAGCACTTGGCTTATCCAATCGATAAGGGCTGTAGACCTCGTACAGAAGAAGAGCTCGCTAAACTTCAAGCCTATGCTAAAGGTTTAGATGCAGATATCGTTGCCCTGCAAGAGGTGGCATCGAAAGCTGCCATATATCAGCTATTCCCTGCTGATGAATGGACTGTGATCATGTCTGGACGTCCAAGCAGTCCACCCTATGATTGCCGTGGCTCTGGATTCAAGTCAACCCAGCAAAAGGTTGCCTTTGCAGTAAAAAAACCCATGAATATTTTTGGCGTCAAAAGTCTGGTCGACTTATCACTCAATCGGATTGGTCTTCGCTATGGTTTAGAGATTACCGTTGAAACCAGTCAAGGTATGACTGATATCCTTAACGTGCACCTGAAGAGTGGTTGTTTTGTCGATGACTACAACGACCGAGATACTAATGCCTGTCGTCAGATCAAACGGCAGGTACCAGTACTGCAAACCTGGATTGCAGAGCAAAATGAATCGAATACACCCTACATTATTTTAGGTGATTTCAACCATCGTATATCAGTTCCTTACAATCGCATGACGCGCAAGCTTAAAGGATCTGACGATGATTTATCCATCGCAACCAAAGACGTTAAGGGTTGCCATCCACGTTATCCAGTGCCCATTGACCACATCATCGTCGGTAATATGGACGGTGCAAAAGCCCGAGCAAGTGCTGAGGTATACGCCTTTGAAGATATGCGAGAAAATGCCATGCTAAGTGATCATTGCGCTGTAGCTGTCACACTCTAAGTCAGTATCTCAGGCATAAAAAAACCCATTCCTAAGAATGGGTTTTTTTGTTTCAGTAGTGTCAGATACTAGTCATCTAAGAGTGTAGGATCTGAAACTATCAACGCAGCACCACCCGTGGCAAAGAAGGTCACGATTTGAGTCTGCATTTCAGTTGTCACATTCAAGAACTCCGTAGCACCGTTAGGTCCTGCTGGCGTTAGCAATGAACCGTGTGTGCCTGAGTTCAATTTAGAGAACTGTCGACTACCCACTACCGTCGTTCCTGGGTCAGTAGCCATAACAGTTGTCAGCTCCAGTAGTCTTGCCATGGGCTCAGTACCAGCAAGAGGTGCTGTTGCCACAGAGTTTGGAACCACTGTGTCGTTCAAGTTTTGCATCAATAACGTCGGTACATCATTCATTACCGCGAATGGTGACGCATTCGCTGGGTCAGATGAGTCGATCACTGTCTGCGCAGCAAACAAGAACTGAGCATAGGTTGCTGGGAATGACGGATCACTCACTGTAATACCTGCTGCTGCAGCGATACCACCACGGATGCTAGGACCAAACGCTAATGATGCATCAAGCAGCCCAGTGATAAAGCTACCTGGGTTTACTAGTGCAGCTGCCTGAATGTAATCAGAATTAGCAACGAAATTCGTACCGACAATGCCACCCAGTGAATGGCCAACAAAGGTAATGTTGGTAGCATCAAAGTCAGCTCCACCACCATCGACATCCATGAATGGAATCGCTTTCTCTAGCTGTAATAGGTCAAAACTGGCTTGACGACTGTTATCACGAGCCACCAACAGATTAGCTAGATTGATTGTATGAGTACCTGAACCATCTGCTACACCATCTGGGCCCGGAGCACCTGTCTCATTGCTGACATAGTCCACACCAAAGGTACGTTCACGGATTGTGCCAGGCGTATAGCCCTCAAAGATACCTAACAAACCTCCAGATGCCGCTTGCAGTCCCTGATGCACAGGGTCATCTTCTGAGATACCATGGAGCGGTTGATCCATGGCAACCACAGCTCGACAACTTGGAGGCGCAGCCATGGAATCCATAAGACCTAGAGCCTGTGTACGATTACCGGTAATACCGTGTTGGAAAATGGTTACCGGATAACCTGTAGCAGGTTTAGGGCATAAAGCCGCCTTAGGCAGTGAGACGAACAGAGGCGCAACCTCTATGCCATTCACTCTCGGGAACGAATTAGCATAGGTCAGATTATCACCAAATGGATTAGGAACAAGTGCTCCTCCCGGTCCGATTGGTAACTGCTCCAAGGCACGCCAAAAGGTGTTCAGCGGTGCTGTTGGATTCTCAGCCGTTGGCGCTGATAAAAGATACGCCAGCGCAATTGAGCCCTTGTAGAGGTCTGCTGCACCAATTCCGGTGAAAGGTGTGGTATCTGTCATAAGGCTACTGAAGCTCGTCGCAGGAATGGCACCTTGGGCTAATGGTCCATCAATGTAAGCCAACTTGGCAGATTGCATGACCGTTCCGACTGACTGAACTGTAAACTGATAACTCAGAATAATTTCAGCTCTGGATGGGCCACCGAATGCCTCTGTAGCTATTTCCATCGCATTAACCAGTTGTCTGACCGGTTCTAGGCCCGCTACTGAGGAAGCTGGATCGATTGCGGTGGTTCCTTTCGAGAGTGAATACTCAATATCATTGAGTATCGGCAGCCCGTCAGTATCTTGCATGCCATTGGTGACCACCACCATGTAACCGGCTTGCTGTTCAAATGGTACGGTTGGAATGACCGCTACAGATGTCGCACTACTTGCCAACGCAATGTACTCTACACCACCAATTAATTCACGCTCAACACTTGTCACTGGGCCAGTCGGAGCTGGGATGCCCGGCGCGACTTCTGGACGCAATGTATTGACCTTGTAGACACGAATCGTATCACCGGGTATAACCGTACTCGGATTGATGCCCAAGTCTGGGTCCAAACTGCTAAACGAGATGGCAAATGGGGCTGTGGCAGACCAGCCGTCTAGTGAACCAACCGCTACTAATGGATCACCAAAGTTCGTCGGGTCCGCAGCAGGAATGTTAAGTGTCAGATCGGCAGTGCCACTGAATAACAGATCATTGGGCAATGGCACGTTACCGCCAGCCGGTGAGTAGACAGCCTTCATTCTGGCTGGCACTTTGACTGTTTGCTCCGGTAACGGCTCATCTAATTCTGATGAAACTCCACCACATCCGGCCAAGATGGCAGCGGCGGTGAGAGTGGAGAGTACAACTTTAAATTTTTTCATGAAAAACTCCTAATTTATATTCTGCTCTTTTTATTGTGTGAGTTGTAAGCCACCTGTAACGAGATGGCTCTCTCTCCTCTATTCAAATGAGTAAATAAATTCCACACCCCAAGTCATCGGTGTTCTTGGTGTATTAACCAGCGTTCCGAAGAACTCACGGAAGCTATCCACAGGCTCATCTTCATCAGTCAGGTTACGACCCCAGATATAGACTTCAAAGCCATTGTTTTGTGGTAGCAGACCGATACGAGCATTCACCATGGTAGTTGCTTCGATGAAGCCGTAGTCAACGGTATCCAGTGTCGTGGCCGCACCCTGATAGTTTGCTATATCAAACGCAAATGTCAGTGGATGAGTTCCCGGTACGATACGCTCTTTCAAGTTATTGATAGTGGTGAAATGTTCGCCTCTATGTGTAACATCCAAGCGGAATAAAAGGTCCATTTCCCAATCAGAAATTTCCGAGTAGTACTCAATACCAAATGCCCCTGTGA
>CAXRAF010000121.1:0-4088 GCA_964228485.1 Alteromonadales bacterium | reverse complement strand
GCGATCAATCCGCTCTGGTTAACACTGATTTATGCCTTTATTCCTGCTTGTCTGAAACTGCTGTCTGTTTGGTCACTGAGAAAATATCGCATTCACCACTAGATAACTAACACTAAATAAATGACCACTTGATTAATTAACACAATAACAACACAAACTGAGATGAATTCGGTACACTTAGCGCAATTGCATTAGCGACATGTATTATGAAGTTCGAACAGCCACTACAATCCGCGCCCCTGATCAAACGCTATAAACGCTTTCTGACTGACATTGCTATGCCGGATGGTCAGGTGATGACAATTCACTGCCCCAATACTGGCTCGATGCGACACTGTCTGGACGATGTAAAACAGGTCTGGTACTGGGATTCACACAATCCGAAAAGAAAATACCCCTGCACGCTCGAGTTGGTGGAGACTAATGATGGTGAACTCATTGGTGTCAACACGGGGCGTGCCAATGCCCTGGTTAAAGAGGCATTAATGGCTGGACGTTTCGATGTCCTCGAGCATGATGATTTTAAGGCCGAAGTCAAGTATGGCAGTGAGAATAGTCGTATCGATTTTCTGCTCACCAAAGATGATCGGTCAATCTATGTTGAGGTCAAAAGTGTCACCTTGCTGGAGTCAGATTTAGGTTCGGGTCGTGGCTACTTCCCTGATGCTGTCTCTAGTCGGGGTACCAAACATCTGCGGGAATTAACCGCACAGGTGCAACAGGGCGATCGGGCGATTTTGTTGTTCTGTGTTCAGCACACCGGGATTGAAACGGTCTCAGTCGCTGAGCATATCGATCCGACCTATACCCAAGCATTTCAAGAAGCCATTGGCGCGGGTGTTGAAGTGATGGCCCTTAGTGCCAGCATCGACTCGCAGCAGATTGAATTGACACGTCAACTCGAAGTGATCCTGTGAATTATATTGGTCGTTTTGCCCCTTCACCCTCCGGTCCACTGCATTTTGGCTCGCTTGTGGCAGCCTTTGGTTCCTGGCTTGATGCCCGTGCTCACAATGGGCAATGGCTGGTTCGTATTGAGGACCTCGACCCGCCCCGTGAGGTTGCCGGTGCCACGGAACAAATTCTCGCTAGTTTACAGGCGCATCAGTTAATCTCTGATGACAAGATCATCTATCAGAGTGAACGCCTGACAGAGTATGACCGGGTGCTTGCCAAACTCAGCGCAGATGACCATCTATATGCCTGTTACTGCACCCGCAAACAAATCCGTGCCCAAGGGGGACTGCATGAACGCTGCTGTGGTTCAGCAAGCACTACAAGTGCTGAGAATACCCATGCAGTGCGTATTATTGTTAACGACAATAGTCCCGCCTATGAGGATCTCTTTCAGGGGCCTCAGATGTTGAATGACCAACAGGCCAATGAGGACTTTATCCTGAAGCGCAAGGACGGCCTGCATGCCTATATGCTGGCAGTCGTGGTGGATGATATTCATCAGGGCGTAAGTCATATCATTCGCGGTGCTGATCTGGCCCATTCCACCTGTCAGCAGCAGTATTTATTTAACATGCTCGAACAACCAGCACCGTGCTTTGGTCACCTGCCGATGGCCATACACCCAGATGGCAGTAAATTATCAAAGCAAACCCATGCCAGCGCCATCGACGACACAACCCCTCTAGAAAATCTCTATCAGGTACTGTCCTTTCTGAATCAATCATTGCCAGAGTCTGTCAGTGATTTCTCCTCTATAAACGCCCTATTCGATTGGGCCATTAAACACTGGGATCCGAGCCAATTTCACGACATCAGAGAAAAACTCGCCACAGCATGATAACTATCTTATTGTCATGAGGATTGCTATCATGACTATCAAACGAGCTGAATCATCGCTGATAAGATCTGATTAGCCGTTAGCAGAGTAGAACTTATCTACTGACATGAGTAATAAAAACAAAAACATAAATACGTTTATATGACCACAGAACCTCGCGTTATTAACCGCTCTGATCACCCGATCAGTCGCCATCAAATTTCTGCCAATGCGCTCAAGGTACTTTATCGATTGAATAACTCTGGCTTCAGAGCCTGTCTGGTGGGCGGAGCTGTGCGCGATCTCCTATTGGGTGTTCAACCGAAAGATTTCGATATTGCCACCGATGCCAAACCCGAAGAAGTGAAATCGCTGTTCAAAAACTCACGGCTGATCGGACGACGCTTTCGTCTGGCCCACATACTTTATGGTCGGGAGATAATTGAAGTCGCGACCTTCAGGGGGCATCACGACGAGGGCTCCTCCGGTGAATTGCATGAGGATGGTCGGATTATTCGAGACAATGTCTACGGTACGATTGAAGAAGATGCCATGCGGCGCGATTTCACCGTCAATGCCCTGTTCTATGACATCAGTAATTTTACTGTGTTGGATTACTGTGATGCGCTAGCTGATATTGAACGTCGGCAATTGCGTCTGATTGGCGATCCGGTTAAGCGCTATCAGGAAGATCCGGTCAGAATGTTACGTGCCATTCGACTGGCAGCAAAACTCAACCTCGACATCGAAGCCAAAACGCTTGAGCCCATAAAACAACTAGGAAAATTATTATTAAATATCTCTGGCGGTCGTCTGTGGGATGAAAGTCAGAAAATGCTCCTGGCAGGTCATAGCAAAGTCACCTTTCAGCAGTTAGAGAGCGAGCAAATCATTGCGGTACTCCTGCCGCAAACCCATGTTTGTTTGACTGAAATGCCATTTTGTCGGCCCTTTATTAATCTCGCGCTTGAGAATACCGATCTTAGGATCAAAGAAGAAAAGCCGGTCAATCCGTCGTTTTTGTATGCCTGCTTTTTATGGTGGCCAGTGCAACGCCTCAAACATGAGCTCATGCTCGATGGTTACTCACCCGCCGAGGCGATGCAACAAGCCACGACACAGGTGATCGAAGCGCAGGTAAAACTCATATCGATTCCGCGCCGTTTCACGCAGTTTATTCGCGATGTGTGGTTACTCCAGCACCGTCTGGAATCGCGGCGCGGCAAACGAATTTCGACACTTATTCAACACAAGCGCTTCCGTGCGGCATATGATTTTCTGGTGTTGCGAGCCAAGGTCAAAGAAATCCCCAGTGACGCAGCAGAATGGTGGACGCAATTTCAGGAAGTCTCAACAGAAGAACAGAGCGGCATGCTAAAAGGTCTAAAAAACCACCCCAGAAAACGTAAGTCACGAAAAAATCAGTTCCGTTAATGCAGCATCAAGTCACAGCATATATTGGTATAGGAAGTAACTTGGGCGAGCCAACTAAGCAAATCGCAAAGGCAATCGAAGCTTTAGCTACGGCTGCGGATATTGATCAAGTGACGGCGTCATCACTCTACCGCTCACGGCCAATGGGTGGAATGGCGCAACCAGATTACATCAATGCCGTTGCAAGAATAACCACATCTCTCTCAGCCGAGCAATTACTGACCACTTGTCAATCTATTGAACAGCAGCAGGGACGCGACCGTTCTGCTGGGCACTGGTCTGCGAGGACACTTGATTTGGATATCATTCTGTATGGCATGCAAACCATCCAGTCTGAGCACTTAACCATTCCTCATTACGGCATGAACGAGCGAAATTTTGTGCTGCTGCCGTTAGCAGAACTTGACCCAAATCTTCTGCTACCGGACAATAGCAGCATACAGGATGCATTGCAGAACGTTTCAACAGAAGGGTTAGAAAAAATTGAGCCATCATAAGATTCCAGAATACATTGCCATTGATGGTCCAATTGGTGTTGGTAAGACTACTTTGGCTAAGCGTCTTGCGGAAGATTTGAATGGTCAGACGATTCTGGAGCAGACTCAGGAAAACCCCTTCATTGAGAAGTTTTACCAAGATCCGGAAAAAATGGCGTTACCCACGCAATTATGCTTCTTATTCCAGCGCACCAAGCAATTACAAAATATTCCGCAATCCGATTTGTTTCACAGCTGTCGAATAGCTGATTTTGTCCTTGGTAAGGATATGTTGTTTGCCGAGGCGACGCTGGATCCGGACGAGCTCGAGCTCTATCGTCAGGTCTACTCCAACATGACCATCGATGCACCGAAGCCGGATTTAGTGGTGTATTTGCAAGCAC
>CAXRAF010000120.1:0-5269 GCA_964228485.1 Alteromonadales bacterium | reverse complement strand
GACTCGTTCGGGCTTTTTTGTGCTTGATTATAAATAGATTCTGCTGATACATGGAAATACCATACACTAGAATCCAGATGCGTCGGAGGCATTGATGCCGACGCCGAGCCTACATGGAAGTATTTATGGCGTCATCAGGAGGCGAATGTGTTGTGATGACAGAGAGTATCTTCAGAATCTGTGGCATAATTTGATTATGAAAACTAACTGTCCATACTGCCGATTCATACGACTCATGATCATCGTCTTCGGGATTATGGCACTTGTCTTTTTGTATATGAGCTCATGAGACTAATTAACCTCAAACATTCAGGCCAACCGACCTTTATTGCCATCGGGCTTGTTATTGTGGCGCTCTGGCTTGGGGGTAACGACTGGGTCGCAGCCCTGGAATATCACCGTGAGAAAATCGCCGCAGGTGAGTTTTGGCGGATCCTCACAGGACACTTAGTTCATACCAATACCTGGCATATGTTGTTGAATCTGGCCAGCTTGTTATTTATTGGATTATTGTTTGGCACGCTATTGTCAGCCCAAGTGTGGTTATTGGCTTTCCTATTCTGCGCATTGGCAGTTTCAGCCATCTATTGGTTCATCAGTCCACAGTTCATTGTCTATGTCGGTCTCAGTGCAGCGCTCTATGGCATTATCATCATTGGCGCATTGCAGGACTTGAAGCACAATCAGTTGATTGCAGGCACATTAGTCATTTTCGTTACCGGACGAGTCATTTGGCAACAATTCGATGGTGCGTCTGAATCACTCTCAGACATGGTTGAGAGCCGCGTTGCGGTCGAGTCACACCTCTACGGACTAATTGCAGGATATGTCTACAGCCTGTCGTTATTGATCAAGAAAACTAGCGCTGATAAAGACGCTCAAGACACTCTGCCAGACTAGTTCGCCACTCTTGCATGACAATACCAAAATCTGTCTGTAATTTAGTGCAGTTTAAAACTGAGTTCGGTGGCCGAACAGCTGGTGTTGGATAATCCTCAGTAGCAATGGCATTAAGCGTTGTTAATGCTAGTGCCTCATACTGAGCAGATCCGGCGAAGATCGCTTCAGCGAAGCCATGCCACGTCGTCTGACCATGACCTGACAAGTGGTAAATCTGTTGTCTGTGCACGAATTTTGATGGGTTTTTGGCGTAAGCATCCACAAGTGTGATCGTTGCGTGTGCAATGTCTCGACTGTACGTTGGACATCCTGATTGATCCGCCACAACACCTAAGGTGTCTCGCTCTTTGCCCAACCGCAGCATAGTCTTAACAAAATTATTCCCGGTTTCGCCATAGACCCAACTGGTGCGCAAGATCAGGGCGGCACAATGGGCCATCTGTATCGCCTTCTCACCGGCTAGTTTACTCTTGCCATAGACCGATAATGGATTAGTCTCATCCGTCTCCAGCCAGGCGCCCTCTTTCAGGCCATCGAAGACAAAATCGGTGGAGTAATGAATCAGTAGCGCATCCATACTCTGGCAGATATCAGCCAGTCGTCCCGGAAGGTCGGAATTCAATATAAATGCTTGTGCTTGCTCAGATTCCGCCTTATCTACAGCGGTGTAAGCAATGGCATTGATAACAACATCCGCCTGCTCGGCCTCAATCAGCCTCTGTAATGAGTCCAATGCGCCATCAGTCCAGAGCAGATCAGCGTCACGACGACCCACTGTTTTAGCAACATACTCTGGCCTTTCAGCCAACACCTCTGCGAGCATACCGCCCACCTGCCCGGTTGATCCGAGAATAACAATCTTCATCATCAAATCCGTTATTAATTTCTGGGCAGTGTAACAGAAAAAAGGCGCCTAGGGATGACGCCAAGTGGGGGTAAGTCGATACGAATTAAAAAATAATTTTATCTTTGTTCTTCGCAATAGTTTTCGGGCCTATGCCTTTGACTTCCTGAAGCTCATCGAGTGATTTAAATGGACCATTCTCCTCGCGATAGCTGACAATGGATGACGCCTTTGAACTGCCAACACCGACCAGAACCTCGGCAATTTCTTCAGCGGTAGCCTGATTGATATTGACGGTTAGAACCGGAATAGCTTGTTGTGGATTAACCGCCTCTCGAGCAGCCTGTGCATGATGCTGCACGGTTACCAAGAATGATGAGAATAGAAGTAATGTGATGAATAGTAACTTGTGTTGCATGATTTCCTCCATGAAATTATCGCAATTGCACGCAACACAAAAACTAACTTTGTTTAATGATTAATTCAAGACTCCCTGAAGGGATTGCGAGATCTCTGACAAGGATTTCATCGGATCGTCTGCTTTTGTAATGGGTCGTCCAATCACGAGATAACTCGAGCCACTACTAATTGCGCGCGCAGGGGTCATAATACGTTTCTGGTCATCTGCAGCACTGTTCACTGGACGAATGCCGGGCGTTACCAGTAAAAAGTCAGGTCCTAGCGTAGCACGCAACGCTTCGGCCTCTAACGCTGAGCATACTATGCCATCTAACCCAGCCTGTTGTGTTAGCCGTGCTAACAGCGTCACTCTATCTGGAATTGACATGCTGATCCCAGACTGTTGGAGATCTTCCTGAGACATACTGGTAAGGACTGTCACGGCAGTAAACAAAGGGGCCTCATCGCCATATTCTGCCAGCGCTTGTTTTGCCGTTTGCATCATCGCTAGACCACCGGATGCGTGACAATTAATCATCCATACACCCAACTCAGCGGCCGCACGACAGGCTTTGGCTACCGTATTCGGAATGTCATGAAATTTTAGATCGAGGAATATTTCAAAAGACTGGCTTTGCAGTTCTTTAATAAACGATGGCCCGAAATGGGTGAACATTTCTTTACCCACCTTCAGACGACACTGTGATGGGTCAAGTTTGGCAACGAGTGATAAAGCCTCAGCCTGATTATCATAATCGAGCGCAACAATAATTCGATTGGGATCGGTTAACATAAAAATCTCATTGTTGAGTAGTTTGTTGAAATTTGGGCACCATTGTACTCCACTCTTTACAGGCGGGACATTGCCAGAATAAGGTATTGCTGTCATAACCACAGGCATCACAATGGTAATTGTTTTCCGCATCAACCATTGTCTCTAACACCCGCAGAAGTTTGTCGTATTGGCTTCGATCGGGTTCCTTGGCATGGTCTCTATAGCTGGAAACAAGATGCATGATGGCCTGTATTGATGGTGACGATAAACTGAAGTCCTCGAGAATTTCCAGCAATTGATCGCCAGATTGGGTTGCTTTACTGAGATTACGATACAGCATCAGAGCATCTAGATTATGACTGGTGAGCAAATAATCACGTAAATCGAGGTGAAAGCGTTTCTCACTGCCAAGCTGAATGTGACAGCGGTGCATATCTTGCACAAATTCAGATAAGTAACCCGCGTGCCATGTACTTAAGTCACGAAATAATTTTAGTGCCCTTTTATACTCTGATTGGCCCATGTGATGCTTGGCCAGCAACAGGTTTTGTCGTAGACCTCTGGGTTGAACTTTGATGGCTTTCTGTAATGCTTCGAGCGCTTCACCAGTAGCACCATTATCAAAGGCTTGCTGAGCAATCTCACAGTGATATTGTGCAATACGGTTCGCTTGAGTAGTACCCGTCATCTTGGCGTACTTCTGTGCCACTTCGATGGCCTGAGGCCAATCCATTAACTGCTGATAGACAGCGATTAGGTTCTTCAGTGCCTCTCTTTTGTGCTGTGGCTCACTGAGCAACTCGGTGAACAGGCTCTCTGCACGGTCAAACAAACCGGCTGCATGGTAGTCATATGCTAACTCTAATAGGGCTAATTTCCTGATATCTGCGGGCAATGAGGGTCTGGCGATTAAATTCTGATGGATCCTGATGGCACGGTCCACCTCGCCTCTTCTACGGAATAAATTCCCCAGAGTCAGATGCGTATCTACCACTTCTGAGTTTTGTTGCAATTGTTCGATAAAAACATCAATTGCTTTGTCGGGTTGTTCATTTAACAGATAATTCAAACCAGCAAAGTATTGATTAGGTAAATGAGTGGTTTGCCGCTTTAGGCGCTTCTTGCCCACACGATAGCCGGTCCATGTTGCCAATGGCAAACAAGCGACTAACAGCAGTAGAAGCACTTCCTGCATTAAATTGAATCCTTGACTGGCATGGCCCTTAAGTTATTTAACTCCTGATCTTTAAGCTTCAGAGCCTGTTTCAATCGACGCTGTTGTAGTCGCTGCCGAATCAGGTAGCTCAGAATGATTAGAAAACTAAATAACATACCGAGAATAAAGCAAATAATGATGACAAAGGTCAAAGGTGTATCCACCGTACCAATGAAGTAATTCATACTGATCACCTGCTCGTTTAATGCCGCAAAAGCAGCGGCCAAGATTAAAATGAGCATGAGTAATATAATTTGCACTAAACCAGTCATGTAAAAGCTCCTCCAGTTCGTTGCGTGAATTGTATCAGAGTTACCATAAAGGCTGTTAAATCTGTAGATAGAAAAAAGCACGCCTAAAGCGTGCTCTTGTCAAAGTTGTTGTACGTTTATTATTAGTTAACTTGATTCACCCGCTCACGGAGTTCTTTGCCAGGTTTAAAATGTGGCACAGATTTACCTTCGAGTTTGACGGACTCACCTGTTTTCGGGTTGCGACCAACACGAGGTGCTCGATAATGGAGTGAGAAGCTACCGAAACCCCGGATCTCGATCCGTTCACCCTCGGACAAAGTTTGTGCCATGTGCTCGAGTGTTGTTTTAACTACTAACTCAACATCTTTGTAGGAAAGTTGATTTTGCTGGCTCGCTAATCGTTCAATCAGTTCAGATTTTGTCATCGCCATGCGATTCGTACCTTTAAAAGTGATTTATCAAAAACGATAAAAAATTCATTAATATCAATCATATAGGTTAAATAGCTCAAAATCAATAAGAAATAATTCACTTTAGCTCTTGATTCGTATTTTGCCCGTATAACTGCCCTTAAGTACTTGAAAATAATCAAATATATACTAAATTTACGTAAAGATTTTGTTAATTGGCGCACAAAGGCCTAAATAATTATAAAAACGGTATTTAAAACGATTGAGCAGCGCACATCTTGACGGCGCTTACACAGACTGATAATCAGGTTGACGGAGGGGACTTTAGTATGAAAAAAATGCTGTTCGTTTGTCTTTTACTATTTGCTCAATCAGTGCTCTGTGAAGAGCAAAAGTTACTCACCATCTATCATGACTCTGATTATTCGAATCATAGGGCTTCCGCTGATGCAATGCGGATGGAGATCGGAA
>CAXRAF010000119.1:0-6073 GCA_964228485.1 Alteromonadales bacterium | reverse complement strand
ATGGTTTATGTCAATATCGCGCATGGTGCGCACCAGAAGCGAAAGATCCTCATGAATAATCTTGCCATGCTTGACCTCTGATTTCGCGCGCTCCAGCCGCTGCCATAGTTTATTCAAAAATTTGATATCAGCATGAATCTTATCCTGCTCAACAGATTCGGCAGCGGTTCGAATAATGTAGCCACCTTGCGCTTCATCACACTGTTCAATGATGTCTTTCAGCCGCTCACGTTCTTCTTCGTGCTCAATACGTTGAGATACACCTATGTGTTTACTCTGTGGCATGAACACCACATATCGCGAGGCGAGACTGATTTGCGTTGAGAGGCGCGCACCTTTAGTACCAATTGGATCTTTGACAACTTGAACCACCAGTTCGTCACCATTGGCAATGAGCTGGGTAATATCATCAATCTTAGGTTCATCATCAGACTCTGTTTGAAAGATATCAGACAGATGCAGAAATGCGGCTCGTTCAGCACCAATTTCGACGAAGGCAGACTGCATACCGGGTAACACTCGTACCACTTTGCCCTTGTAGATATTGCCGACAATGCCTCGATGGCTGCTGCGTTCAATCATGAGTTCCTGCACAATACCATTCTCGACTATCGCAACGCGGGTCTCCCGAGGTGTGGCATTTATGAGCACTTCTTCTTTCATCATGATCTTAGCTATCGAATGTGGTAACTGCGTCTTATGTGTCTTAGCAGTATAAAGGATATCGGCCAGACAATGGCACTGCTAAGAATGGGTAGCCAGTAGGCTGCACTACGAACGCGATAATCAATAAAGTTCTCTACCCAAAGTGAGACCACCAGATCAAACCCTACCAGCAATGCTATAAAAACGGACTGCTGCCATAAAGTGAATAAACGTAAACGTTTATTAAGCGTAAACACAATGTAGGCACATATTGCGAACGTCGCGCCGTGAATACCCAAATGATTTCCCTGACTGACATCGAACACCAAGCCAACAATCCAACAGGTGATAATGCCGATCCGGTTCGGAAGGGCCATGACCCAATAAATCATAGTAATTAACAACCAGGACGGACGCCACCATTCCATACTGTCAGGCATTGGCAGAATCTGTAACGCCAAACCAAACAGAATGGTGATGAACAGGGTAAATGTGCCGGATGAATTAGTTGCCATCGACACCAGTCCCTTGTGTGTTCGCCATCAGTTCTGGCCAGAGCAAGATAACCAGTCTACTTCGTGATAGGTCTGTACTGGTAGTTGCCGATGCAGAGGCATATGGATTACCAGAGTCACTATTAAATTCATTAATCACTGCCACGGGAAAGCCATCAGGGAAACGCATACCCAGTCCGGATGTAATCAGAACATCACCCGCCTTAAGATCGGTTGTATGGGGGAGTTGCTCAAGCAATAATTGGTTAGGTTTGCCAGTGCCTTTAGCAATTGCACGGATACCGTTACGCAATACCTTCACGGGAATAGCGTGACTATGGTCGGTAATGAGTAATACTTTACTGGTCATAAGTGATACATCTACCACTTGTCCAAGCACACCTCTGGCATCTAGCACTGGTTGTCCAAGGTAGACACCATCATTTGTGCCCTTATTGACCGTCACGAGATGCTGCGTTGGATCGGAATCGACATTAAGTATTTCTGCGACAGTGCGTTTACTTCGCTTACGTTCCATTGAACCGAGTAGTGCTCGCAGGTTGGCATTTTCAGCTTCTAAAGCGACCATGGTCTGGGCCTGAGCCTGTAGTAGCACACGCTCGTCTTTGAGCGTTTTAAGATCATCGAGGAGTTCTGCACGACTGGTCAGGTGTTCATCTATCCAGGCAAACACACTGGAAGGTAAGCTAACGATGTATTCCAAGGGACTAATCGCTGTAGCGATGAAAACCCGAATCGTTGAGGTTTGCTGTCGTTGAGTGTCTGAAAAGATTAGCGTGAATGACAGCAGCAGTACAATCCCAAGACGTATTGGTTGAGAAGGCCCGCTGCTGAATATGGTTTTGATGTTTAACTCCTATCCGTTATTCGTAGGAGAAGACATCTCCGCCATGCTTGTCGATCATTTCAAGAGCAATACCACCACCTCTGGCTACACAGGTAAGTGGATCCTCGGCGACAATCACTGGCAGTCCTGTTTCTTCACTGAATAGTCGATCTAAATCACGTAGCAGGGCACCACCACCTGTCAGAACCATACCGCGCTCTGAGATGTCTGCGGCTAACTCTGGAGGCGATTGCTCTAGTGCAGCCTTAATTGCCCGGACGATGCCCGACAAAGGATCCTGCAGCGCTTCAAGTACCTCATTCGAATTGATGGTGAATGAACGCGGCACACCCTCGGCTAGATTGCGACCACGGACATCGATTTCCAGTACTTTATTACCAGGGAATGCGGTACCAATCTCTTGCTTAATTCGCTCAGAGGTTGCCTCACCAATTACCGTGCCATAATTCTTACGAATATAGTCAATGATGGCATCGTCAAAACGGTCACCACCAATGCGCACAGATTCAGAATAGACCACACCATTGAGTGAGATGATTGCAACTTCAGTCGTTCCACCACCAATATCTACCACCATAGAACCACGGGCTTCACTGATAGGCATACCGGCACCAATCGCTGCCGCCATCGGCTCTTCAATTAGGTACACTTCACGAGCACCTGCACCATAGGCTGATTCTTTGATCGCTCGGCGCTCGACTTGAGTTGATCCACAAGGGACGCATATCAAGACGCGTGGGCTTGGTCGCAAGAAGGTTGAATCATGAACCTTGCGTATGAAATGTTGCAGCATTTTCTCAGTGATCGTGAAATCAGCAATAACACCGTCTTTTAACGGTCTGATAGCTTGAATGTTTCCTGGCGTTCGCCCAAGCATCATTTTGGCTTCGATACCGACATCTTTGATGGTCTTGGTACCGCCACCGTCGAGCTTAATTGCGACCACTGAAGGTTCATTTAGAACGATGCCCTGATCCCGCACAAATATGAGGGTATTCGCTGTACCAAGGTCGATGGAGAGATCGGTCGAGATCAAACCTCGAAGTTTTTTAAAAAGCATGTAACTTTGATATCCCGAATTGAATTTAATTTATTATTTCGCTGGTCGCTATTGTAAACAGTTTCAATCAGTTGCTGAAGTCAGAGAAGTCAAAAATAGCAATAAATACGACCAGTTGACGATAATTCATGTTGTATTCGAAAGTTTTGACAGTCAAAACCTAAAAAAGGTTCAGAAAATGGCGAAATATCAGCACCGATGTAAGCTAACAAATTGCAGCTACTGGCAGTGATCAGCGGCTCAATTTCAACAGGTCTGAGAGATTGTTCTCTTTTAAGTTAAGTTGCTCGAGTAATGTCGAGATATCTGCCAGACTTCCCGCCTCTTGGAGTAAGCCTGAGGTCTGGTCATTGATCGCATTTTGCAGTTGGGTTTCAAACTTTGCCATTTCCTCGCTGGCCATCGTTTGTACCAGTGCAGCACCAATGGCATTGAGGTCATTGGAGCGTATGCTGACAGTGGGATTATTGATATCTCCGGTGAGTTCCACGGTCACAGATAATGAGGCGAGGCTGTTAACAGCACTTAGAAGTTGCTTTTGCCAGTCGTTCTCTAACTCGCTAGTGATATTCAGTCCAGAAAAATTCAGGTCTAGCGTACTATCGATTTGATCACCTTTACGCACAATATCAGCGCTAATATCTACCTCCCCCTCGTTAATTACAAACTCAGAATCGGTTGCATGTGCCAGTGCACTAAGTACCACGCCTGTGGCGTTTAGCTTGAGGACATCAGAACTATTTTTGGGGTTTCGGTGGTCAAGCGTGCCATTTATCTTGAAAGAGTCGAGCATGCTAGAATTACCCTCTAAGGCCACCGTCGTGGGTTCAGGCCAGCGATCGGGTTCCGTAGTCAAATGCTCGATAATCCCCGACACCGCAATACCATAATCCTGTAATTCAGAACTAAGGTTGATCTTTTTCATGAGTAGGTTGGGTAGCGGATTCAGATCCTCAAAGAGTACTTGCCGACCGCGGTTGGTAATTTGCTGTGCCACCTTGACTTCATCAGCTTCAGTGGAGGGTTGATAGCTGTTCAAATAGGGTGAGACCATCTGGTAGTAGTGCCATGCCGTTTGTGACCATTGTCCAATTTGCTCACCAAACAAACTGGAGACAATTTGCTCTACGCCTGAGCCTGACAGAGCATATTTAGACTTCAATCTCTGCCAGTCTTTTCCTGGCATCTGTTTCAATGCGGCATACTGTTGAGTAATTTCCTGCTGTGCTGTCTTAAATTTGGCTTTCAGTCGCTTGATGTTATCCAAGTCAGCTTTTATGTCATTGCGAAGTTGTTTGATCTCCTTGCCCTGACTCAGCAATCCCAGAAGTTTATTGCCGCCACCGGCATTATTTTTTATCGCATCTACACGAGCACGATAAGCATCGATTGCGCTTTGGTCAGGTAAAGCATTAATGTCATTGGTGAGCTGCTCTCTGGTCTGTGCCAACTGCGTTTTAAATGTCTCAACCGCCTCAGGCGTTTGCAATGATTCTTGCTCGATAACTGCCTCTGCATCGGGTAAGTTCGCCACTGCCATATCGCCAAAACCACTCACACTCACCATGGGATTCCATTGTGTCGCTTCAACCCAACGTGGCTCATAGTCACCTGACTCATCACGCGGCGTATTTAAGGCAAAGTCGGTTATGCTCAGTTCATCGACAACGACTTTGTTCCACAGTAATGCATCAGCATCCAAATCGACCACAATCTCAGATACTTCAAACAGATTTTTCATGGGTGCTCTGGGATCGGTGACCTTTAAGGTGGAGAGGGTAAGCCTCTGCTCGCTAAACGATGTCTCAACCTCGTCAAGCTCAACCTTGGCACCGATCATTTCTGATCCGGCGGTACGAATTGAGTGTCCGATGATGGGATCGATAAGTAGTACCGTGGTTGTGACTATGATTGCTAATGCGGCAGCAAATACCACTAATCCGGAAATGCGGATCGGAGAGCTCATGATTGCTCTCCCGTTGTGCGGTTATAGAGCTGGATGATAGTAGAGCCTTTGAGAATCTGAATGAGTTTGTTTTTTGTTATCCATGCCATGATATGTTGGCGGTATTGCTTGATGATAAACAGCGATATCAGCCATACAGGTATGAAACTGACCAAGGCAATAAAAAGTCCGCCCATGGTGGTGCTGTAATTGAACAGACTTAAACGACCTATTTGAGTGTTATACAAACTAGTCCAAATTGATTGATAAGTGTCGCTTTGCAGTAAGCTTAAGCCAAACGCCTCCAGAGCCGGTTCTGCTGCTAAGCCGATCAAACTAAAGCCAAGAGCAGCCAGGATAAAACTACCCAGATGCACTCTGAACAATAATACAATGAGAAGTACTAACAGGTTGTGTGGACTAAATAATGGCGTCAGTCCGAGTATTAATGCCAGTGAAATAGCGCTGGCGATAGCCGATGGACTGGCATCAGAATTCAGGATTTTAATGATCTTAAGTAGTTGCAGCATCGGCTTTTAGTCTATTGTTCCTTAGCTGTTTTTTTAGTAGCGTTGGTTTTCTCCTTCGGCATGCCTTCCAGTGGCTTACCGCTCGCAATCCAGCCCTTGATATCGCCATCAAGAGTATGAACATTGCCATAGCCTTTTTCCTCGAGTGCCGTGGCGACGATATTGGCGCGGCGACCAGAACGACAATATATTACAACCGTATCATCCTTGTTAACTGTAGCGAGTATTTTCTCAATATCTGTGTGTGGAATATTAACAGCACTTTTGATGTAGCCATTTGTATATTCTTCATTTGAGCGAACATCGAGCACTACAGTATCTGCTTTAGTTGTCGTCAATTGCTCGAATTCTGCCTGCGACAAGGGTTTGATATCGGCTTTTGCTATAGGTGTAAGTAACAGAGCGAAAATAATCGCCGACAGCGTAGCGAGTGCTTTCATTTGGAGGACTCCTCTGGAATGTTCATAACTTGCTCTAAATTCAATCCGGTTAGGCGATGAACAGAGCGGATTAACCAGAACATAATGGTAA
>CAXRAF010000118.1:0-9590 GCA_964228485.1 Alteromonadales bacterium | reverse complement strand
GTGATCTTATGCTTCACAGCCCACTCTAAGACCACATCATACGCAGTGTAGGCGGCAGTAAATGTCGCCTCGTCTAAAATGGTTTGTTGTGGAGCAAAGTCCTCTACATTGATCGTCGCAACAGTAATACCTCTGGCTTGGAATATCTCCGTCAGTCGCGCCAGAGTTGGGTCGATGTAGTTACGTTCAATACCATTAGCACCTGCGGTAGCCTTGTTCAGATGATTGGGCAGGGTGTGATCAGAGACCAGTAAAACTTCAATTCGACCAATGTTTTGTTGATCATCTATTACCGTGCTTGAGGCAGCGGTGCAGCCACTTAGCAAAAATAGTGACAGGCAAACCGAACTCAGCAGAAAGAGTCTACTCACCCTGATAAACAACCTTGCCATCAAGCATAGTCAGCACACTGTAATTGGTATTTATCTCATTACTTGGCTGAGTAAAAATATCCTTAGCCAGCATGATCAAGTCTGCCCGCTTACCTACTTCTAGTGAACCGACCTTGTCAGCAATGCCCAACTGTCTTGCTGAGCCCATGGTGATTGCATACAGGGATTGCATCAGGGAGATACGCTCAGATTCACCTCTGACCGGACCTTCGGTATAACCCGGCAAGCGTCTGGTTTGCGCAATTTCGATCAGAGTAAAGGGCTTAAAAGTGGATAGATAGGCTGCCGCAGGCCAGTCACTTCCGAGGGATAAATTACCGCCCGCTTCGAGGATAGATTTAGCCGGGTAGGCGCGCTCCATAGTCTCCATGCCAACAAACTTACCAATGCCATAATAGCTCGGATCGACAGTTGCCCACTGGATCGATTTTTGTGCCGTGACCTGAAGGGTTTTTAAGCGGGCTATATCTTCGGGTCTGACGAAATCCATATGCGCTATGGCATTCTGCCATCCAAGCTCTGGATTACCGGCCGCGGCAATAGCTGTGAGACTCATATCGATGGCGGCATCACCAATGGCATGAATATGCACCGCAATGCCATTGCTATTGGCTGCTATTACATAGGCAGTTAGTTTTTCAGGCGAAGTCATTGGACTACCACGATCACCCGGCCTGTCAGCATAGTCATCAACCATGAAGGCTGTATGTGCTTCGGGGACACCATCTGCCAGCAGTTTTACTGCCGTTGGATTGACGTATTCACTCTGATAGTTCTTGGTATAGTGACGGTAGTTCTCAATGAGTTGCTCAGGACTGTTGCCGCGCTGTTGAGCGACACCATAAACTCTTAGAGTCAGGCTGTTGTCAGATGCCAGTTCATCCAGGATCTGCCAAGCCTCCTCTTCCGTGGGTGCACTCATGCCGGCATCAAATACGGTCGTTAACCCGGAACGATTGGCCTGATCCAACCACTTTTTGAATGCTACTCTGTAATACGATTTATCGCGATTGATCAGTTTACTGGTCACGACATAGCCAGCGCCCTCACGGGAGGTGCCGAGAAGCTCTCCGGTTTTCTTGTCTCGCTCCCAGAACGTAATACCTGGCTCAGGGTCGATAATGCTTTTATCGACTCCAGCAGCTCTGAGTGCTGCGCTACTAAACCAAGTCGAGTGGCCATCCACTGAACCCAGAATGACCTTACGCTCCCCAAAAATTTCATCTAGCAGGGTTTTTCTTGGGCCTTGGGAGTCAAATATATGATTTTGCCACCCCCGCGCATAGACAACATCTTGAGTCGCTTCGCTTGCGAGGGTTTTTAGTGAGTTGATCAGACTGTCCAGATCCTCAGCCAATGATAGATTAATTTTCGTGGCTGATGAGGAGCCACCAAATATATGCATATGACTATCAATCAGTCCCGGTAGAATTGTTCGGCCATTCGCTGAGATAATCTGTGGCTTGTCATCTTCAGAGAAGCATTTGGTTGCATCTTTGTTGCTGCCTACAAAGGTAATTACGCCGGAGTCGATACACAGTGCTTCGGCCCATCTGTTCGCGTTGTCCATCGTTTGGATCTTGGCATCTCGGATGATGGTTTGTTGTGCGACCGCCGACCAGGCAGAAAATAACAAGCTCAGCAACAATATTCTTCTCATGTTAACTCCGATTCATATGACTGATTCAATTCCATAATAACTCATAAAACTCAACTTGCTACCCCTTTAGGGGGTTATCATTTGGTGGGTTTTTTTTTACTATTTTACAATAGACTAATAATTTATTATTTCTTAATATTGCGCTAGTATTAAAGCCTCGCGCTTAATTAGTGCTCAATAGCAATAATAATAATCTTTCAAAATAACTAATCGGCAGTTTACAGCGCGCAACCACAAAACAATACATGAGGGGTAATTATGTATAACCAAAGTGAACTACATCTGAAGCGTTCTACTGTTTCTCTGTGTGTGGCCACAGCACTTGGTATCGCCACACCTGGCTATATTTTTGCTGAGGAAACCGAAGAGGAAGAGACAGAAGCGACCTCAGAGGAAACCATAACGGTAACAGGTACACGCATTCCACTTGATCCGAATGTGACGTCATCTGTTCCGGTTCAGTCATTGAGTGCCAATGACATCAAAATGTCCGGTGAACTTAACCTTGCTGATATCGTCAACGATATCCCAGCATTGGTATCTTCACTAACAGCTGAGCAATCGGCGACCGGTTCAAACTCTCTCAACCTGCGTGGTTTAGGTGGTACGAGAACGCTGACGCTGGTCAATGGCCGTCGTCATGTGGCCGGTTTCAGAGGTAGTTCGGCAGTAGATATCGGTACAATTCCAAGAGCATTGGTTGAACGTGTCGAGGTGACC
The DNA here is from genome assembly GCA_964228485.1 of Alteromonadales bacterium. Lineage (GTDB taxonomy): Bacteria > Pseudomonadota > Gammaproteobacteria > Enterobacterales > CAXRAF01. The sequence goes on along the minus strand of CAXRAF010000118.1, from coordinate 6,818 downwards.
ACCGGTGGTGCTTCTGCGGTCTATGGTGCGGATGCGGTTACAGGTGTTGTTAACTTTATCCTGAAAGATAATTTTGAAGGCTTTAAGTTAGACGTTCAGGCCGGTTTACCAGAGCAGAGCGGTGGTGAGAACTACGGCTTTGATGCTGCCTACGGTATCAATTTTGATGATGACAAGGGTAATGTGGTATTCACTCTGACTTCAGAAGTTGAAGACGACTTACTCTGGCAAGACAGAACTTGGTCGATTAACAATGGTCGTACAGCTGGTTTGAATATTGCGCGTCCGGAAAATATTCCGGCCGGATTTTTCAACGGTCCCATTCCATCGCGTGCCCTGTTCCCCGATCCACGATATTGGTTAACCTCACATGAGGGTTCCATCGCACCAGGCTTTGGTGGTCGTGATGTAACATATGTTGACATTAACGGTAACGGCATTCCTGACTGTCAGGAATCTGAGGGTGGCCGAGTTGGCTTCCTTGCCGGTTGTTGGATTACCAACCCGGATGGCTCTGTCCGTGTGCAACAGAACGGTATTGTGCTAGGTAGTCTGTGGGAGTCAGGTGGTGACGGTGCTGCGCCGAACCAGAACCGTGACACTCTGATGCCAGCCACTGAAAAGAAAGTATTCAACATGAACTTCAACTATGAGTTCAATGATGATATGCGCTTCTTCTTCGAGGGTAAGTACGTTGAAGCAACTTCAGAAACATTTGCTGAGTACGACACTTACTACGATACATTATTTATCCTGCCTGATAACCCATTTATCCCGGCGCAGTTACAATCGGTTGCCGATCAGGTTGGTTATTTGTTACTCACTCAGGATCCACTGGATTTTGCGGACAATGACCCATCGATCTACACCCGTGAAACAACCCGTATTGTTGCTGGTTTGGAGTGGGATATTGATGTTAATCACAGTATCGAGTTCTCAATCAATAAGGGTACTTTCAAAAATACCTCGGAATACACTAACTTCCCACTCGATCGTGTATTCGCAGCAATGGACGTCACAACTGATGCCAATGGAAATCCGGTCTGTCGTTCAGATCTCGATCCAAACGCCTTCTATGAAATCGACTACTTCAGTGCTTTAAATGGTTTCGCCAATGGTAACTTCTTCAGTAACCGTTACTATACCTTCACCCCAGGTGATGGTCAGTGTCAGCCGTTGAATCCATTTGGACGTTATTCTGTGAGTCCAGAAGCGCAAAACTTCATTACTGCTCGTTTAATGGATGAGCTGACAATTGAACAAACTGTGTTCTCAGTGTTTGCTAACGGTGAGTTCGATTTCGCAGACGACTGGTTAGATGGCCCGATTGGTTATGCTGCCGGTGTTGAATATCGTGAAGAGTCTAGTGACAATCGCCTTGATCCCCTCAACAAGGGTATATTGCCACAGGGTTCTTCTTTTACTTCAAGCGTCGGCCAGTTAGCCAGCACGGTGGATCCATGGATTAACTCCTTCTGGCTGGATAACGTGCAAAACTTCGACAGTGGTGGCGAATACGATGTATTCGATACATTCTTTGAAGTTCGTGTACCGATTCTGGAAGGACGTGATTTTGCTAAAGAGTTGAGTGTTGATGCCGCAGTTCGCGTCGCTGATTATTCAACATTAGGTGAAACCACAACTTGGAAGTTCGGTTTGGCTTGGGCACCGAATGACGATATCAGCTTCAGAGCGACAATTTCTGAGGCGGTACGTGCACCCAACATTACTGAGCTGTTCGATCCAAGGTTGCCAATTACCATTAACCTGGATTCTGATCCATGTGACCCGGGTAACATTAACGATGGTACCGCCAACAGACAACCGAACTGTGTGGCTGACCTGTTAGCCGCTGGTGTGCCTCAGTCGGATATCCTCGATACCAATGGCAACTATATTTGGGTCAACCCACTAACCGCTCGTTTCACGGGTGTATCAGGTGGTAACCCGAATCTGAACGTGGAGACAGCAGATACAGTGACCTTCGGTACTGTGATCACACCTGAAGCAATCGAAGGATTGGTCTTTACTATCGATTACTGGGATGTGGTCATTGATGATGCCATCTCACCGGTAGGTGCCAGTGATATTCTCGATGGTTGCTTCGACTCTGGTAGCTACCCAGACTTCAATTTCTGTAATCAGTTCACACGACGCTCAGACGGTGGTCTGGACTTCCTAGAGACTGGACAGATTAACTTCGCCAAGCAAGAGGCTGAAGGTATCGACGTCTCTGTCAGCTACACCTTTGAAGTAGATGCCGACCAGTTTGGTATCACTCTGGTAGGTACGCGTCAGGACAAGCTAGATAACTTCTTCAACCCTCTGGACTTAACAGAAGTGAATCCAGAACTGGAAGAGGCCAGTCGTGGTACACCTAAGACTTCAGGCAACCTGACCTTGAGTTGGGGTAGAGACAACATCAATGTTGCTCTCCAGACCTCATACATGAGCCGTCAGGCGATTGGTGAGATTGAGCAGGCACTTGGCTTGTATGGTAATGATCGTATCTGGGGTGATGATGCCTTCTTCGATGCGGTTTACATACATGATTTGAATGTTAATTATCGATATGATGATAACCTGACAATTTATGGTGGTATCAACAATCTCGCTGACGAAGAGCCATTCTCTAACCAGACAGCATGGCCTGTCGGACCTAGAGGACGCATGCTTTTCCTAGGTGCAAGCTACACCTTGTAACCTGTCAAGGTTATACTTAAAACCAAGGGTACCTATGTCATTCGATGTAGGTACCCTTTATAATTCCTGACAAGACGATTCGCAGTAAAAATAGCAATTCAACATGCAACCAGGCTCCGACTTCAAAGCACTCGAAGAAGCACATCAGCTCTATAAATCTGGCCAGCTAGCCGAAGCCATTGATCGGTTAAAAAAACTCATTCAGGAAAAACCTGAAACCTATCAGGCTTGGCTCATGCTTAGTCAATATCTCATGAATGCTGGTTATCATGAGGAGGCTTTTCTGGTCAGCAGTAACGCTGAGCAATATGACCCACTGGCTGAGGATTTCACAAAAATCCAACAGGCCATGCAAAATTCAGCCTATGCAGAGGTTGAGCGAATTGCTATTGAGATGCTGAAAAAGCATCCGGGTCATCCCAGAGCGATATTTTCATTAGCGCACGTAGTCAGCCTGTCACCGACAGCTGAGCAAGCGATTGATATACTCAAAGCCGGTCTTGATTATCATCCGGCTAATTTCAGTTTACGCCAAAAATTGATTGAGACATTAGATGCCCTTGGACGTTATGAAGAGGCCATTGCTGAGAGCCGCCATGCTACAAAGATTAATAAGGCGTTTGATACTCACTGGACTTACGTTAACTTACTGCACAAACATGCCCAGTACGACGACATTCAGAGTGTGTGCCAGCAGACCAAGGAATTAGCCGACGATAACAACTTGATTCACAGTCAACTCAATCTGATCCGCGGAGAGGCAAATCGAATTGTTGGTGATCGACAATCGAGTGTGACGTTCATGAGAAAAGCGATCGAGGAGAATAACTATAACGTCGAGGCCTGGTGGGCACTAGCTGATTTAAAAAATTATCAGTTCTCCGATCAGGACCGTGAGCGGATCCAGTCTGTGCTGGCGGCAGAGCCGTTGGACGATAAACTAAAAAGTATCGCCACATTTGCCTTGGCCAAAGCATCGGAACAAATGGATGATTGGGATCATGTCATGACGCTCTACGACAAGGCCAACAAGCAATATCCAACACTCTATGCCCCATCACTCATCGAAAATGACTTTGCCACAATAACGGCTGCTTGCTCGCAGACTAATTTAGCAATCCAGTCAGAGCCATCTAAATTTGATAAAACACCGATTTTCATTGTTGGATTGCCGCGCTCCGGATCAACATTGGTAGAGCAAATGCTGGCTAGCCATTCCCAAATAGAGGGTACTATTGAGCAGCCTACACTGCCATCGATTGAGAAGCAGGCGCAGTCCATTTGCTTCAAGAAACGCCAAAAAGGCCTATACGAGGCACTAGATTGTCTTGCTGCCGACGAGTTATCGCAATTAGGTCAGGCATATATTGATCATGGCAAGCTGTATCGAGAATTTGAGACGCAATACTTCACTGATAAAAATCCATTTAATTTCAGAAGTATCGGTTTCATTCACAAAATTCTGCCTGAGGCGATTATCATTGATGTTCGCAGAAATCCCCTCGATTGCGGCTTTAGCCTGTATCGGCAGTACTTTTCTTCAGGGGTAGATTTTAGCTACAACCTTGAGCACATCGGCGCTTTTTATAATGCTTATCTCTCGCTCATGTCGCACTGGAACCGAGTGCTTCCTGGAAAGGTGTTTACGCTTCAGTATGAGGAGCTTATCCGTGACCCTGAGCAACAATTGCAACGGTTATTTGAGCATATAGGCTTACCATTCGAGGCAGGCTGTCTAGAGTTTCATAAAACCGATCGCGCCATTAGAACCGCCAGTAGCGAACAAGTTCGACAACCGCTTAATGGCAAAGGAATGGGTGCATGGCAAGTGGTAGATGAGCACCTTGCTCCACTTCGTAATGCGCTGGGTGAATCCACGTTGGCACAGTTCTCTAAGTATTACTAAGACTACTCAACGGCGAAGTTGAAGTAGGTTTCCGGAAATGGCTCATCATTGAATGTGAAATGCCACCATTCGGTTTCCAACGCGCGAAATCCGTGTTTTAACATGATCATTTGCAGTAGCATTCGATTACTTCTCTGAGTCGCTGTAGGCAGCTTGCTTGATGGCCATGATATGGGGCCAAAATAGTCCCACGCACTGCCCATATCGAGCTCCTCAGCTTGCTCAGTTAGCAGCGTAACAATGGTAATATCGACCGTGCTACCACGAGTATGTGATGAGCGGCTGGCAATATAGCCATCACGGAAGAGATGTTGCTTATCTACTTCCGGATAATACTTGGCCTTCTGTTTGGTATCTGTTAAATCCTTGGCCCATTCAACAAAATGGTCCACTGATTGTTGTGGGCGATAACTATCAAACACTTTAAATCCCAGACCAAATTGATTTAATTCAGACTGCGCATTCTTCAATGCTATGGTTGCTTTGGTTGTTAATATGGCTCGCGGCTTGAGGTAGCCCTGTATGGGTGAGCCGACAAAATTATCGTGACCGAAATAGCGAATCTCTTCCACAATATTGGGTATTTCGTCCTTAATGTAAACAAAGCCATCAGGCAACTGCTTGGCATGACTGTGTGTTAATGCCAAAAGCACACTCATAATCATTGTAAAACTCAGACCAAAGCGAAGCATCTGCAGACTCTATTGTTGGAACGATTAAGCCATAAAGTAGCAATATCAGCGGTTGTTGACAAATCACTGGCTAGCGAGGGTCGGTTCGTAAATGAGCCTAATCGCTTGTGAAAGGCTGTAAAAGCCACATAAATGGTCGCTATTCAAATCAAAACACTTAAAAGCGTGATGTTAGTCACACTGCTTAACCTAAGTACTGAAACCCTGTCAGACGATAGCTACAATGATTATCAACATGGACAAGTGTGCATTGAGTTATGACTTATGCATTTACCGAAACATCAGAGGATCAATTATGTTTATCATTGCAATACTAGCCTTCATAGCCATGATGGTTATGGGAATGGTGCTCGGCGGCTCGCTCGGTTTTTACTGGGATATCTATTCAGCGATGATCGTTTTTATTCCTGCTATTGTGCTGGGAATTGGCGCAACATCAACTCACTCATTCAAACTGGGACTAGCGCTACTGGCCGGAAGTGGTGAGAAGTTGTCTAGTGATGATTATCAAACAGCCGCCAAATCATTTATTGTGATTGGCAATTCAGCCCTATGGGTTGGGGTAATCGCCACTTTCATTGGCTGGGTATCAATGGGTGCTAATATTCGAGCAGATGACTTTGTGAATGCTTTTGGCCCAGCCTTTGCGGTATCAATTCTGACCTTTATGTACGGCGCATTTATCAAGGTGCTCTGTTACGTCGCTGAACAAAAAATTATGTTTAAGATGGCTCAAGCGGGCTAGACTAGCGTCAGAGCAGCATATTCATCACCCGCATGATTGAAAAATCACATCATAATCATTGGTCCCAGTAAGGCACTGGACCATAGTAGTCTGAGCAGAAATCAACAAATGCTCGTAGCCTTGTTGTCATGAGCTGACGATGGGGGTAGACCATATACAAGCCATGAGGCTCTGGTTGGTATTGTTGTAATATTGGCACCAATTGTCCGTGACGAATACGTTCACCAATCATAAAACTGGGAAGCAATGTATAGCCTTCTCCAGCAATAGCAGCCTGGGCGAGGACCTCACCATTATTACAAGAAATGTTAGATACATTGACGCGATACTGTTTCAGGAAAGCTAATAGTGGATTATCGCTTTGGCTATAGTCCATGTAGCTATAACTTAAATTATCATGAGGATTTAAATCGCGCGGATGATCCGGTATGCCATGCTGCTGCAGATAAGCAGGTGAAGCGACTAAATGTAGCTGCACCGGGGCTAGTTTCTTGGCAATAAGTGATGAATCTTTGAGCTGCCCAATTCTAAATGCGACATCATAACCCTCATCAATAACATCCACTTTACGATCGTTTAGCTGTAAATCGATCCCAACTTCTGGGTGTGCGCTTTTAAAGTCACAAATTAATTGTGCCAGATGCAGCGTGGCAAATGATACCGGAGCGCTGACAGTGAGGAGTCCTTTAGCCTTGCTGTCGATTTCATGAAAGTAATTATCCATGTCATCTACCGAACCAAGAATTTGTTTGGCATATTGCAGACACGCCTC
>CAXRAF010000117.1:0-18483 GCA_964228485.1 Alteromonadales bacterium | reverse complement strand
ACTGCCCTGGATGATGACTAACTGGTTTGGCATTAGCAATGTCGCGGATGAGGGAGCGATACCCGAGTCGGTCAAGTTTGCCTTCTATGCCGGTGGCATCATCTTCTTCCTAGCCGTGTTGTGGACAGTCATTTCCACTAAAGAGTACACCTCAGAAGAACTGGAAGCCTTCGAAAAGTTGGAGAACGAAGATGAGAATGCACCAGAGTACCATGCGACTCGCAGCGCTGCTGAATTCTTCAAAAGTGGTCTAATCTGGTCTGTGGTGGGTATTGCTTCGAGTTGGTATGTACTGGATAACCTGGATTCTCTGGATAAAAACTTAACGTTGCTAACCTTTGGTCTCCTGAGTTTTGGCTTGTTGCAACTCATCGCTGGCTGGTTAGAGCAAGGTCGCTCAGAAAACGGCTTTTTGATCGTTATGAAAGATCTATTCAACATGCCACCGACCATGAAACAACTCGCGGTGGTGCAATTTTTCTCCTGGTTTCCATTTTTTGCCATGTGGACTTCAGCGACCACCGCTGTGACATCGTTTCATTATGGTACTTCAGATCCAACCTCGGCTTTGTTTAATGAAGGTGCCGACTGGGTAGGCGTGCTATTTTCAGCATACAACCTAACGTCTGTTGTGGCAGCGATCACTATCTCATTAGTAGTGAAAAAGATTGCCACCAAATATGCGCATATGTTTAACCTGTTACTTGGGGGCATTGGCTTTATCTCGTTTGTGATCATCAAAGATCCGCAGTGGCTTATTCTGTCGATGGTTGGTGTCGGCTTTGCCTGGGCCTCGATTCTTAGCCTGCCCTATGCGTTATTATCCAACGCCCTGCCAATCAAAAAGATGGGCCTGTTTATGGGCATATTTAATTTCTTTATCGTGCTACCGCAGATATTGGCAGCCAGTATATTGGGCTTCCTGATTAACACATTCTTCGATGGCCAGACCATCTATGCACTGGTGATTGGTGGTGTCAGCATGATCCTTGCCGCATTCATGTGTGTCCGTGTTCAAGAACCGAAAATGGATTGATAATTGTGAATAACAACCTGCAAGTTTTGACCTTAATATCATTGTTGCTGCTATCGGCCTGTAATTCAACAGAGCCTCCCGAGCCTCAACCAGAGTCGGTACAACAGTCTGATAAAAGTATCGTTGGTACTCATGAGCCGTTTGCCAGTGAAAATGTCTACTTCCTGATGACGGACCGTTTTGTCGATGGTGATCAAAGTAACAACTATCCTGAGCAGGGGAGAGATTATCCAACCTGGATGGCTGAAATGGTGGCAGAGAATGGCACCGATAAAGCCTATGTCGGATACATGGGGGGTGACTTTAAAGGCATAGTAGATAATGCCGGATACATTCGTGATATGGGATTCACCGCGATATGGCTGACCCCCATTGTAAACAATCCTGACCAGGCATTTAGTGGTGGCGAGCCCATTAATTTTGGTGGTGCATTCAGAGACGGAGGTAAAACCGGCTATCACGGCTACTGGGGCGTTAATTTTTACGAGTTGGATGAGCATTTACCCTCTGAAGGGCTCGATTTTGCCGGTTATGTCGCTACGTTGGAAAATGACTTTGGCATAAAAACGATTCTAGACGTGGTGTTAAACCACGGCTCACCTTCGTTTACTATGCCTGAAGATCAGCCGATGTATGGCGAGTTATATGACAAATCCGGTAAGTTAGTTGCTGATCATTCAAATACCCATCCAACTGAATTAAGTGATGATAATCCACTGCATCAGATGTTTAACCGCAAACCTGATTTACTGCAGCTCTCTGACTTTAACGAAAACGAGCCGATGGTCCTTGACTATTTCATTCCAGCATATCAGCAATGGCTTGACCAAGGGGCGCATGCCCTTCGGATTGATACCATCAAGCATATGCCGATCGAATTCTGGCAAGAGTTTGCTCGCCGAATTCGTGAAGGTCGTGATGATTTATTCATGTTTGCAGAGGCATTCGATTACAACCCAGAATTTATTGGTCGTTATACCCAAACTGAAAATGGCAAGATCAGCGTATTGGATTTTCCATTACGTCAGGCACTAGCAGATGTATTTCAGGATCCCAATGGCGATTTACAAAAGGTGGCAGATGTACTGTATTTAACGGATGGCCCCTACGAGAATCCATACGATCTGATGACTTTTTATGATAACCATGACATGGCACGCATCAATACTGATACGCGTGGATACATCAACCTGCATAATTTACTGTTCACTTTGCGCGGGATCCCGGTAGTTTACTATGGCTCTGAATCAGGTTTCATGAGTGGTACTGCTGAACACGCTGGTAACCGAAATTATTATGGCATTGAGGGAATAGAGGCTGCCAAACAAAGCCCAATCCATGCAGAACTAACGAAGATCGCCCAGATCCGCAAAAGTAACGTTGCACTTCAGCGTGGAATACAACTAAACCTCGAGTTTGCCAAACATCAGGCAGCCTTTTTGAGAGTGTATGAGCATGCCGGTACCAATCAAACAGCATTGGTGTTATATAACAAAGATGATGTCGAATCTGACATTGTCATTCAGGATGTTTTATCATCTGGTACCTGGATTGAAGCATTGACTGGAAAAATGCTTGCGGTTGATGCAGGAAAAACGCACCGATTTGAGTTACCAGCCAATTCGATACAGGTTTGGTTGTTGAATGATGCCAATACCAATGTGAATTTATTGGAGCAACTCTAGCAGCTCTTAGAAGTATTACTTCTTGCGTTGACTAGATTCTCGGACAATGAGCTTAGGCGTCAGTAGTTTAGGCTCTTCGGGAACCTCTCCTTTGATATGATTGATCAGTGTCTCAACAAGAATTTCACCAGCAGCGGTAGTGTCTTGTTTTACAGTGGTCAACGGTGGCCGGACGTATTCTGCAATCGCGATGTCATCAAAGCCAATCACAGCGACATCGTCAGGAATATTGATCCCATCATTCAGCAATCGTTTGATTGCACCGATGGCAATTAAATCGCTGGCGCAGAAAATAGCATCAAATGGCTCCCCTGACTTTATGAGACTGTCGGCAGCGTCGAATCCGGCCTGCTCTGAGGTGATGGCATCAAATTGCTTGGGGGTATTTTTAGCATTTTGTTCCACAAGATATTCGTGAAAACCTCGATATCGCTCAGCCAGTTCTGGTGAGCCTTTGTCTATGTTACCAATAAACACGTAATTATTGCAGTTCATTGATAGTAGGTGTTCTGCAACTATACGGCCTCCAGCATAGTTATCAGTACCAATAGATAATCCTGGCTGTTTGTCTCTTGGCGCACCCCAGCGGACGTAATGTGTCCCTTGCTCTTCAAGCTTGTGTAGTTTTGTCCGATAGTCCGTGTAATTGCCATAGCCCAGTAGAATAATCCCATCTGCCTTACGACCATCCTCATAGTCTGCGTGCCAGTCATCGGTTAATACCTGAAATGAAACCAATAAATCATAACCGTGATTATTACTAGCACGAATGATGTTACCCATCATGGAGATAAAAAATGGGTTTATTTGCGAATTATCAGATGTTGGATCTTGAAACAAGAGTAGGGCGATGTTGCCGGATTGTTGCGAGCTAAGGTTACTGGCGTTTTTATCGACTTTATAATTCAACTGTTTGGCAACTTCATGAACTCGGTCACGCGTCTTCTGGCTAACCAAAGGACTATTACGCAACGCTCTGGATACTGTCGATTGCGATACGCCAGCATAGTAAGCAATATCAAATGATGTAGCTTTACTCATAAGTTTGTTGTGTCTGCCCTTAGTCTATTTATGCAAGTAATATACGTGACTTATCCGATCTTGGGAATATTTATTATTTAAGTAAAAAAGCTTTGACATGACACTTATGACACCGGTATCATTCTTTCTTTTTGTATGTTTGGGCGCATACGTAATGTTAGATAAAACAATTGATAAAAAGCTGATATATCCTTACTTGGTTGCCGATATAGGCGGCACCAATGCTAGGTTTGGTCTAGTAACCGATGTTAATCATGAGGATCACAGCTACGTAATAGAACACCAGCAAACCTATCCAAGTGCTGATTTTCCGGGTGTCGAGCACGCGGTCGCAAAGTACTTGGAAGATACCGGTGTCGAAATCAAAAATGCCTGCCTGGCCGTTGCAGGCCCTGTTGCAGGTAATCATTTCCGTCTGACCAACCTGAAATGGGACGTCGATATAGACGCTGCTCGAAAGACACTGAATCTTGACAGTTTACATCTGAAAAATGATTTCTCAGCCTATGCTTATGCGATTCCATACTTGGACAAGTCGGTGTTTCGCGTTATCAGAGCAGGAGTTCCCTCTGAAAAGTCACCAATGACTGTTCTAGGTCCTGGTACCGGTTTCGGAGCCGCGATGTTAGTGCCGCATAATGATCGCTGGCGTGCCATATCCACTGAGGCTGGCCATATGTCGCTACCAGCTACGACAGCTTTGCAAGCTGCTATTAAGGAGCAGTTAAAACGTAAGTTTGAGCGCGTCTCGGTCGAGCGTGTTTTTTCAGGTAGCGGCCTGAGTTATTTGTATCAAGCTCTGGCAGCTGTTGAAGGTACAACTGTAGCCTCATTATCTGCGGCTGAGATTAGTCAGTCAGCGATGGATGGTACTGATGAGATGTGTCATCGCACCCTGAAATTATTCTGCTCATGGATCGGTGCAGTGACCGGTGATATCTGTCTGGCCATGGGAGCCCGAGGTGGGGTATATCTCGGCGGCGGTATCTTACCACGTATTGCTGATTTCTTGGAAGAAAGTGATTTTACCGAGTCTTTCCTGGCCAAAGATCAGATGAGCCATTACATGAACGATATACCAGTGACGCTAGTGACCGAGGCCAACTCCGCGTTGCTTGGGGCAGCGGCCTGGTTAGAGCATTATTTACTGAGGAAAATGATTTAATCTCATGTCTCGCGCGACGATCAACGATGTAGCCCGTGAAGCGAATGTCTCCAAGAAGACTGTCTCACGTGTTTTAAATCAGGAGCCTAACGTGCATCTTGATACCCGTCAGCGTGTGCTTGATGCCATGAACAAACTCAGTTATCGCCCGAGTAAACAGGCACGAGGGCTTGCGAGCACCCAATCGTATTTAGTAGCGCTTATTTACGATAATCCTAACAAAAGCTATATCTCTGACATTCAAGAGGGTTGCTTATCAGTCTGTAACGAATTTGGCTATCACTTGTTAATCCATCCATCCGATTACGACGCCGAAGATCGAACCCAACGCTTACATGACTTAATTGTTGATTCACAAGTTGATGGCGTGATTTTAACCCCACCATTTTCTGATAATGAAGAAATACTCACCTTAATTGAAGAGCTCAACAGGCCATGTGTCAGGGTAGGGGGAACGTATCACAAAGATAATACCCCGTTTGTAACAGCCAACGACCGTACCATCTCAATGGAATTAACCAATTATCTCGTGTCTTTGGGGCATACACGGATTGGTTTTATTAAGGGGCATCCTGACCATTCAGCTTCCGAGCTACGATTTGAAGGTTATTTAAAGGCGTTGGAGCAGAATAATATTGCTGTCGATGATGACATCATTCTGCAGGGGTTATTCCAATTCCGACAGGCTGAGTCAGTGTGTCGAAAAATGCTCCGAATGGATGATCCACCGACCGCTATATTCGCTTCGAACGATCAAATGGCTGCCGCCGTGTTAAAAGTCGCCAGTCAATCAGGTTTTGAAGTTCCCCACGATCTGTCGGTTTGTGGTTTTGATGATGCGCCAATATCAAATTATATCTGGCCATCACTAACAACTATTAAACAGCCTCTGAAGACTATCGCCAGAGATGCGTGTCAGCACTTACTCAGAGGAATTAAGAATCAGCAATCACTGGATGATGTTATTCATCAGTGTGAAGTTATCATCAGGGCCTCAACCGCCCCGCCGAGTAGGCGCGTGTGATGTCATGTCAGACACCGGTGTCAAATAAAGGATAAACAATTGCATAACCAATTATTAACAATTACAGCTAGGATTAAGCAGCGAAGTGAACAAACACGTACTGCGTATCTTGATTTAATGGCGCGCCAAGAGCAGCATTGCCCACCCTCAGAAGGACACAGCTGTGGCAATCAGGCGCACACGGTCGCGGGTGTAAATGAAGTCGACAAGTCCAGTATTTTGTATCAAAAACAACCTAATTTGGGCATTGTGTCCGCCTACAATGATATGTTATCTGCGCACAAGCCCTATGAAGACTACCCGCAAAAAATTCGCGCCTATGCCCGTGAGATAGGTGCTACAGCTCAGGTTTCAGGAGGCGTTCCGGCCATGTGTGATGGTGTGACACAAGGACAGGTAGGTATGCAGCTATCCTTGTTCAGCCGTGATGTCATAGCCATGGCTACAGCGGTTTCACTGTCACATAACACCTATCAAGGCATTATATGTTTAGGTATTTGCGACAAAATTGTGCCAGGTCTTCTGATCGGTGCATTACAGTTTGGTCATCTTCCCGGATTATTCATGCCGGCTGGACCGATGAGCACTGGACAGTCAAACAAAGATAAGGCCAGAACACGCCAGGCATTTGCTATCGGTGAAGCCTCACGTGATGAGCTACTTGAATCAGAGTGTAAGTCATATCACGGCCACGGCACATGCACCTTTTATGGCACAGCAAACAGTAATCAGATGTTACTGGAGATCATGGGGTTACAACTGCCATCAAGCTCATTTGTCCATCCGTATGGTACGGAACGCGATAGTTTCAATGCCAAAGCCATGCGTGTGTTGGTATCGGGCATAAACGCCGGTAAGGCCAATCGATTGTGTGACATTATTGATGAGCGCAGTATTGTGAACGGTCTGGTTGGATTATTAGCCACCGGTGGTTCAACTAATCATGCAATACACCTTGTAGCCATTGCTAGAGCAGCCGGTATTATCATTAATTGGCAGGATTTATCAGAGCTATCAGACATCGTGCCGATGATTTGTAAAATTTATCCTAATGGTTCAGAGGACGTTAATGCCTTCCACGAAGCTGGCGGTATGGCGTTTGTGATGCACGAATTAGCGCGCGTAGGTTTGCTCCACACCGATGTTAAGACGGTGATGGGTGATGGCTTAGATATCTATTGTAATACCGCTGAGATGACTGCATCAGACCTCATCGCCTCGAGTGGCTCGAGCTGGAAAAGTGCCCCCGATATTCAATGGTCATCTCCGGCTGCTACATCCAACAACCAAGATGTGATCCGGGCACCAGAAGAGGCATTTATCAACAAGGGTGGGTTAACACTGCTCACTGGCAATATTGGCCGAGCCATCATCAAATCTTCGTCTGTGCGTGACCATCATAAAGTGATCGAAGCACCCGCTAAAGTCTTTCGTCATCAGTCCGATTTCATGGCGGCGTATCAGCGTGGTGAGCTCGAACAGGATTTCATTGCTGTGCTGCGTTTTCAGGGCCCAAAAACAGCCGGTATGCCTGAATTACATCAATTGACACCCAATTTGGGCGCTTTGCTTGATAAGGGCTACAAGGTTGCTCTTGTTACTGACGGCCGCATGTCTGGTGCGTCAGGTAAGGTACCTGCAGCCATCCATCTGGTCCCAGAAGCGGCTGACGGTGGCAATATCGCCAGAATTCATGATGGTGATCTGATTCGGCTAGATTGCGATGCCGGCACACTCGAAATTGTCATTGATACTGATGAATTAGCAAAACGTGATGCGGCGGTGGATACCGAAGCACCGGTAGATGAGCTCGGACAAACACTATTTAAATCATTTCGCGCGCAGTGCAGCACTGCTGAAGAAGGAGCGACGATATTCTAATGAATACTAATACTAATATGCATGATCCATCATCAGAACCATTCGACATGGTTTTATTTGGTGGCCTAGGTGATTTGTCGAAACGCAAATTAATTCCGGCAATGTTCCGCTCATTCCGTATTGGCGACATGATAGAGGGTTCACGACTATTCTTGTGCTCTCGCAGAGAAGTACCCCATGATGAGCTTGTTGAGACGGTCAAGTCCGTGCTCGATAGTACCCTTAAGGATAATGAAAAGGTCGCTGAGGATATTGATAGATTCTGTCAAACGCTCATTTCTCAACAGATCGATTTGATTGATGTTTCTAAGGGCTGGGAAGAATTTCGTGACCGCATTAATGAGTTTGACCGAACCAAGGTGTACTACCTTGCAGTAGCACCGTCTCTGTATGATAACTGCTGTCAAAATTTATCCAAAATGAAGCTCAATACTGCCAATAGCCGGTTGGTGGTCGAGAAGCCTCTTGGCTATGACTTGGCATCGGCGGAGCAGATCAACAGCTGTATGGCGGCGCATTTTGAAGAGTCACAAATCTATCGTATTGACCATTACACCGGTAAAGATACAGTTCAGAATCTGTTGACGCTCCGTTTTAGTAACTTCATTTTCGAAGACGTATGGGACAACAAGTCTATTGATCACATCCAGATCAGTATCAGTGAGCAGGTGGGTCTGGAAGGACGCGCAGACTTCTATGACGATGTCGGCGCATTGCGTGACATGGTGCAAAACCACATTCTACAATTACTCTGTCTGATAGCACTTGATTCACCGAATAACCTAACCTCTGAAGCGATTCATACGGAAAAGGTTAAGTTACTCAAGGCGCTGAAGCCAATCCGTGGCAAGTCCGTTGAGGAAAATACCGTCACAGGCCAGTATGTAAGTGGTGTTGTCGATAATAACAAGGTACAAGGCTATCTGGATGAGTTAGACAACTTTGAGAGTAAAACCGAGACCTTTGTTGCTCTGAAGGCGGAGATCGACACTTGGCGCTGGGCCGGAGTACCCTTTTATCTTCGCACCGGTAAGCGGCTAAAACATCGTGGTGCGGTGATCATTGTGCAGTTTAAAAATGTGACCCACAACGTTTACAGCGCTTCTGGTCAGTCACTGCATCCAAACCAGTTGATCATCAAGCTGCAGCCGAAAGAAAAAATCCAGTTGAAGTTAATGGCTAATGACGTCGTTGGTGGTACTAAGACCATTGAACCGATCCTGCTGAATCTTGATTTCGAGCCACACGAAGACCAACCCACTCGCACAGCCTATCAACGTCTATTGATGGATGTGGTCAGAGGCGATGACACCTTATTCATTGACCGAGAGGAAATTATTGCGGCCTGGAAGTGGATTGACCCAATTGTGGATTACTGGAAATCCACCAACCTAAAACCAAGCCTCTATAGTGCCGGTAGTTGGGGTCCTGATGAATCAGACAACCTATTTGGTGATTCTAATCGCGACTGGTACAACGTGGGTGAATAGCATGGCAGTGATTAAAACATATGATAATCGTGATGCCCTGTTTGATAGCATGGCTGAGCAGGTATCAGCAAAGCTCAATGAAAGTCTGTTATCTGGTGACACCGCTCTGGTGGTATCGGGTGGTACGACGCCACAACCCCTGTTTGAGCGTCTATCACAGACACCACTCGCCTGGGATAAGGTCACTTTACTTCCCTCAGATGAACGTTGGCTAGCAACAAATCATGAGGCCTCAAATGAGCTTCTTATTCGCAACAGCCTACATCAGAATCTAGCATCAATGGCGACAGTCCAGAGTTTGATGATAGGCCATGAGTCAGCTCAAGCAGCAGAGAGTGATTTAAACCAGCAATTAGCGACTATTCTCGATGACTATGCGGTTGCGATTGTCGGCATGGGATTGGATGGCCACTTTGCCTCAATTTTCCCCGGCACGCCGCAAATTGATGCGGCACTGGATTTGGAAGGTACCTCATTGTGTTATGGCGTTGATGCGACAGGTTGTCCAGTGGCTGGTGAATACACTGAGCGAATGACGCTTAGTCTGCCGGCTATTCTCAATGCTAACGAGGTATTTGTGCTCATCACCGGCGATGAAAAATTGGCTATTATCAATAAAGCGCTTGCCGGCGCAGAACAAGAATCAAAGCTTCCCATCGCTTATCTACTTAACCAATCAAAGACACCAGTCACAGTCTGCTGTGCATAAGGATTATTATGACTGAACTAATAACATCACTAGCCGCAGCCAAAGTTATACCTGTCATGGTCATCAATCAGTTAGATGGCATTGAAGATTACGCCAGAGCATTGGCAGATAACGGGATGAATGTTTTAGAAATAACTCTGCGTACAGAGCATGCCCTGGAGGCCGTTAGGCGGATAAAGGCAGCCACTCCTGACTTATGCGTTGGTACTGGAACGAATAACAGCATATTCGACTTTGACCGCTCGATGGATGCCGGGGCTGATTTTCTGGTAAGTCCTGGCGCAACCAACGAGATGCTGACCTATGCTGCAGAAAAGCAACTGCCATTATTACCAGGGGTTGCCACCGCAAGTGAGGCGTTACAAGCAATGGCTGCTGGTTTCACATTTATGAAGTTATTTCCTGCCGAAGCTGTCGGTGGCACAAAACTACTCAAATCACTGGCTGGACCATTGGCAGACGCCAAGTTTTGTCCGACAGGTGGAATTAACGGTAATAACGCCAACGATTATCTGGCATTAAAAAATGTCGTTTGTGTCGGCGGAAGTTGGATGCTTGATGACATGCTCATCGAACAAAAGAATTGGTCGCAGTTGGGTGAAAACATCCGCGCGATACACAGAGATTTAGATTAACAGATACACGAAATTTATAGAGCAATAGAGATTAATAATCAGAGGTAGTGAAAATGATAAAGATAGGAATTAACGGTTATGGCCGTATTGGTCGGAATATCTTGCGTGCTGTATACGAGCAAGGCTTACAAGGAGAATTTAAAGTGGTGGCGGTCAATGATCTGACATCACCGGAAATTAACGTACATCTGACTAAATATGACTCAATTCACGGACCATTTAACCGTAATGTTCAACTCAGTGGAGAAGTGATGACGGTTGAGGGCGATGATGTTCAGCTATTTGCTGAGCCTAATCCAGAACTGATCCCCTGGTCTGATTATGGTGTAGATGTCGTTTTCGAATGTACTGGTCGTTTTAGATCACGTGATACAGCAGGACAGCATCTTGGTGGATCTGTGAAGAAGGTTGTTGTTTCTGCGCCGGGCTCTGGTGTCGATGCCACTATTGTGTATGGCGTAAACGACGACACATTAGAGTCATCACATGAAATTATTTCGAATGCTTCGTGTACGACAAACTGCTTGGCTCCGGTTGCCAAGGTTCTGCACGAAGAAATTGGTATTGAATCTGGTTATATGACAACCATTCATGCTTACACGAACGATCAGGTTCTTCTCGATGCACCCCACAGTGATATATACCGTGCACGATCAGCGACTTTGTCCATGATCCCAACCAAAACAGGTGCCGCAGCAGCTGTTGGTCTGGTGTTGCCTGAATTACAAGGAAAACTGGACGGTGGTGCCATTCGAGTTCCAACGGTTAATGTATCACTAGTTGATTTGACCATGATCATGGATCGTGAAACCAGCGTTGAAGAGGTTAATGGACTTATTGAGAAAGCGGCAGCAGGACCTTTGCAAGGTGTCTTACAGTATGTCACTGAGCCATTGGTATCAATTGACTTTAATCACTCACCATATTCATCAAATTTTGATGCCGCGCAAACGCGTGTTAACGGTAAATTGGTGAAATTAATGACCTGGTATGACAACGAGTGGGGCTTCTCTTGCCGCATGCTGGATACTACCCGCTAGTTAATGTCGGTTTAAGTGTAAGCGCGTGTTAAAAATAACGGAGGCTAGTCCTCCGTTTTTTGTTTTTTAGCGGTGCTAGTGCTAGTCTAACAATAGTCATTTGAAAAATATGGACAGGTTGAGTAATGACCGATGCGGATATCACGGTCGTCTTGGTTGCTAATAATAAAAGTTCAGAAGCCAACGAGCTAAGAGACTATCTGAATAAGCACTTCCCAGCGATTAATATAGAGAACATGAACACGAGTGAGGTTGCCTCATCGGCATACAAGCACCCGGTTGCTCTGTTTATTAAAATCATCAATACCAAACTAACGCCCTGGACACAAAATATCGATGGTCGTACCAGTCCGCTAAACTGTGCCATAGCCTATAGTGTAAATGAAATCGATCCCATAAAAGCCCTAAGTAATGGCTACTTTGATGCTGTGGCCAATAATAACCTCGAACATCTAAAACTTGTGGTGCTGAGGTATATTGATGTTGTTAACTCGATTCAGGATCTCACCGATAGTGGCACAGCGAGTTCAGATTTTACCGGTGTCCACTCGCGTCTGCAGTTTTTACAAATGGTTACCTCATTAGCAGAGACTCAGCAGTCCAGTCATGCAGCGGTATTGTATCTACAGCTGGATAATTTTGCCTGGATGAATGAGAACTTGGGCATGGCAGCAGCTGATCACTTTCTCAAGGATATTGGCCAGTCATTGTGCAATGTTACTAATGATGAGGATTATGTTGCGCGATATCAGGGCGGTAATTTTGTACTGTTTATGAATGCAGAAGACAGTAAGTTACTGTCCTCAAAAGCGGATATGGTTCGTCAAACGATCCATGAACTGACAGCAGAATATGAAAATAATGTGCTCTCAAGCACAGCCAGCATCGGAGTGAGGCAATTTGATCCCGAGTTGAGTGCTCTGGAGATGATTGAAAATGCCTATGATGCCAGTGATATTGCCAAGTCCAATGGCGGTGACACGGTGCATAATTATCGTAAAGACAGTGATGACTCGAGTCAGAATCTCTCCAAAAAGACCTGGTATGAACGCATCAAACAGGCATTCGATAATGATCTTTTTGTTCTCTACTTTCAGCCCATCGTTAACTTGGTGACAGACAATTCATCTCGTTATGAGGTGTTGTTACGGATGACCGATGAAAATAATGAAATTATCTCTCCTGGAACGTTTCTTCCCTTTGCCGAGCGAGCTGGTTTGATGGCTGATATTGATCGTAAGGTGATCTATCAGGCATTACAGACTGTGCAACAGAATTATGAAGATATCACCGAGGCCCCAGAATTATTTATCAAACTATCGGGCAAGTCCGTGGATGATAAGTTAATGGCCTCATGGATCGCTAATACATTGGAGGAGCTTAACTTTCCTCCGCGTAAAGTGATCTTTGAAGTTACTGAGTCAATTGCCCTGAATCATCTGGTACAGACTCGAAACCTGTGTCATAAGTTGAATGAACTCGGCGTAAAAATCGCACTTGACCATTTTGGAACCCGCTTTAAGTCGATTAAATTGCTAGATGAACTGAAGCTAGATTATGTCAAAATAGACGGCACCATCGTCCAGCATTTAGGTAAAAACAAGGGTCATCAGGCAGTGGTTAAGCAAATCGTTAAAACTGCGAATAAGCAAAACATCACATTAATCGCTGAGAGTGTTCAGGAAGCAGCCTCATTACCTCTGATCTGGCATCACAACATACCAATGGTGCAGGGTTTCTTTCTGGGTGTGCCGACCGAGGCAATGGATTACGATTTCGAGAATATGTTGCTTTAGTCTTCGTGGATCCGAATAAGACCTTCCTGTACCGCTGAGGCCACGAGTTCGCCAGATTCAGTGTAAATCATACCAATGTTCAGACCTCTCGAACCATGCGAAACCGGCGAGGTCATATGGTAGTACAACCATTCATCAGCACGGAAGTCACGGTGAAAATAAAGCGCATGATCGAGACTAGCACCCTGCAAGTTTCGATTGAAGAAAGTCACACCATGAGGCAGTAGGGCGGTTCCCATCAAGTAATAGTCAGATAGATAGGTCAGCATAGTTTGATGGATCACCGGATCATCGCCTAAGGTGTGTTTGGCACGCATCCATAGACCAGTCTCGGGTCTATGTGGCTCAGGGTTGATCGGATCAATATGATGCAGTCGTCTTATCTCAATTGGTTGACTGGCGGTCATTCCCGGGGTGACTAAATTAGGATATTCCTCAGCAAGTCGGATCAGATACTCCTCGTCGCTGGGTAAACCCTTGGGCTTGGGGACATCTGGCATAGCCATTTGATGACACAAACCAGGTTCATCAATCTGGAAAGAGATTGAAGTGTTAAAGATGGCTTTACCATTTTGGATGGCGACAACACGACGGGTTGTGAATGACTTACCATCCCTAATCGGATCCACCTCATAAATGATTGGTATGTTGGGATTACCTGGGCGCAAAAAATAGGCATGTTGTGAGTGAGCACTGCGGCCGTTATCGACCGTTCGTAGAGCTGCATTCATTGCTTGTGCGAGTACTTGTCCGCCATAGACGCGTTTGCGCCAATCATCAGGCGTATCGCCTCTGAATATATAGCGATCGATTTGCTCTACATTCAGGATATCGACTAGTTCTTGAGAGTTCATCGGTTAGTCTTTATTAGTATTGCCACCAATGAGTTTGCCACCATTCGATGAACTCATCTAAATCGATATGCCCATTGTTGTCTGTATCAATGAATTCAAATCCGTCTTCGGCTTGTTGTTTGGTGGCATTCGGGTCGATGACCTGAAGTAACTTGGTGAACTCATTGACATCGATCTGGCCATTGTTGTCACGATCGAAGTAGTCGAAATTATCACGAATTTCATCGAGCATTTCTTGGTTGGGTTTGGGTGTCATAGCGATTTCCAGTTATTCTTATCTAAGTTACCTGTCTGTATGATAGTGACAGCCAACAGG
Organism: Alteromonadales bacterium; assembly: GCA_964228485.1. Taxonomy (GTDB): domain Bacteria; phylum Pseudomonadota; class Gammaproteobacteria; order Enterobacterales; genus CAXRAF01. The sequence continues at coordinate 3,811 of CAXRAF010000117.1, read as the reverse complement.
ACTCTCAAGGTTTGGGCGAAATAATATTTGTTTTAAACCTTGCTTTTCACACTATGCCTGATAGATTAGCGGCTATATTTGCTACTCACGAGAAAACCGCCATGACAGATGCCGTATACATTACCGACCACTTTGATAGTGGAAATATTCGGGTCATCGATAGTTCAGATCCCAGTAATGTCAGACTGGCGATAAAGCATGATAATGAATCAGAATTCTATCAGTGGTTTCACTTTAAAGTTCATGCGTCGGCTATGCGTGAATACCGCTTTACCATCGAGAATGCCGCTGGATCTGCCTATGTCGATGGCTGGCAAGACTATCAGGCCGTAGCATCATACGATCGTGATGAATGGTTTCGTGTTCCGACGACGTATGAAAACGGCCAGTTGGTCATCAATCACATACATGAACAGGAAGTCATTTATTACGCCTACTTTGCCCCATACAGTTATGAGCGGCATCAGGATTTATTGCAGGCATGTCAAGAATCGCCACTATGCAAACTGAAACATCTTGGCCAGACACTTGATGGCCGTGATATGACTGTGGCTATCATCAATAGGAGTGACGGTACAGAAGCTGAGAATAATAAACGCCCTGTGTGGATTATCGCTCGGCAGCATCCCGGAGAATCAATGGCAGAGTGGTTGATTGAGGGGTTATTGATGCGTCTGTTGGATGATACTGATCCTGTGGCTTCGGCCATTCTCAATGAGGCCACAGTGTATGTTGTGCCGAACATGAATCCGGATGGCTCAGTCAGAGGTCACCTACGCACCAATGCCGTTGGTTCCAATCTCAACCGTGAATGGCTCTCACCGACCATGGAAAAAAGCCCGGAAGTACTTCTGGTTCGCAATATGATGGAGCAGACCGGTGTCGAGCTATTTCTTGATATTCATGGCGATGAAGCGATCCCTTACAACTTCTTAGCTGGATGTGAGGGTATACCGTCCTATGATGATGAGCATCATGCCAAGCAAAGTTACTTTATTGAACAATTTTTGCTTTCCAGCCCTGATTTTCAAACACAACATGGGTATCCAGAAGATGAACCTGGTAAAGCCAACCTGTCGATGGCGACTACTTGGGTCGGTGAGCGATTTAAATGTGTTTCTTTTACTTTGGAAATGCCATTCAAAGACAATCTGGATTTACCCGATCCAGATTATGGCTGGTCACCTGAACGCTGCGGCCATCTCGGTGAGGCGTTGTGCCAACCAGTTTTAAAGTCCTTACAAAAACATAATAAATAAAAGGGTAACAATGAATACAATTCTTGTCCTGGGCGCTGGTTTTGTTGCCGCCCCGTTAGTTGATTATTTACATCGCAAACACTACCAAATCACCATTGCCAGTTACTTACTTGCAGAATCCCAAGCCATCGCGAATGATTACCACGGGGTTGATGCTATCGAGCTCGATGTATCTGATAGTAAGGCGCTGTCTGATGCAATTCGTCAGCATGATATGGTGGTCAGCTTTGTACCATTCATATTTCACGAGCGGGTTGCTGAGGCCTGTATTGCCGAGTCTCGCAGTTTGGTTACGGCGAGTTATGAAACTGAGAAAATGCGCTCTCTGGATGCCACAGCTAAAGCAGCGGGTGTCACAATCATCAATGAAATAGGGCTTGATCCAGGCATTGATCATCTGTCGGCACGAAAAATATTCGATGATATCCATAAAGCTGGTGAGAAATTAGATTCCTTCGTCTCATGGTGTGGCGGCATACCGGCTGTGTCAGCTAACAACAACCCCTTGGGATACAAGTTTTCATGGTCGCCCAAGTCGGTATTATTGGCAGCTCTTAATGATGCCAAATATATCAATAATGGCCGCGAGCAAATTATTCCTGCTGCCGAGTTACTGACGACAACGGAAATGGTCAAGGTCTCTGATGATCTCGAATTGGAAGGCTATGCCAATCGTGACTCGACCTCATATGTTGCGAGTTATGATATTCCAGAGGCTAGCAAGGTGTTGAGAGGAACACTTCGTTATCCCGGTTTCTGTGAAATAATGCAGTTATTCAAAGGTATCGGGTTATTGGATCAGACCGATACTATTACGACTTGGTGCAACAAGCCATGGGCTGATTATATTGCCAGCCATTTATCGGTATCCATGGCTGATTTCAAGTCATCGCTGACAGAGCCTCAGCGTAATGCCATGGATTATTTAGACCTATTAGGTGAAACGCATCACATTCCTGAGGCAGACACAATTCTCGATGCCTTTTGTGCCTTACTAACAGAAAAGTTGGTCTATACTGAAACTGAGTCAGACATGGTTGTCATGCAGCACCAGTTTCGCTCTAAAAACGAGGCTGGCGATGAGTTACTAAGAACATCAACCCTCGTTTTGGAGGGAGATCCTGATGGCTTCAGTGCAATGGCTAAAACGGTTGGTACCCCTGCCGCTATTATGGTCGATATGATCATGACTAAAGAATTCACAGACACGGGCGTATTATTGCCTATGACTGCTAAATTTTATGAGCCAATTCTTCCAAGGCTTGCATTTGAAGGAATTGAGCTGAGCGAAAGGGTTTCGACTATTAGGAATAACTAATTTATACTAATGGATTGCTTAGTCGGATGTCATCGATCATGCACACTAGTTCAAAAATATTTTACATCTTAGTTGTATTAGTGACCATTGCCTGCGTATGGGTGGGCTATAGCTACTATACGCTTGGATCAGCGAACCCATTCGTCATTTTTGAGCTCATTATTTGTGGCGGGTTATTGGTTTGGTTATTCCTGCATCAACGCCAGACTTACCATGAAACGATCGACGAGATAAAACTCGATGTCGATAGTGATTGGCTTCAGGGTTTGTTCCACAATTTCCCCGGTGGCATGCTGATACTCGATGCCGAGGGTCAGGTCTTATTCGCTAATCCCATTGCATTGAAATTCTTTGCTGTTGATCACTCTACCATCGTCGGAGAAAACCTCTCTCATTTGTTTAGTCACGATGTCGCGAAGTTCTATGCCGAATCACTCCAAAAGCAAGGTGATTTATTTAACTGGAAGGAAGAGTTTCTGGTTGAAAATGAATTCAAACACTTTGCCTGGGTATTGATGAGTGTCTCCTCAGTTGCTTTGACATCTGATGGTACAGAGGTATGGAGTATCGTGTTTGAGGATATCACCGCTAAACGTGTTTTGCGTGATAAGTTAGAACGCGTCAGGGATGAGCAAACCATGATGTTGGATAATGCGCCTATCGGGTTGGCGCTGGTTAAAGACCGCCAGGTTATCCGCGCAAACCAAGCATTGTTAAATCTACTAAATATTCATGATTCTAGGGTGAACAATAAGTCATGGTCAGAAGTATTTCGGACCCGGTCGGGTGGTGCGGATATCCTTGATGAAGTCGTCGAAGTGCTAAACCGAGATAGCATTTATGAGACCGAGTTAAAACTGCTCCGTCAGAATAACCAATCTTTCTGGTGCAGGGTATCAGCTCGAGCAGCCACATCCGGTGGGGTAGCTAGCGGTATCATATTCTCATTTCGAGATGGTGCTGGAGCGAGAATACAGGATGATGAACTACGTAAAGCGGCGGTGGTATTTGAGGCCTCAAGTGATGCGATTTTGGTTCTCGATGCCGATGGCCTGATCCGCATGGTCAACTCATCCTTTACCAAAATGACAGGTTTCACAGAGTCAGACATCTTGGGCAAGAGTCCTCGCTTATTACGCGCAGGGCGAAAAGATGAGAAGCGCTATGATGCCATGTGGCAAACCGTGCTCAGAAAGGGGCATTGGCGAGGAGAGTTATGGCGGCGCAAGAAGTC
>CAXRAF010000116.1:0-10159 GCA_964228485.1 Alteromonadales bacterium | reverse complement strand
TGCGCAGTTTCGAAGTCAATTCCGCTTCTCAGTGTCGTACTGTCAGTCATCTCATAGGTGTAATTTGTGAGTATACCGAGACTATCCTGACCATTTTCCTCAACCGGATCGCCGGGTAAAAAGTGCATCATGAATGTCATGTCTGAAGAGCGCACATATGGCGTGAACGTTAACTCAGAATTGTCATCTAGTGATGTTTCTATTCGGGACCACAGCCGCATGGACATGACATCACGAAACCCCTCAGTATCGTTGTTTATAACTGTCAAAGCCGGATCAAGGTAGGCGTCTTCACCAACGATGTAACCTGCTGTCTCCTGGTTTAAATTAGTCAAACTTAACCCAGTCGTTATCTGCCACTCGCTGCCTTGATACTCATGTTTCAGTGCCATCTTCTGCTGATCATAGGATGACGCCTCACGCCAACCATCATAGGTTGTACCGTTGACAGAAATATTGAACCCATGATCGCTAGTAACATGGCCTGTGTTGAGTTGTGTACGATAAAGACCATCGTCTCCGACCTCAAATGACAGCCTCCCACCCTGCTCGGGCGATGGTGTCAGCACATTTACCACACCGTGTATTGCATTTGAGCCATAAAAAACCGTACCGGGACCACGGATAACTTCAATTTGTGAAGCTAATTCGGTATTTGCCTCGAATAACTCATTAATATTACAGAGCCCCATAGGACGTAGCGGTATATTATCTTCCATAATTAACACAGCACCACAGGCTCCCGCACCGGTAAAGACTTGCGAGCGGATCGACGGCAAATATTCCTGGCCATCACCACGATGAAAATTGACTCCGGGGATCCGATTGAGGGCTTCCTGTATGTGCCTATGATTGATTAATCTCAACGCCTCTTCGTTAATAACGCTAACGGATAGGGCTAAATCCTCAGCAGCATGCTCAGTTCGCTTTGCAACAGTAACGATAATATTGTCATCTGGTTCAGACTTCATACTCTCATCTGAATCATCGGCACTCAACAGTGCTGATAACAGAAGGAAATATGAAAAACAGAGGGACTTAAAGAGGTTTGAGTAGTTCACTTAGATATATTTTTGTGTTTTAACCGTTGCTTTTAACGCAAATTCGACTGGTTTGGATCAAGGGTAATTCAGAAAATGAGTATCAGACGAAATCCTGTTGAGGCGTCTTCTGAGCCTACAAATAAAAAAAGGTCCCAGTGGACCTTTTGAAATAATGGCGGAGAGAGAGGGATTCGAACCCTCGATAGGGCTACAAACCCTATACTCCCTTAGCAGGGGAGCGCCTTCAGCCGCTCGGCCATCTCTCCACGAGCGCTGAAATATACCTGATTCAGTGCAAAATGCAATAGCTTGTTTGGATTAATTCTGTGAGTGGATATGAATACTAATAAGCGCGGGTTTATTTGTTACCGTTTGGCTCATTACCCTCTTTCTCACCCTGTATTCGGAGGTAAATTTCCTCACGATGCACAGAAACTTCTTTCGGCGCATTAACTCCGACTCTGACTTGATTACCTTTAACGCCCAAGACAGTGACAGTGACATCGTCTCCGATCATCAATGTTTCACCAACTCTTCGTGTCAAAATTAGCATGTGGTCCGCTCCTTGTATGAGAGACTTCCGGTCACTCACTTGTATTATTCGCTTTGAATTGATATTTATATAATTCAAAGAGTCGCTAGTTTAAGATTTGCGACATAATTATCTTATTCTATGCCGATGTTACAAAAAAATGAACATCTAAGTGGAAATTTTACCCATTTTATTCGGATAAATTAATTCACAAGAGCATTTAGAGAGTCTATCAGCCAGGTTTTTGTATCGTTCAGAGCACCGTCAAGTGCAGCAATATCATCTCCACCGGCTTGCGCCATATCAGGACGACCGCCGCCTTTGCCACCCACCTGAGTAGCCAAATGATTCACTACTGTACTCGCATTCAATTCACTGGTTAAATTCTTAGTCACGCCTGCGATAAGGCTTATCTTCTCTCCGCGAACTGTCGCCATTAAAACGATACCTGATTGTATCTTATCTTTGAGCTTATCTACCGTCTCACGAAGCGCCTTTGGCTCAATATCATCAATGCGAGTAACCAATAATTTATGCTCGCCTATGGTTTGAATATCATCCTCAAGACTTGAACCAGAGCCGCTAGCAATACGCGCGTTGAGCTTGTCAATTTCCCTTTCTAATTGCCTACCCTTGGTCTGCAGCTGTTGTATCTTGTCGACTGCATGATCACTATCGGTTTTTAATAGTGAGGAAATTTCCTGCAATGTGTGCTGTTGTGACAAGGTATATTCGACAGCACCAGCACCACTTACGGCTTCAATTCGTCGAATGCCTGCAGCGATCCCAGTTTCGGAAGTAATGCGGAATAATCCGATGTCACCGGTACTGCTCACATGGGTGCCGCCACACAGTTCTTTGGAAAAATCACCCATCGTTAAAACACGAACAAGATCGCCATATTTTTCACCAAACAGAGCCATGGCTCCTGCTTTTTGTGCTTCATCGGGTGACATTAATTCTGTATCCACCGGACTATTGGCACGAATTTCATCATTCACCAAACGCTCGATGGCTGTTAATTCATCGGCTGTAACAGGATCCGTATGTGAGAAATCAAAGCGCAGATAATTTTCATTAACCAGTGAGCCCTTCTGAGCAACATGATTACCGAGCACTTTTTGCAGTGCGGCATGCATTAGGTGTGTTGCTGAGTGATTTGCTTTGATCGCCTGACGCCTTTTTGCATCTATTACACAGGACACAGAATCTCCAACAGCGAGATTTCCCTCGGTGACACGACCGTAGTGAACGAACATATCCTGTTGTTTTTGCGTATCCTGAACAGTGAATGACATGGAGTCAGTTGAGATAACGCCAGTATCTCCCACCTGACCGCCTGACTCAGCATAGAACGGGGTTTTGTCTAGTACGATCGCCGCTTCGTCACCAGCACTGACTTGACTGACAGTACCATTGTTTTTCGCAAGATAAAGGATAGTAGCTTCGTTTGCAGTCTGTTGATAGCCCTCGAATGCCGTCTGCGATTCATAATCCAGACCATCATTGTCGATAGCACCAAACTTGCTGGCTGAACGCGCCTTGTCTTTCTGAATCTGCATGCAGGCATCAAAGCCATCCAAGTCCATGACCAAATCACGCTCACGTGCAATATCGGCGGTTAAATCGGTTGGGAAGCCATAGGTATCATACAGTTTGAAGATTAATTCTCCTGGAATGGTATTATCTGACATGTCTGATGTTTCGGCTTCGAAGATGCGCATGCCATTTTCCAGCGTACGCAAGAATTGCTCTTCTTCGCGCAGTAGTAACTTTTCGATATGCGCTTGCTGCTCAGCGAGGACGGGCGAAGCCTCACCCATTAACTCCACCAGAGGCTGAACCATCTTATAGAAAAAGTTCTGCTCAATACCTAGCTTATGACCATGACGGATCGCACGACGAATAATGCGACGAAGCACATATCCCCTGCCCTCATTGGCAGGAATAACACCGTCTGCTATTAAGAAAGCGCATGAACGAATATGATCGGCGATCACATTTAACGAAGCTGGAGAACTGATATCTTGCAAGTTATTACCGGTTTTCAATGCGTCGATGAGCTTTTGAAACAAATCTATCTCGTAATTACTGTGCACATCTTGCATGATCGCTGCTGTTCGCTCGAGCCCCATTCCGGTATCAATCGAAGGATTGGGTAATGGGGTCATTTCGCCATCCGCAGAGCGGTTAAACTGCATGAAAACCAGATTCCAGATTTCAATGTATCGGTCACCGTCTTCATCAGGTGAGCCCGGAGGACCACCAGCAACCTCAGGACCATGGTCAAAAAAGATCTCCGAACAAGGGCCACATGGACCGGTATCACCCATTGACCAGAAGTTGTCTTTTTCACCCATACGGCTGAAGCGCGTCTGATCAATGCCTATTTTGTTGAACCAGATATCTGCTGCTTCATCATCATCTTCATAAACCGTGACCCAGAGGCGCTCAGTTGGCAGTTGTAACTCTTCAGTCAAGAATTCCCATGCCAAACGGATAGCATCCTCTTTGAAATAATCGCCAAAACTAAAGTTTCCGAGCATTTCGAAGAAGGTGTGATGTCTAGCCGTGTAACCAACATTATCGAGATCGTTATGCTTGCCACCGGCTCTGACACAACGCTGTGATGTCGTCGCTCGGACATATGAGCGTGGCTCTGTACCTAAAAATGTATCTTTAAACTGCACCATGCCAGCATTAGTAAATAGCAGGGTTGGATCATTACCGGGTACAAGCGGACTAGAGGCCACTTTTTGATGGTCATTACGAGCAAAGAAATCCAAAAATCGTGAGCGAATTTCATTGGTGGTCATGTAGGGGATCTGGTTCGTCATTAGCAACTACACATATCTTATTTAAATTACGATTGATGACTCTCTTCGAAACTTAACTTTGCTCAAGTTCTCATGAGTCATCGACAATGGCGAATTATAAATAAGTTCGATACCGAACTAAACCTCTAGCAGTGATAATTGCGGCAAATTCAGTGTCTTATACCGAGCACATAGGCTTATTATCGATTGATATGCTCCAATGGGATTTCAGTTTTATATCTGACTTGCTTTAGCGACAGGCTGCTGCGCACATGCCCGATAGCATCGACATCGGTTAATTTATCCAGAAATTTTTGGCAGCCATCTAAATCTGGCAACACCACGCGGACAAGATAATCAATATCACCGGTCATCAAATAACATTCCATCACCTCTGGCCAAGCAATAATTTCTTGCTCGAAAGCATCAAGTGATTTTTTACGCTGGCGAGAGAGTGTGATCTGCACAAACATGGTTACTGAGAGACCAAGCTTTTTGTTATCCAAAAGGGTTACCTGCTGTCGAATGTAACCCTTCTCCTCCAGCAAACGCACTCGTCGAGCACAGGGCGATGGAGACAGTGATACCTTGTCAGCTAAATCAGCATTTGAAATGGCGGCATCGTTTTGCAGTATTTTTAAAATCTGAATATCAACATTATCTAACTCAGAGACACCCATCGCCTTAACCCTATTAATCAATATTCATTCATATATTAGCACATATATTTAATATAAAGCTATATATTGGTGTTTTATATCATTTTAATAAAATTTTAAGCCTCTTTTTAGCAGGAAAAATCGCCTAACATATGCTAGTATCGCGTCTCAGTTAAACAGTGTATTTGCACTGTTCGTTATGATGTACAGAAGGACTATTTGTATGACTGAACCGACTAAATTAAGTCTTCACGTTCCAGAGCCTTTATCTCGCCCCGGTGACAAGCCTGATTTCAGTTACCTGAACGTCTCAGACGCTGGCGAACTGCGTCGTCCTCCCATAGATTCATCCCCCCAAGACATGCATGACCTGGCCTTTGGTCTGGTTCGTGTACTAGATGATAATCATGATGCTGTTGGTGATTGGGCGGTTGAGCTCGAGCCAGAAATTTTAATCAAGGGGCTCAAAGCAATGGTCAAGACGCGAATTCTTGATGACCGGATGCTCAAGGCACAACGTCAAGGAAAAACATCCTTCTATGCCCAGTGTACTGGTGAAGAAGCGGTCGCCATCGCTCAACGTCTGGTGCTAAGCAAAGGAGACATGTGTTTCCCTACCTACCGCCAGCAAGGTTTGCTGATTGCCCAAGACATTCCGTTAGTCAAAATGATCGACCAGATTTTCAGTAACTCCCGAGATGATTTGAAAGGACACTCTCTCCCTGTACTGTACTCATTTGATGACTATGACTACTTCACAATTTCCGGCAACTTGGCAACGCAATACATTCAAGCGGTTGGATGGGCCATGGGCTCAGCGATTAAAGGTGATACTAAAATCGCTTCCGCCTGGATTGGCGATGGCTCAACAGCCGAGTCAGACTTCCACGCCGGTCTAGTATTTGCCTCTGTATACAAGCCACCGGTGGTATTAAATGTGGTGAACAACCAATGGGCGATTAGCTCATTCCAAGGTTTAGCCGGTGGAGAAGCGGCGAATTTCGCATGCCGTGGTCACGGTTTCAACATCCCTGCTCTACGTGTTGATGGCAACGACTTCCTCGCTGTGTATGAAGCCTCTCGATGGGCAATTGAGCGTGCGCGAAGTAACTTAGGACCTACCATAATTGAATGGGTTACTTATCGAGCAGGAGCACACTCAACAGCGGACGATCCAAGCAAATATCGTCCAGTAAATGATTATGACGATTGGCCATTAGGCGATCCAATTGATCGTCTCAAAGGCTACATGATCAAACGCGGCATTTGGGATGAGGAGCAACACACAGCCATGACTGAAGCACTCACAGACGAGGTCAAAGCAGCAGTCAAAGAAGCCGAGTCCTATGGCACGTTGAGTAAAGGCCCACATCCCGGTGCGGATGAAATGTTTAATCACGTATTTAAGGAAATGCCAGATCATCTGCGCAGACAACGTCAGGAGGCAGGAGTTTAACTATGTCTACGACTAAACGAAATATGATCGAAGCCATTCGTGATGCACTCGACGTTAAAATGGCCGAAGATGACAATGTAGTATTGTTCGGTGAGGATGTCGGCTACTTCGGTGGTGTATTCCGCGCTACCGATGGTCTGCAGAAGAAGTACGGCAAGTCACGCGTATTTGATACCCCTATTAGTGAACTAGGTATTATCGGCGCCGCTGTCGGTATGGGGGTTTATGGTTTGCGTCCTGTCCCGGAAATTCAATTCGCAGACTACATTCTGCCGGCCTATGACCAAATTGCCTCAGAAGTCGCACGTTTGCGATATCGTTCAGCAGGCCAGTTTTCGGCTCCTCTGACAATCAGAACGCCAGTAGGTGGTGGTATCTTCGGTGGCCAGACACACAGTCAGAGTCCTGAAGCCATCTTCACCCACATTAGTGGCTTGAAAACAATCATTCCATCGAACCCATATGATGCTAAGGGTATGTTGATTAGTGCCATTGAAGACGATGATCCAGTGATCTTCTTAGAGCCTAAGCGACTCTACAACGGTCCGTTCGACGGCCATCACGATCGTCCAGTTAAATCTTGGGCGAGTCATGAGTTGAGTGAAGTACCCGATGGTCACTACACTGTGCCAATTGGTAAGGCGAACATCACACGTCCCGGATCAGAAGTAACTGTACTTGCCTACGGCACGATGGTTCATGTTGCAGAAGCGGCCGCTGAAGAAACTGGCATTGATGCTGAGATTATCGATTTACGTAGCTTGCTACCGTTAGATGAAGAAGCCATTGAGCAATCAGTTAAGAAAACCGGTCGTTGTGTGGTTGTTCATGAAGCAACCAAGACCTGTGGTTATGGTGCTGAGCTTATCACGATCGTTCAAGAGCGATGCTTACATTATCTGGAAGCACCTGTCATACGAATCACTGGTTGGGATACGCCCTACCCGCACGCACAAGAATGGGATTATTTCCCAGGACCAGCGCGCGTTGGACGCGCCCTGCAACAAGTAATGGAGCAATAAGATGACCAATACACAACAAGGTAAAGAGTCTGTAAAAGGAAACTATCGAATCGAACTTCCTGATATTGGTGAAGGTATCGCTGAAGTCGAGATTCTAGAATGGCCTGTTGCTGTCGGCGATATGATCAAAGAAGATGATGTCATTTGCGTCGTTATGACTGATAAAGCCAGTGTTGAGATCCCTGCTCCAGTTGATGGCGAAGTAATTGCTATTGGCGCTCCGGCTGGTCAGATGATGGCAGTTGGCTCCGAACTCATGCGTCTCCACACTGATGATGCGCAAGCAAATGTCAGTCCGGACGAGCCAGCCAATGCCGCACCTGTTGCTAATGCTGCACCTGAGCCTGTTGTTGAAAAACCAGCAGCCGAGAAGCCAGTTGCTGCGGAACCGGCTAAGCAAGTTGAGACTAAACCAGCTCCTGCGCCTGCCACGCGACCTGCTTCAGCGAAAGCCCCCACAGCGAAAGCCCCTTCAGCGAAAGCACCATTACCAAGAGCTGAAGGTGAAAAGCCAATCGCAGCTCCAGCAGTTAGACAACGTGCACGTAATGCTGGTATCGATTTACGCCAAGTTCACGGCACTGGTCCTGCAGGCAGAATTACACATGATGACCTCGATGCATTCATTGCAGGTGATTCACAACCGGTGGCAAGTTCTGGAAGAACTGCACTGACTGGTATGCAAGAAATTCCTGTCATTGGATTACGTCGCAAGATTGCTCAAGTCATGCAAGATGCCAAACAGCGTATTCCTCACTTTACCTATGTTGAAGAAATTGATGTCACTGAGCTTGAAGCACTACGTCAAAAGCTCAATGCTCAACGTAAAGAAGGACAGCCTAAACTGACAGTATTACCATTTATCATGCGCGCAATTGTTGTCGCAATGCGTGAGTATCCGCAAATGAGCAGTCGTTACAACGATGTCGATAATATTGTTGAACAATACGCAGCTGCACACATTGGTATTGCGACACAAACTGATAAAGGTTTAATGGTGCCGGTTGTTCGTCACAGTGAAGCCTTATCATTGTGGGAGTCAGCCGATGAGATCAAGCGTTTATCAAGTGCTGCACGTGAAGGTGGTATCAAAGCTGAAGAGCTCAATGGTTCAACTATTACAATTACCAGTCTTGGACCAATGGGCGGTTTAGTTCATACGCCTGTTATCAATACACCTGAAGTTGCGATTGTTGGTGTGAACAAAATCGCCAAGCGACCTGTATGGCAAGACGGTGCCTTTATTCCACGAGATATTATGAATTTATCATCATCATTCGATCATCGAATTATTGATGGCTGGGAAGCAACTCTGTTTATCCAGAAGATAAAGTCACTACTTGAATCACCGGCCACATTGTTTATTGAGGAATAAGCCATGGAAACTATTCAAACTAAAGTACTTGTCGTCGGTGCTGGCCCTGGTGGTTATGTAGCTGCAATCCGTTGTGGTCAACTCGGATTAGATACCGTGATTGTTGAAGGCGATCGCTTTGGAGGCACCTGTTTAATTAAAGGCTGTATCCCATCAAAAGCATTAATTCATGCTGCCTCTCGTTTTGAAGAAATTACTGACCATGCTAAGAAGTCATCGTTAGGTATTTCAACGGGTGCTCCTGAATTAAACTTTACCGATACCATTGCTTGGAAAGATGGCATTGTCGATAAACTAAGTAACGGCGTTGGTGCGCTGCTGAAGAAGAACAAAGTTCAGCGCATTCAAGGTTGGGCGACATTTGCTAATGGTAAAAACTGCGTTGTCGAAACCGATACAGGTGAAGTCAAAATTGAAGCAGAGCACGTTATTTTAGCGAACGGCTCTACTGAAGTAGAACTGCCCTTCTTAGGCGATTCAGAGCATATCATCACGTCTACCGACGCCTTGTCTTTACCAGAAGTGCCTAAGCGTCTCGCTATTATTGGCGCAGGTTATATTGGCCTTGAGTTGGGTATTGCTTACCGCAAGCTTGGCTCAGAAGTTACTTTCATTGAAGCGTCAGAAAACATCCTGCCACAGTATGATACTGAGCTAACCAAACCGGTTAAGAACTGGTTGAAAAAGCATAAGACAACGCTACTAACAGAATGTAAGGCGAAAGCTGTTACTGATACAGATGATGGTGTTGAGCTTGCGTATGAGACAGCTGCTGGAAAAATTGAAACAGTTGCTGCCGATAAAGTGCTTGTGACTGTTGGTCGCCGACCTAACACACAAGGCTGGGGCTTGAGTAACATGTGCCTCGATATGGATGGTCCATTTATCAAGGTCGATGAATACTGCCAGACAGCAATGCACAATGTCTGGGCGATTGGTGATATCACAGGTGAACCGATGCTAGCTCACAGAGCATCGGCCATGGGTGAAGCGGTTGCAGAGACCATTGCTGGTAACAAAACACCATTTAACCCAACAGCCATTGCTGCTGTTTGTTTCACTGAACCTGAAATTGTTAGCGTTGGTTTATCACCCGATGAAGCACGCGATCAGGGTTATGATATTACCATTGGTAAATTCCCATTTGCTGCTATTGGTAAAGCCATGACGCAACAGGCTGGTCGTGATGGTGGTTTTGTGCGTATTGTCGCTCGAGCTGATAATCATCTAATCTTGGGTATCCAAGCTGTTGGTGC
>CAXRAF010000115.1:0-4491 GCA_964228485.1 Alteromonadales bacterium | reverse complement strand
CCTTGATGCCCACGAGGATTAATCCAAGTGTCAAAGCTACCCTCTGTCGCCGATTGCACACTCGTGCCAGGTCTATTGAGATAGTTATTTATATTTTTAGCCAACTTGATGAGGTAATCTTTGAGTGGAATCACATCACTTTGCATGAGTAACAAGTCGGCTAAATACGAGGTTGAGCCCTCGGTAATCCAGAGTAAATAGCTGTAATTCTCCTGACTGTAATCATATCGTTGCATCCCCTCAGGGCGATATTGCTTTACATTCCATGTATGCACAAATTCGTGCGAAGAGGTCGAAAGGAAACTGTGATATTCCTCCTTATCATTAAAGCTCATCGAATCTCGCTGAATAATGGTTGAGTTAATGTGCTCGGTTGCCCCTCGAAGACCATCTGCTGAGTGAATGATAAAAAGATAGCGATCAAATGGATAGTTTCCCCAGACATCTCCAAAAATCGGGATCATTTTCTTATAGTCAGTCAGAATACGTTGCGGATCGAAATTCCCTTTACCCCAAATGACGAGCTCATAGGTTTTACCTGATACATCAAACTCGTAGTAATCATGAAAGCCGGTCTCTATGGGTGATGAGGCTAAAATATGATAGTTGTCTGCTTCAAAAGCGTGTCGTCCTGTTGCGGTCATTCCAGAGCGTGAGCGCCAACCCTGAGGAACTTTCAGATCGATCTCTAGGGGATTATCAATGAATGTCGCTGAATACATGAAGGTTGCCACACCATCAAGATAGGCATGCGTATCGTCTATGTGGCGAGTGCGAAGCTCCAACTGGTTAGCATACAACTGATAGGTAACAACCACTTTAGTCGGCTCACTCAAGTAGATACGCCAGGTATGCTTATTGATCTTTTTGGCCGGTAGATTGGTTCCAGTTGTATCACTGGCTTTAAGATGACGCACGCCATTAGCCAGCTCTAAAATCTCATAACGACCTGTGCGCCAGGTCCCCATTGTGACGTCAATGTAGGATTCCGCAGACTCTGGGAACAGCACCGTAACATCCGCATACTGCTGATCAGGATTGCTAATATCCAAGCGATACTCAACCTTATCCGCAGCAGATAATGATGTGCTAATAGCTAGCGTTGTAACGACCAATAGTAGAGACAACAGCTTACGCATTAGCTTTTGGCTCCAATAATGTTGACGATCCACTTGCCATAGAAGTACAAACCAATCGCCGTAACAAAGGCAGCGATGGCCATGATATCCCAAACAAATCCGACGTTATTTGTTTCATATAGAATCTGGGTAATCTCTGCTTCAGAGGCCGATGACACACTCACAAGATAGGTAAATGCCTCACCGATCGGAATACCTTGAACAGTAGCCAGATCATGGCCATTCTCAAGCAGGTAATTACGTGACAAACTGTCTTTGGCAGCAAAATTATCATACAACCAGGGACCGATATAAGATTCAGCGGCCCATCCGACCGCCTGTGGCAACTGCGAAAAACCTAGGTACATCGCCTTTTTATCTGCTGGTGCAAAATTACCAATGTATTCTAAAAACTTCGGAGATGAGAACATTTCACCTGAGCTGAAAATAAGAATACCAATCAGGATGATCCACGCCGCTGTATCATAGCCAAACATGACAAAGGTGATCGCCTGTAACAAGGTACCGAGTATGATACTGTTGACTGCACGTAACTTACCGCTCATGTGAGCATACAAGAAACAGGTCAGCATGATCAGACCAGCATTCGCATTAACCAGTCCCTCAGGCATGATTTGGGTACCTTCGTTATTCATACCCAGAATGAAGATCCAGAAAGTACTTGTGGTACCGTCCTTACCAAATAGATCAGACACAATTGTTGAGGTGTCGACCCAGTCTCGTATATGCAGCGGCAGAACATCGAAAAACGCATTAAACATGAACCAGAAGCCGGACATGATTAATAAAAACACCAATAATTCAGGCTTGGCTAACTCACGTAATGATTCTTTGATGAGGTTATCTTGCTTTAGCTTACCTTCTTTAATTTGCTGTTTTCTGGCCAGACGTTCCTCAATATTGGGCTCTTTATAGGTCAGTAACAGGATGAAGTTAAGCGAGATGATAATCGCACAAGCATAGAACAAATTATCCCAGGAAAGTTGTCTGAGTTGCGCCGCTACGAGCGGTCCTAACCAGCCGCCGATATTGACAGTTTGGTAAAAGATACCCCACGCCATGGAGCTATTTTCACGGTTAGTACACTTGACGAGTGTTCCCTGGATTCCCGGTTTGAATATACCTGTACCCGCGGCCAGTATGATTGCACCAATCATGAAACCATGGAAGGTTGGCATCGTCGCCATAACAAGATAGCCAGCAATTTTGACCACTGTAGATAAGAAAATGGTTTGCTTATAACCGAAACGGTCTGATAATCCACCAACCAGTGCTGGAACAATTGATTGCACGATGGCCCAGACCAGAAAGATTATGCCTAAATCGGTTGCCGTAACACCCAGACCACCAATCGATTTGGCATCGGTTGCATAAATGCCAGCGACTGTGCGCACACCGTAATATGCCAGTCGCTCAATCATCTCCATAGCACCGACTATCCAGAATACATAGCCCAAACTGGCGATTGCAGCAAATAAGCCAAGTTGTTTTACATCAGCCAGACCTGGCTTGTTGTTATAGTTATCTGACATTGATCATCCCCATGTCGTTCTTATGACTATTTTGTTTTTTGATAATTCATTTTCTACAGCCACACTCAGGTGGCAGAATTTAGAGTGCGGCGATTATAACAAAGGTGATTATTTATGTCTCTCTGGGGACGCTTACACTTTGAAATATAAGACATTAATTACGTTATTTTGTAATTAATCAGACTTAAACTTGGCCTCACCATTTGATAGACTTGGTTTAAGTGCGATAGATGTACAATTACTGTCGTAATTTTATAATAATAATATTGTTGTAACAAAACTAATACATAAATAGCTGTGAAACGACTCATAGACGACTATATACAGGACCCGGAACTCAGGCAATTGTTCTCTAAAACCCCTGAGTTGCAGCTATTGCAAGACGGCATTAAGAAAGAATTTCAATCATATGAAGATAAAATCCGCCGTTATCAGGAGCGTCTGAGGTTTAATCTGGAAGATAAACAGCCGCGAACCAGCGATAAAGAAATCAAATCACTCGCCTATAAGGCTTATCATGATGTTCTAACCGGCCTGCCAAACCGAACCTATCTGTTCGAACGCATCGAGTCCGCTATCATGCAAGCCCATCGAAGTGCTAATCCATTTGCACTGATGTTTATCGACTTGGACGGCTTTAAATCAATTAATGATAACTATGGTCATGATTTCGGCGACATGATGTTGCAACTAGTTGCCAATCGACTCATCGAAATTATTCGTGAAACTGATATGGTCGCTCGATTGGCAGGAGATGAGTTCTGTGTTCATTTGATGAATATGGAAACCGCCGCCCAATCAGCGCGAGTCGCTAAAGCAATTATTGAAGGTTTCAAAGAGCCGATTAAGGTTGGTAACAATGAATACCAGATTAATCTCAGCATTGGTATCAGCCATTATCCTATGGATGGCCAGACTACCAAGCAATTGATGAAGAATGCCGATGTCGCGATGTACGAAGCTAAGAAGCAAGGCTCAAATTTGTTCCAATTCTACGAGCACAGACTCACGGAGCAGGTGACAGAGCGGCTGGAGTTTGAACGCGATTTATCGGATGCAATCGTGGCGGAACAGCTCGAGCTATCGTTCCAACCCTGCCTCGATCTATCCACAGGAAGAATTAAAATAGTGGATGTTGACATGAATTGGAATCACGATGTTCGCGGTCTCGTCAATTCCGAATTATTCTATCAAGGTACCGCAAATACTCAGGTACTCATGCGCCTGTTACGGTGGCAAGTTTCAGAGTGTTGTCGACTCCAAGAAGCATGGAAAATGCGTGGTTATCCTAGCGCGACAATGCGCATCCATGTTGATGAAAAGCAGTTTTTTCACAAAGAACTGTTTAGGTATCTGTCACAAGGAACAAACAAATCAACTGAGATAGATATTGAATTGGTTGTATCAGAAGCGACTTTCCAATCTGATCCTGACGCCAGT
Source organism: Alteromonadales bacterium (assembly GCA_964228485.1). Taxonomy (GTDB): domain Bacteria; phylum Pseudomonadota; class Gammaproteobacteria; order Enterobacterales; genus CAXRAF01. Next base: position 380 of record CAXRAF010000115.1, on the reverse strand, counting down.
AAACGCATTCTTCGTCAGGCGCATAAACAAGGCTTCAAGTCAGGACTCGATTTTAAAGGAGCGGGCTTCCTAGCCATTGAGATGCTTAAAGGCTCGTCTTTGAATAGTCTTATCCTTGAGCACAGCACGCTGTCACACAGCATCAGTGAACAAGAGCACGGTGGGCTTATTCAGGGCATAAAACTGCTATGCGATGCCATCCACATCAACCTATCGGTAAATGGTATAAAAACAGAAGCCGATAAAAACCGCTACATCAAATACGGTGTCAGGGTGTTATCAGGTAGCCACTTCTCTGAGCCACAATCTGAGCAACAGCTTGAAACGGTGTTCGGACGATTCAAGGATAATAAGACTAATCTGAATGCAACGACCGATTT
>CAXRAF010000114.1:0-7693 GCA_964228485.1 Alteromonadales bacterium | reverse complement strand
CCGCACATCACTGACGAGATTAAGAGTAAAGTTAGAAAGGGCGCTGGTGATGCCGATATCGCATTAGTTGAGATTGGTGGTACGGTAGGTGATATCGAATCATTGCCCTTTATGGAAGCGATTCGTCAGATGGCCTTCGAGGAAGGTCGCGAGAATGCGATGTTCATTCACCTGACGCTACTGCCTTGGATTGCCACAGCTGGTGAGCTCAAAACCAAGCCTACACAGCACTCGGTAAAAGAGCTCCGCTCAATTGGTATTCAGCCGAATGTGTTAATTTGTCGCTCGGATCGTCATCTACCGACCAATGAGCGTAAGAAGATTGCTTTGTTCACCAATGTCGAAGAAAAGGCGGTTATTTCCTTACAGGATGTCGATAGCATCTATAAAATTCCTGCACTATTAGAAAGCCAAGGATTAGATAGTCTCGTATTGAAGCGTTTTGGTTTAGATTGTCCCCAAGCCGATCTCACCGAATGGGAAAAGGTGCTGTATGCGCAAGCGAATCCTCTGGGCGAGGTTACCATTGCCATGGTGGGTAAATATGTCGATTTGACTGAGGCCTATAAGTCGCTTAACGAAGCATTACACCATGCAGGCTTACAGAATCGACGCACAGTAAATATTAAATACATTGATGCCGAGGATATTGAGAAAGATGGTCTGTCTGTATTAGAAGATGTAGATGCTATTTTGGTACCTGGCGGCTTCGGTGAACGTGGCGTAGAGGGTAAAATTTCTGCAGTCCAGTTCGCCCGTGAGAATAACATCCCATACTTGGGTATCTGTTTAGGTATGCAGGTTGCATTAATTGAATTTGCCCGCAATGTCTGTGGTATGGCGGATGCTCACAGTACAGAGATGACCATGAACACCACCCATCCTGTGGTGGCTCTGATAACTGAGTGGCTCAATGAAGATGGTGTGATTGAAGTACGTGATCAGGACTCCGATTTAGGGGGCACGATGCGTCTGGGTGCCCAGACCTGCTCTCTACTACCCGATACTCTGGCACGGAAATTATATGGTGAAGAAGAGATTGTTGAGCGTCATCGCCATCGTTATGAAGTCAATAATGTCTTTTTAGATGATATGACGGCAAAAGGTTTAGTTGTTTCAGGTCAATCCATAGATAACGACCTGGTAGAAATGGTCGAGATTCCAGAGCACCCTTGGTTTCTGGCTTGTCAGTTCCATCCGGAATTCACCTCAACACCACGCGATGGCCATCCCCTGTTCAGTGGATTTATTGAGGCCGCTATCAAGCATCATGAATTAAAAATGAATAAAGGAAAATAACATGTCAATTATTACTCAAGTCATTGGTCGAGAAATTCTCGATTCTCGTGGCAATCCGACGGTAGAGGCAGAAGTTGTTCTGCAATCAGGTCATATCGGTGTTGGCGTATCGCCATCTGGCGCCTCAACGGGATCACGCGAAGCATTGGAGCTGCGCGATGGTGACAAATCACGCTATGGTGGTAAAGGCGTGTTAAAGGCCGTTAACCATGTAAACCATGAAATAGCCGCGGCCTTATTAAATCGTGATTATGATCAGGAAACACTGGATCAAACCATGATTGATTTAGACGGAACAGCGAACAAAGAAGTACTGGGTGCTAACGCTATACTGGCGGTCTCACTGGCGTTCGCTAAAGCGCAAGCTGCTGAGGCGGGTAAGCCTCTGTATGAGCAAATCAAAGCAAATACGTACACCTTACCCGTACCAATGATGAACATTGTCAATGGTGGCGAGCACGCCAATAATAGCGTTGATATTCAAGAGTTCATGATTATGCCTGTCGGTGCCAGCACCTTCTCAGAGGCATTACGCATGGGCGCAGAGATATTTCATGCATTAAGTAAGGTGCTAACTAGTCGTGGCCTGAGTACCGGTGTCGGTGATGAGGGTGGTTTTGCACCTGACTTAGATTCTAACGAAGATGCGCTCAAGGTCATCACTGAAGCGGTTAACAATGCCGGATATGAAATGGAGAAAGATATCTATCTTGCCATGGATGTCGCGAGTACCGAATTCTACCGCGATGGTATGTATCACCTCGAATCAGAAGGTCGCTCAATGACCTCTGAGCAATTTGCAGATTATCTGACGGATCTTGCGAGTCGTTATCCGATCATTTCTATTGAAGATGGCATGGCAGAAGATGACTGGGCAGGTTGGGCGACTCTTACAGAGAAGCTGGGTGACAAAGTTCAACTGGTTGGCGATGACTTGTTTGTGACCAACACCAGCATTCTCAAGCGAGGTATCGATGAGGGAATAGGTAACTCTATACTTATCAAAGTAAATCAGATTGGCAGCTTGAGTGAGACGCTAGCAGCGATCAAAATGGCGCATGATGCTGGTTTTACCACGGTAATTTCGCACCGCTCGGGCGAGACAGAAGATACCTTTATTGCTGACTTGTCGGTAGCGGTTGCTGCAGGACAGATCAAAACCGGTTCGCTGTGCCGCTCAGATCGTATTGCCAAATACAATCAATTACTGCGCATAGAGCAAAACCTGGGTGATGCGGCGACCTATCCGGGGCGTAAGAGCTTGCGTTGGTTGGGTTAATGCTTGCCAAACTTAAATCACTTTTCAAAGACTCCATCGGTCAGCCTGAAGCGCAGACCGAGGAGCAACTTCAGGAGCAATTACAATTGGCGAGCACCATTTTGCTTTTGGAGGTTGCTCGCACGGATCACGAGATAGAGGAAGTCGAGGTTGAGCGCATTAAGATGCTCGTCAAGGATAAGTTTAATTTATCAAGTGATGCGACACAGGCGCTTATGGATGAGGCCGACGACACAATCAATGACATTATCGACTTTCATCAATTCACTTCATTATTGAATCAGCATTTCGATCTCGATCAGAAATGTCGTCTGGTGCAGTATATGTGGGAGATCGCCCTGGCTGATGGTAATCTGGATGCCTATGAAGACCAATTTATTCGTAAAGTTGCCGACCTGATGTATCTGCGCCACAGCGAGTTACTTTCCGCGCGAGAGCGAGCAAAAAAAGCGATGTAAAGAGGCTGATTTTGCCGCATGCTACGAATCGTAAAAATTTAGCTAAAAAACCTTCCCAAACGCCATAAATAACGGTAAAATCGCGCCCTCTTTGTATGAAGTAAAAGTTTTTTAGACAATAACTTCAGATAAGTTATTGAAATTAATGAGGTATTAAAACGCATGGTAACCATTCGTTTATCAAGAGGCGGAGCAAAAAAGCGTCCTTTTTATCATATTCACGTAGCAGACAGTCGAACTCCACGCGATGGTCGTTATTTAGAGCGTATCGGATTCTTTAATCCAACTGCGAATGGTAATGATGAGCGCCTACGTATTGATCTGGATCGTTATGATCACTGGGTAGGTCAAGGTGCAGGAACTTCTGATCGCGTTGCTAAGCTTGTTAAAGAAGCAAGAACTGCTGCTTAATTGATTTAACACTATCCTGACCCATGTCAGACAGTGACAAGAATCTTCTCATCCTCGGACGCATATCGTCCGTTTTTGGGATCAAGGGTTGGATAAAATGTGTCTCACATTCCCGACCTCGAGAAAACATATTCAGTTACCCGACATGGCTGGTTCGAAAGGGCAAAGCTAAGAATCAGGAAGGGTGGATAGAGATTGAAGTAGAGGCTGGTAAGCCACAGGGTAAAACCCTTGTAGCCAAGCTAGCAGGAATAGAGACCAGGGAAGATGCAGAAGCATGGGTCGGGGCTGATATAGCCATCAGTCGAGATATGTTGCCTGATGCAGACACGGATGATTTTTATTGGGTCGATTTAATCGGTTTGAAGGTAATCACCACAGACGGTGATTTAATTGGAACCGTTATCCGTCTGATGGAGACGGGTTCGAACGATGTCTTAGTCGTCAAAGATGATAAGAGTCGTAAAGAACATTTAATACCATGGGTTATGGAGCAATTCATCACTGCGGTGGATCTCTCTGAAGGCCAGATAACAGTGGACTGGGATACAGACTTCTAAGGAGTGCTTATGTGGTTCGGTATCGTCTCCCTCTTTCCGGAGATGTTCCAGAGCTTAACAGAGCAGGGTGTCACCGGACGCGCCTTCACTGAGGGTAAGGCCACGATAACCTTTTGGAATCCCAGAGACTACACTCTGGATGTGCACCGAACGGTCGATGATCGACCCTACGGTGGTGGACCGGGCATGGTAATGAAGGCCCAACCACTTGCTGATGCCATCGATGGTGCTCAGGCAGCTTGCCTTGAGGCAACCGGGCAGAAAGCGAAAGTGGTGTATTTGAGTCCACAAGGCCAGCCAGTCAATCAGACCATGATTGAAGCGGCGGTCAGCACAGAGCAATTAATATTTGTCTGTGGTCGTTATGAAGGTGTTGATGAACGGCTGATAGAGGCAAAAGTGGATGAGCAATGGTCAATTGGCGATTTCATCCTAAGTGGTGGCGAGTTACCAACAATGTGTGTACTCGATGCCATACTGCGACAGGTACCGGGTGTCCTAGGTCATACGGAATCTGCGCAACAAGACAGTTTTAGCAATCACCTGCTGGAAGGACCGCAATACACTCGTCCTGAAACTTGGCAGGGATTGGAAGTGCCAGAGGTGCTGTTGTCGGGAAACCATAACAACATTAACCAATGGCGGGAAGAGCAGGCAATAAGCAGGACACAAGAGCGACGACCTGACCTGTTCGAACAATTTAAACAGAATACAGAATAAAACAGCCGTGAGGCTGAACAGGAGATAGAGAAATGACTAACATTATTGACCAGCTAGAAGCTGAACAAATGGAAGGCCGTGATATTCCAGAATTTGCGCCTGGCGATACCGTAATTGTAAACGTTAAGGTAATCGAAGGTGAGCGTGAGCGTATTCAGGCTTTCGAAGGTGTTGTTCTTGGCCGTCGTAACCGTGGTCTGAACTCTGCTTTCACAGTACGTAAAATCTCAAATGGTGTCGGTGTAGAGCGTGTTTTCCAGACGTACTCATCACTTATCGACAGCATCAAAGTTAAGCGTCGTGGTGACGTTCGCCAAGCGAAGCTATATTACCTGCGTGAGCGTAGCGGTAAGTCTGCACGTATCAAGGAAAAGCTGGCTAAGTAAGTTTCGCCAGAGAAACATCGAAATGCGGCTACCAGGCCGCATTTTTTTTGTCTAAAGATTGTATAATTGTGTTGATACACGATTTTTTACAATGTGAGCCTATATGTCTGGTAACAAAAAGCCGATTAGTGAGTCTAATAAAGCGTTGATACAACGTTTTGTTGATAGTATTTGGCTTGAGAAGGGACTAAGTCAGCATACGTTAAAATCGTATAGCACTGATTTGACGCAGTTTGTACGTTGGTGCAATAAGGAATTACTCGCTGTCGAGCGACAGGATGTTTTGAGTTATTTGTCGCATCGTGTGGCAAACAAATACAACCCTCGCTCAACCAGTCGATTTTTATCGGCATGCCGGCAGTTCTATCGGTATTGTGTGCGTGAGCGCCTGTTAGAGGCCGATCCAACTCGGTTGATTGAATCACCGAAGATTGGTCGAGCGTTGCCAAAGACCATCACTGAAGCGGATGTTGATAAGTTACTAGCGACCCCGGCGGATGATCCATTGGGTGGTCGCGACCGCGCCATGTTGGAGCTGTTGTATGCCTGTGGACTGCGTATTAGTGAGCTAATTTCGGTTGAAATGAGCGATGTGAATCTGCAGATGGGTGTTATCCGAGTGATTGGTAAGGGTAACAAAGAGCGCATGGTGCCGATAGGACAGGCTGCCATTGAGGCGATTAATGACTATGTTCGTTACTATCGCGCTGATTTATTGAAAAACGTGCCATCAGATATGTTGTTTGTCAGTCGACGTGGCAAAAAGATGACCCGACAGACATTCTGGTATCGTATAAAGCATTACGCTAAAATTTCGGGTATTGAGAAACCGATTTCGCCGCACGTAATACGCCATGCTTTCGCAACACATTTGTTGAATCATGGTGCGGACTTGCGAAGTCTACAGATGATGTTAGGTCACAGTGATTTATCGACCACTCAGATCTACACCCATGTAGCGCAGGAACGATTGAAGAAAATACACAAAACGCATCACCCACGGGGTTAGCTGTGGCCGGATGCATGAACGGAGAAGACCATTGAAATTGTTCAAACTAGTCATTGTTTCACTCATCGTGTGGCCATTAACGCTTTTCGCGGATGAGCAGAAAGACAAAACTGACGCTGTATCGAAGTTGCTTGAACAACGTTTACCATCAATTCAGATTCAGTATATTGCACCCTCGGTAGTCCCCGGCTTATACGAGGTCATGGCATCTGGACAGTTACTTTATATCACAGAGGATGGCAATTACCTGTTTAATGGCAAACTATTTGATATCACCAACGGGATTGTGAGCCTGTCAGATCAAACCAAAGAACGAATTGATGCTCAGAAAAACCCGTACCGAAAGGCTGAAATTGCCAAGTTATCAAATGAAGACTTTATTGTTTTCAAAGCGGCAAACGAGAAATATAGAATTAGTGTTTTCACGGATGTTGATTGTGGTTACTGTCGTCAATTGCATCGGGAAATGGAGAACTACAATGATCTGGGTATCACCGTTCAATACCTAGGCTTTCCTCGAGCGGGTATTGGTTCACCATCCTATGCTAAGTTACGTTCTATCTGGTGTGCCGATGATCGTAATGAAGCTATGAATAATGGCAAAATCAAACGCCAGTTTGGCACCGATACCTGTGCCGATCCACTCTCTGATCATATGAATCTAGTGCGTAATTTCGGCATCAGTGGCACACCGGCTATCATACTGGACAGCGGCAAATTATTACCTGGCTTTGTCGAACCTGCTAAGTTACTGGAAATGCTTGAGCGTGACGCGGCGACTGCTGACAGGAACATTAGCGCAGGTCAATGACAACCCGGTTACGTCTGCTAGTACCGGGGTTATTTGAGGCATCAATGCTTCAAACCCTTATTGCAGACGCGAAACAATCCCATAATCAGTTAATTGCAGGATTAAAACAGGCCGATTACGCCGACCTGAAGTCAGGCGATCTGTATGCAGAGCACTATCACTTAACTGAGCAGCAACGTCAGTATGTCCCGTGGCTAGTGCCAGTTGAGCTTCGCTCAAAGCAGTTAATGTTTCGTGCTGATCCGGTCATCCTGCAACCGACACATAACGGGATTCTGTGCCGGGGTAATGACATATTACATCTCGACCCCGATGAGCAACGCGATATCGAGACCACGTTTAATGATTATTTTGCTGAGCGTGGATTAACACTGACATTTTATGCGCCAGCCGAAGCCATTGTTACTATTGCGCCAGAGCACGCTGAGCTAGCCGATGTGGCCTTTTCTTCGTTAGCACAGGTGCTTGGCCAAGATCTGACACATCATCTGCCTACAGGCGTCTCGGGGCACGACTGGCAAACGATTCTGATGGAAACTCAGATGTTGCTCCACCGGACCGAAACTAATCAACAGCGGACAGAATCCGGTGAGAAAACGGTCGGTAGTTTGTGGTTTTGGGGGTGTAATAATCCTGACAGTACAGAACTTAGCTTAAATTCAGAGATGCTGTTCACTGATAGCAGACTACTGCTGAGCGCATTTGCCGATCGGACAACAAAGCTTGGCGATTTTCAACAGACACTAACACATTCAGGTTC
>CAXRAF010000113.1:0-29397 GCA_964228485.1 Alteromonadales bacterium | reverse complement strand
TCAGTTAATGATGAGCTAGTGCTACTGAAATCAGGTCAGGCTGGTTGGGGTTCGGAAAAGCAAACGCGCCGACAATATTTGGCAGATAAGTACCGCGTGTTGATGTTGTTTGGTGATGATTTTGGTGATTTCCTGCCGAATGTGAAGAAAAACATCACCCATGAACGACGCGCTGAGCTGGTCGACGAGTATCAACACTATTGGGGCACGAAATGGTTTGCGCTGACCAACCCAACTTATGGCTCTTGGCAAGGTGTACTACAGGGTGAAAAATCAGACTATCTGATGGACTACTAACGCTAAAGAGTTAAGGGCGATTAAGGTTTTTGTGCAGTTAGGGTTTTTGAGCAAGGAATAGTGCAATGGGGCGACCATCGGCAAGGCGGTGCTCCTCATTCACTAAAGTAGTCAGCTGTGGAAAGGTCTGAGCCAATTCATTGGGTTGCAACAAATAATTCGGATTTCGAGGTGAGCCAAACTGCTCACAGCCGACCATAAAGGTGCTGTAACATAGCACGCCGCCTGCGTTCAGGTGATCAATTAGCGTGGGCAGATAGGGCCGATGTAAATAACGCATCACCACGATCATGTCGAATGTCTGATCAGCCAGATGATCCTCACCCGATTCCATATCCGCTTGCATTGTTTCGAGCGGGCAGTTCATCGAATCAGCCAGTGCCTGACAGCGACTCAGTGCATCTGCCTTAACGTCCAAAGCTGTAACATCCCAACCGCGAGCCGCCAGATAGACTGCATCACGACCTGCGCCACAGGCAAAGTCCAATGCCCGACGACCTTGTGTGCTCTGTTCGATTAAATCTATATGCTCAATGAGTCGCGGATTAGCGCGCCACAAGGGCACTGATTGACAACCATAATCTGTGATCATATTTTGCTCTGCCCATTGCCAGAACTCCGGTGTTGATGGGATTTGCCGCTCAACCACATAGCCTTTTGGGGACAAAAACTTTGTGGCTTCGGTGAGTGATTCAGATGAACCGATTAACTGCAGCACCTGATGCTTGTCGGGTAACTCATGCATTGAATTAACCAAGCGACTCCATGGCAGAGAAGTGGTATTGCGAATATGACAGGCACTAAAATCATCGCTGGAGCGTAGGTCCAGACAGGGATTTTCGAACCAATGGGTGAGCCAATTAGTCGTGGAATTAGTCACCACTTAAAACCATGACACCATCCATTTCGACATCGGTATCTTTGGGTAACTGAGCGACCCCGACAGCGGCACGCGCTGGATAGGGCTCATTGAAGTACTGCGCCATGATTTCATTGACTGTGGCAAAGTGGCCAAGGTCGGTTAGGAAAATAGTCACCTTTGCCATATCATCGAGTGAGCCTCCAGCAGCCTCACAGACGGCAGTGAGATTTTTAAATACCTGATGAATCCGTGCACTAATATCACCCTCTACCATTTCCATGGTGTCTGGATCGAGGCCAATTTGACCGGAAAGATACACCGTATTACCCGTCTTCACGGCCTGTGAGTAGGTGCCAATGGCCGATGGTGCGTTATCGGTATGAATGATTTCTCTGGACATGAGTGTTTCCTATTCTGTAACTCGGATAATCTTTGCGACCGTCGGTATTAAGCGAAGGCGTTTGATGATTGAGGCTAAATGGGTTCGATCGCGCACGGCGATAATGAAATACAGGCGATAATGCATGCCGTCATGCTCATCGATTTCCATATTTGAAATATTAATTTCTGACTCGGCTAATTTGGCTGTGATCTTTGCCAGAACCCCGCGTTCGTTTTTGGCATAAATGCAGATGTTGACCAAGAAGTCACCTGCCACATCATCGGACCAGAGCATGGGGATAATTTTATCCTCTTGATCGCGCATTTCAGCAATATTACTGCAATTATCACGATGGACCATAATGCCCTTTCCGGCGCTGACAAAACCAAGAATGGGATCGCCGGGTATCGGTCGGCAGCATTTGGCATAATTTACCAACATACCTTCAGTACCCTGAATCGCCAGCGTTTTGGCGTCATCATCCTTGATATCCTGAGTATCGGGATTCAGATGATGAGCGACAATCATTGCTGCTGTTGAGCCAAGCCCTATGGCTCTGAGTAAGTCATTGAGCGACTGATGTTTGGTTATTTTTGTAACACGCGCAATGTCCTCTTCACTGAAGGCTTCTAAACGCTGGCCTTTGAGTGCCTTATCAAGCAACCGACGTCCCAGTTTAATGGCTTCATCGTCGCGCAGATTTTTCAGATAGTGGCGAATATTGGCGCGCGCTTTACCGGTAATAACAAAGCTTAACCAGGCCGGATTGGGTCTGGCACCCGGTGCGGTAATGATTTGTATTGTTTGGCCATTAACCAGTTGCGTGCTCAGTGGCGCCAGAGAGCGGTCGATCTTACAGGCGATACAACTATTACCGACATCGGTGTGAATAAAATAGGCAAAGTCGACCGGTGTTGCGCCTTGCGGCAGAGAGATGATCTCGCCATCCGGTGAAAAGACATAGACTTCATCCGGAAACAGATCAATTTTAACGTGCTCAATAAAGTCTGATGAGTCTGCTGCGGTTTCCTGAAATTCAATCAGGTTACGCATCCACTCACGCGCTTTCATCTCAGCAGGATTCGAGGTCGTGCTGGACTTATATAACCAATGTGCAGCGACACCATGCTCGGCCATTTTATGCATGTCTTCAGTTCGAATTTGAATCTCGACATGGAGTCCGTGGGGGCCTTTGAGTGTGGTATGGAGTGATTGGTAGCCGTTGGCTTTGGGGATGGCGATGTAGTCTTTGAAGCGGTTATGTACCGGTTTGTAGAGCATGTGCATTTGACCGAGAATTTGATAACAGCTGTCAATCTTATCGGTGATAATGCGGAAACCATAGACATCCATCACTTCAAAAAAGGTCATGTGTTTATTGCGCATCTTGCGGTAAATGCTAAACAGATTCTTCTCGCGTCCATAGACCTCAAATTTGATGTTGGTCTCTTGAAGTTGCTTTACAATGGCTTGCTGAATGGTGTTAATGATCTCTTTACGATTACCACGCGCTTTCTTAACCGCGGCCTCCAGAATTTCATGGCGCATTGGGTGCAGTGCAGCAAAGCCAAGCACCTGCATTTCCTCACGGATGTTGTAAATACCGAGCCGGTTGGCAATGGGCGCATAAATGTCCAGCGTTTCGTGGGCGATACGGCGTCGCTTATCAGCCCGTAGATGACCCAGCGTGCGCATGTTGTGCAGTCGGTCAGCCAGTTTGATCATGATCACACGAATATCTCGCACCATGGCCATCATCATTTTGCGAAAGTTTTCAGCCTGTGCTTCTGCGCGGGTCGAGAACTTGATTTTGGTCAGTTTACTGACGCCCTCAACTAAATCAGCGACAGACTCTCCGAATTTATCGGTCATTAACTCTTGTGTGACGCCGGTATCTTCGATGACATCATGCATGAGTGCTGCCATGATGGTCTGATGGTCTAGATTAATCTCACTTAGAATTTTAGCCACAGCAACCGGGTGGGTAATGTAGGGCTCACCACTACTACGCATCTGACCTTCGTGAGCATCTTTGGCGAACACAAAAGCATCCTCAACCAGCTGAATTTGTTCGGCGCTGAGATAGGTTTCGAGCTGTTCGACAAGGCCACTAATTAAATACACAAACGGTCACTCCAATCCTGACATTAAGTCAGCATATGATCTTACTATGGTGATGATTATTTGATTTTGAAAGATTTAGCGAGAATTTGCAAAGCCCGGAGGTGATTTTTCCGGGCTCAGAGGGTGTTATTCGATATTATTCAATCAGACGCGCAGCTTCTACTTCCAGCGCTTCCATTTCCAGACGCGCTTTTTCTTCTTTTGCTTCTTGTTCCATGATCTCTTTGCTGATCAGGCCTTCTTCGATTTCACGAAGTGCAACAACAGTTGGCTTATCGTTGTCCCAATCGACCTTAGGCTCTTTAGTGCCATTGGCCAAATCACGAGCTCTTTCTGTCGCAAGCAGGATAAGGTCGAAGCGATTGCCGACGACTTCTACTGCGTCTTGTACGGTTACACGTGCCATTTAATTCTCCAATCAATATTTAGAGCAGTCGCGCATTGTACTGATGTTAGAGTAGGTCGTCAATGAGCTTTTGCTGGCGTTGCTGCTGTTTTTCCAGCTTTAGCCGCTGGGCGATGATAATGGCTCGCAGCTCATCCTTGGCAATATCAAAATCATCATTAATCACAACATACTCATATTCGTTGTAATGCGAGATTTCAGCCATAGCCTTGGACATACGATTGGCAATGACCTCAGCATTATCCTGTCCCCGTCCCTCGAGGCGCTTTTGTAAGGCTTCTTTCGATGGTGGAAGAATGAAGATTGAAGTGCATTCGGGTAATCGGTCGCGCACAATTTGCGCGCCTTGCCAGTCAATTTCTAACACTAAATCAGTCCCTTGCCCGAGGGCATCCTGAACGGTTTTGATGGAAGTGCCGTAGTAATTACCAAACACCTCAGCGTATTCTATGAATTCACCTTCAGCAATGCGTGCTTTAAAGCCATCAACGTCGGTGTAATGGTAGTGCACACCATCAATCTCACCCTCTCGCATTGGGCGTGTGGTAGTCGAGACGGAGATGGCGAAGTTATCTAACTCCTCGGCTATTGCTCTGAGTAGCGATGTTTTGCCAGCGCCGGAGGGCGCAGATACAATAAATAAAGTACCAATAGACTGCATAAATAATCATTCAAAAGTGATTTGCGCCTATAGTACCTGAATCGCTCGCAATGCGCACATCATTCATGGCATGACAAGGCACAGGAAATGTTACATATGAAGCACTTTTTTACAATCGGATCACTGACAAAAAGCTACCATTGAAGCTATGCTATAGATATCGCAATAGTGGATATTTAACATGAAAATTTCAGTATTTTTACGCCCGATCACCGGCTTGATCGGGCTTTTGGCCGTGAGTGGCTGTAGTATGTTGATGTACGAAGGTGGGAGTCGTGATGCCGTGTCTACCAGCTTGGTCGACTTTCTGTATCCGGATGGTCAAGGTCGGCGCTCCCATGCAGGTGATGTACCGGTTATCAAATTGCCAGTGCGCGTGGGTTTAGCATTTGTACCTTCGAAGCAGTGGCGGGCAAATGGTTTCCATGAGTCGCAGCAACTGCAATTGCTCGAGCAGGTGAAACAAGAGTTTGAGCAATTTGATTACATCGAGAAAATTGAAGTCATTCCATCAGCCTACCTGGGTAATGAAGGGGGCTTTGAAAGTCTCGATCGCGTGTCTCGTCTGTATGATGTTGATGTCATGGCACTGGTATCGTATGACCAAATGCGCCGCTCAGAAGAAAATACCTCCTCGTTACTGTACTGGACTATTGTTGGCGCCTATCTGATCCCGGGCAATGACAACCGGGTGCAAACATTTGTCGATACCGCTGTATTTGATATCAAGTCACGTCAGTTGCTGTTTCGTGCGCCGGGACTGAGTAAGCTCGAAGATTCTTCAACCGCAATTAAAATTGATGAGTCGATCCGCCAGCAATCGGCCGAGGGTTTTGGTTTGGCGATGACTGATATGCGCAGGAACCTGAATCAGGAACTAAGTACCTTCAAAGAAAAGGTTCGTAATGAAAAGATCGCTAAAATTGAGCACCGTGCAGGATATTCTGGTGCCGGCGCGTTCTATGCGCTGGTTTTATTACTCATATATGGCGGATTGCGAGTTTTCAGCCGCCGGCAGAACGTCTGAGCAGATGATAGTGGGTAGCTAATACTGGCTCATATAGTTCGCGGATAACTGCGTAACCCAGACGCTCGTAGAAGCGAATGTTTCTGGGGACAAACGTTTCCAGATAGGTGCTCACACCCGCCTCATCGGCTTCCCTCAATACCGGCTTCATAAGCTCCTTACCGAATCCCCGAGATTGATACTCGGGGGCAATAGCAATGATTGACAGGTACCAGTCGGTTTTATCAATGAATGGTTTTGTCAAATTGGCCATGGAGTCACAGACAGCTTGATAGTGCTCATAGGCTGATCTGCCCAGATACTCTGTGAAGTAGGCGGCCTTTTGTTGTGTTGTAACAGACTGGTTTTCATGAGGCTCACGAGGTAATGACCACAATGCCGCGCCCCAGTCAGCGCCATCGGCCGGTACAGTCAGTCGTCCCGTTGCCTGAGCCGTTTGGATGGAATAGTCATAATAGTGCAGCATGCCTTGTCGACCATCACGACCGGAGGCGATGATCTGTTGCTCTAGCTGGATGTAGAAGGCGTCATCTGCTAATGCAAGATACAGGGAAAGTGACTCACTTCGTTGGTGATAATTTGTTCCCGACATTATCACTCAATGTTTTGGATTTGCTCACGCATCTGTTCGATCAAAACTTTCATCTCCACAGAGGCCGCCGTAGTCACTTTACTGATGGATTTTGAGCCAATGGTGTTGGCTTCACGATTCAGCTCTTGCATGAGGAAGTCCAGACGACGTCCCACCGATCCCCCTTTAGCCAAAATACGCTCGATTTCGGCAAGGTGGGTATCAAGCCGATCAATCTCTTCAGCGATATCGGATTTCTGTGCCGCGTAAACGAGCTCTTGCTCGAGACGATCCTGATCTGGATCGAGCGATAACTCACTGAGCTTCTCCTGAAGCTTGGCGCGCTGTGTGGCTTGAATCTCAGCGACGGCAGGTTTCACCACCTCGAGCTGAACCTTGATCCCGGTGACTCGGTTGAGGATGATATCTTTCATGGCTTCACCCTCACGGTGGCGCGCCTTAATTAAATCCTCGAGAGTTTGCTTGAAGAGTGACAGGATAAGGTTATCGCGTGATTTCTCATCCGTTTCAGGCTCTTCCAACACGCCAGGCCACTGCATGATTTGCAGGGTGCTTAAGTGGTCATGATTGCCGGCCACTTCAGCGACTTTCTGATGCGTTGCTAATAATGAGCTAATGACGGACTCATTCACAGAGAAGCTACTGGCCTTGTTGCTGTCGGTGGTGATTTTTAAATTAATATCGCATTTACCACGATTGAGCGTATTACGAATAATTTCCCGCAGGGGCATTTCCAAATGACGAACGACTTCCGGGAGACGGAAATTCAGGTCAAGGAAACGCTGGTTCACAGAGCGTACTTCCCATTGCAGGGTGCCAAATTCGGTATGCTCCTGGCGGCGCGCAAAGGCGGTCATACTTGCAATCATAGTTTGGTATCACGTTGTTAGTTAATGACCGTTATTCTACCCGATCAGAGCGCACTGATGGGGAATTATTTACCCCCGTGACTATGCTTATAGGCTATAATCAGGCCATTGTTTAGTTTCTACCGGAGTCTTTATGCGTAATGACGAACGCAGCGCAGATCAACTGCGTCCTATAACCATTGAACGTAACTATACTTGCCATGCCGAAGGGTCAGTGCTGATCAGCTTTGGCAACACAAAGGTGCTATGTAACGCTAGCGTTATCGAAGGGGTGCCGCGTTTTCTGAAGGGCAAAAATCAGGGCTGGATAACGGCTGAATACGGTATGTTACCGCGCTCAACCCATGATCGTATGGGACGCGAGGCAGCGCGCGGCAAGCAGGGCGGACGAACCCTTGAGATTCAACGTTTGATAGGTCGATCACTGCGTGCCGCAGTGGATATGAAACTCTTGGGAGAGTACACCATACAGGTTGATTGCGATGTAATTCAGGCGGACGGCGGAACCCGAACCACCTCGATATCGGGCGCCTGTATCGCTATGGTTGATGCGCTGCACTGGATGCTAGGCAAAGGCATGATATCGCATAACCCGCTGAAGCAAATGGTTGGCGCCATCTCAGTGGGTATCGTCAATGGTGAAGTATTACTGGATTTAAACTATGAAGAAGATTCTAGTTGCGAAACCGATATGAACTTTGTGATGACAGAAGATGGCGGTCTGATTGAAGTGCAGGGTACTGCGGAAGACGGTAGTTTTTCACCCGATGAGTTAATGCAGATGCTGTCTTACGCGCAATCAGGTATTAAAGACATCATTGAATTGCAACATCAGCACATAAACGGAGATTAGGATGCAGCCGTATCAACAGGAATTTCTTGATTTCGCCATCGCCAAGAAGGTGCTTAAGTTTGGTGAGTTTACCCTTAAATCTGGGCGCGTGAGCCCGTACTTTTTTAATGCCGGTAATTTCAAGACAGGCGCCGATTTAGCTAAGTTGGGACGCGCCTATGCCGATGCCATCGTTGATGCCAACATTGAGTTTGATGTGTTATTTGGTCCGGCATATAAGGGCATTCCGCTGGCGTCAGCCACTGCAGTAGCCCTATATGAGCATCATCAGATCGACATTCCATGGTGTTTTAATCGTAAAGAGGCCAAAGATCACGGCGAAGGTGGTCAAATTGTCGGCGCGCCTTTAGCAGGTAAAGTGTTAATTATTGATGATGTGATCACAGCCGGAACGGCGATCCGCGAATCCATGGATCTCATTGCCGCGGCCGAAGCCGAAGCGGCGGGAGTCGTCATCGCACTGGACCGTCAGGAGAAGGGAAAAGGTGAACGATCGGCTATTCAAGAGGTCGAACAAGATTATAGGATACCTGTTAAAGCCATTATTCAGCTTGAAAATATTACTGAGTATCTGGTACAACAGGGACAGGATGATTCAACCGTTGGTAAAATCAATGACTATCGATCGCAGTATGGAATCTAAACATCGCAAACCCATTATCGTCTTCTTAAGCGCTGTATTATTGCAGTTCGTCTGGGTCACCGATCTGTTGGCCTACAAGATGTATCGCTACAAGGACAAGAACGGCAAGACCGTCGTTACTTCCACACTACCCCCGGAAGTGTCGCAAAATGGCTACGAAATTCTCAACGATATGTTGATTGTTGTAGAGACTGTGGCGCCTAGAAAAACAGCTGAGCAATTACGCCAGGAAAAGATCGAAGCGCAAAAGCTAGAGGCAGAGCGTCAGCGTCAACTGGAGCAGCAGCGACTTGATACCATCCTGATCAATAGTTACACAGACATTTCGGATATCGAGCGCGCGCGTGATATCGAGCTTGAATCAAAAGACCGCGATGTCATGTTGCTGAAACAAAATATCCGTCGCTACACTCGGTTACTGGAGGCTGCACAAACTCGTGCAGCGCGTGACGAGCGTCTGGGTAAAGAGCTGAGTCCGAGTCTGCTGAAAGAGATTAAGCAATATCAACGCCGAATTACCAAGGAGCAGGAAGAAGTCACAGACACTGAAGAAAGTAAGGATATTATCAATGACCGATACAACAGCAGTATCATCCGCTTTAGTGAGCTAAAGGCCGCTGAGCGTCTGCGACGATTCCAACAAAGCCGTGATGGTGAGATGAATCAACACACCATATTTCAGTGTAATGGTAAGGCTGAATGTGACAATGCCTGGTCTATGGCGTTACGCTTTGCCAGTGAATATTCGACCACCGATTTAGAGTGGGCCAATGAGCTAACCATAATGATGCGCAAACCGCAAAAGGATGATGATCTTTCGTTGGTTATGACACGTGTCAATAACAGTGATGAAGACTCAGCGAGTATTGTTCTGGAAGTTCGATGCGCGAAAACTCAAGCGGGTGAGGATTTC
Source organism: Alteromonadales bacterium (assembly GCA_964228485.1). GTDB lineage: Bacteria > Pseudomonadota > Gammaproteobacteria > Enterobacterales > CAXRAF01. Next base: position 19,768 of record CAXRAF010000113.1, on the reverse strand, counting down.
TGTGAATCTGAGCAAGTCAATGGTGTGAAGAATCGCTTCAGTAGCTACTTTAATCCAGCGCCAATCAACAGACCTTGATGGATTTTTTTCCACTGTTGCTGCCAGTTGTCCATGGGTGAGCGGCTGAATTCACTGCGCACGTAAACCTGCACGCGACCATCAATGATATTCAACAATAACTCAGCCGTTAGATTGGCATTGAGGTCCTGACCATTCGCGGCAGCCCATTCGCGCGTACTCTGCTTAAGTTGGGTTTCCAGACGATTGTAGAATTGAATAATTCGCTTACGCAGACGCTCTTGTTCGCCGGTGAGTGCTTCACCAGTGAGAATTCGGCAGATGCCCGGGTTCTTATCAGCAAAAGAGAGCATTAAGGTAAGGATCTGCCCCAAACGATCATCTTCAATGCTCGTGTTGCCTGTAATACGATTAATGCGAGTGAACACCGTTTCCTCGACGAACTCAATCAGGGCTTCAAACATTTTCGCTTTACTTGGGAAATGTCGATACAGAGCCGCCTCTGACACACCGACTTCAGCTGCCAGATTGGCGGTGGTGATCCGCTCTCCCTGATTAGTCTCCAGCATATAAGCCAGAGACTCCAGAATTTGTTGCTTACGAGAAGGCTTGGTAGTCATTCAGAATTACTCGCTAAAAGGGCAGTTTCAGATTAGAATCGAAGCGCAACATCTGTTGCTTAAATACCGCCTGAATGTTGGTCATATCCTGCTCGGTTTCGGCTTCAAAGCGGATGACTAGGCAAGGCGTGGTATTCGAGGCTCTGACCAGTCCCCATCCAGTTGAGTAGTCGACGCGAATACCGTCGATATCTGTCACTCGACCACCGGCAAAATTACCCTCGGAAACTAGTGTTTGTACAAAACTGAATTTCTTATCATCAGCCATGTCGAGATTTAGCTCAGGCGTGATAATTGAGTCTGGTAACTTACCGAACACGTGCTCGGAGGATTCCACTTCGTTCGAGAGAATCTCAAGCATACGCGCGCCGGCATACAGAGCATCATCAAAACCGTACCAACGTTCCTTGAAGAAGATATGACCACTTTGCTCACCAGCTAGCAGGGCACCGGTTTCTTTCATCTTTGCTTTAATTAAAGAGTGACCTGTGCGCCAAATAACCGGACGACCATTGTTATTCTTGATGGCACGTTGTAAATGCCGTGTACACTTAACATCGAAAATGATATCTGAGCCAGGATGACGTGACAGCACATCCTTGGAGAATAGAATCATCTGACGATCGGGATAGATGATGTTACCGGCCGAATCGATAATACCCAAGCGGTCACCATCGCCATCAAATGCCAATCCAACGTCGGCCTTTTCAGCTAATACAGCCTGACGTAAATCCTCTAAATTCTCTGGCTTGCTTGGATCTGGATGATGATTCGGGAAGGTGCCATCGACATCACAGTAAAGTCCTATCACTTCACAGCCTAGGGCTTGGAACAATATGGGTGCGACTGAACCAGCCACGCCGTTGCCAGCATCGATGACAACTTTCATAGGCTGCGCAAGTGCCACATCACCGGTAATGTTATTGATGTAATCCGCCATGAGATCTTTGTTAGACTCTTCGCCCTCACCACTTAACAGATCACGTCGCTTAACGCGGTCGTAAAGATTCATGATACCTTCACCATGCAGTGAATCTCCGCCAATCACGATCTTCAGACCATTATATTCGGGTGGGTTATGACTACCTGTGACCATTACACCCGTTTGTGATTGTAGGTAATGCGTTGCGAAATATAGAAGTGGTGTTGGTACCACGCCGATATCAATCACATTACGTCCAGATGCCATGATGCCCTGTTTCAGAGCCTCGACCAGTCGTGCACCGGAATTACGACCATCGCGGGCAACAATTACCGACTGTTCACCCTTATCAAACGCTTCGGAGCCGATTGCCTGACCAATCCAACGAACGCCATCTTCAGTCAGGGTGTCATCGACAACGCCGCGGATATCATAGGCACGGAAAATGGATGTCGGGATAATACTTGTTGAATCAGGTGTTTCAGGAAGCGTGTCTCCAAGCATGTCAGAGGCGGCCTGCTGAGCGCCTTCACTGGCTTTAACTTTCTGTGAAATATCAGGTGGCAGGCCAATTTCACTTGAAATCATCTCATCCGGTAGATCGGATTTCAGTGCCTTATCATCCTCGATTTCATCACGGTTTCGTTGCAGACGAACCTTAGCGGTACGCTGAAGGGTATGAGCCATGTCATAGAAAATCATGAGTTTAAAAGCTTCAGGTATGATTTTGATCTCACCATCAGGATTATCCAGAATGAGGCGCATTAAAGATGAGGCATCTTGGGTAAGGGTATCATTGAGACGACGGTAACCTGCGTAGCCGAATACTGATACGATGAGGAAGATCACCACTAAACCGCCCATGAAAATGAATTGCTCGTTACCGGCATCAAAGTCCTCTTCTGGTGCAGGCCAGTAGGCCATCTGCCAGAGTGATTGATCGAGACTGGCAATAATGATCGGCTCACCGACACGAAGTTTGTTATCACCATAGGTGCCAAGTGTGTGAATGGTGCCAGAATATTCCTGACGAAATTCAATATAACCCGGGATTGAGCGGATCATACTGAGACCGTCATTGATAAGTTCTACCTCGATACCCGCCAGTACGTAACCGAGCAGGTTGCGATTAGCATCATAGACGTTTTCAACAACAGCAATGTATTGGTCTGGCTGTCCGACACGAACCACTTCCGGTGGTTGTTTTTTGCCACGCCCTGAATTACGCAGCAACTCTAGCGTGACATTAGATATTGGCGGGACAGAGCTCATGTCTACATCCAGTGTACCGACAGGGACAAGTCGCACACCGATCGCTTTGGGTAAGACTTTTTTCAAGGTGGCTTCTAGTTCAGAAGTATTGCGCTGGGTGGCAATTTCGAAGCTTTTGATCACATCGGGTGAACGGGCGATGACTTCAAGGCGTTTACTAACACCAATAATGCTTGATTCTGCTAATTCTGCGTAATTTGAAAAAACTAAATTCAGATAGCGCTTACTGCGTTCGATTTCTGGCTGCACAATGGCAAAGTAGAATAACGCGCTGGCGATTAATCCAGTCATAACCACAACAAACAGATAAATTTTACCACTGATACTGCCCAGAGTTACCCCGGCTCGAGACATGCGTTTATTGGATTGCTGTGTCTCATCTTTGGGTTGGGGGGCTGTTACCTTTTTTCTTTTCACGCTGGATTACCTTTATAAATATGCAAATGACACTTCGGTCTGTTGAACAGATGTTGTCTATTACTACCAATCACTAAAAATTAGTCTAGTTGCTCTGCGATGAGTTGCAGTAGCTTTTTCGCAATCAGCGGCTTGGATGATTTCGTGATTGTTTGACTATCATCACTGCAGGCAGAGACTACCGTCAGCTCATTATCATCGCTATTAAAGCCAATACTTTGGTCTGATACATCGTTGATGCAAACCATATCAAGCTGCTTTGCTTGTAATTTTTTGCGGCCAAAGGCTTCAACATCATTGGTTTCAGCAGCAAACCCTACGCAGTAAGGTTTATTTGCCTGATTGGCTACAGTACCTATTATATCTGGATTTTTTACCATAGTAAGTACTAACTGATCATCCGTTTTCTTCAATTTTTGTGACGCAGGTTCAGTTATTCCATAGTCAGCCACGGCGGCACAGCCGATAAATACATCAACAGTATCAAGATTTTGCATAACCTGATTGTGCATATCTGTGGCAGAGGTCACATTTATCCGCTCAACGCCCAGCGGTGTCTGAATAGTGACCGGACCACTGATGAGTGTGACTTTTGCGCCGGCTCTGACCGCGGCTGCGGCGAGGGCAAAACCCATCTTACCGGAGCTATGATTAGTTACATAGCGCACCGGGTCAATCGCCTCTTGGGTCGGACCTGCGGTAATCATGATGTGTTTATCTTGCAAAGACTGATCAGATGTCGAGGTCATGATCTGCTCAGCAATCATCGCCGGCTCTTCCATCCGACCGGCACCCACCTCGCCACATGCCTGATCACCAACCCCAGGTCCAATCACTTCAACTCCGCGGTTAATCAGAGTCTTTAAATTTTCCTGAGTCGCGATATTGGCCCACATCTGTTGATTCATGGCTGGAGCTATATATAGTGGCGCTTGAGATGCTAGAGCGACGGTCGTCAGCAAGTCATTGGCGAAACCATGTGCGAGCTGTGCCATACAGTTGGCGCTGGCGGGGGCAATAAGGATCTTGTCAGCCCAACGTGCGAGTTCGATGTGTCCCATGGCCGCTTCAGCTTCCGGATCCATCATATGCCTATGCACTCGGTGACCAGAAACTGCCTGCAGACTCAACTCGCCGATAAAACTTGTCGCTGCTTCGGTCATAACAACGCGAACATCAGCGCCGTGCTCACGCAAACGTCGCACAAGGTCCGGGCTTTTATAGGCGGCAATGCCACCACTAATTCCTACAAGAATGTTCATTGATATGGCGATTTGTATCAGCTATCGCTGATAGCAAATTGTGTCTCAGAAAGTACCATCAGTAAATTAGAGACAAGAGTATACCTGTGTAGCACGTGATGACAATTAAAAATCTACCCCAATATGAAAGGCCGCGGGAAAAACTACTACATCTTGGGGTTGAGAAATTGACGAATGCCGAATTGCTCGCGGTAATGATTGGTAGTGGCCGTTCTGGATTGTCGGCACTGGACTTGAGTCATGATTTATTAGCGCGATGGCAAAGCCTCAGATCGCTATTCCAAATCAGTCTGACCGAGCTACAACAAACTCCGGGTGTGAGTGAGGTCTTGTTCTGTCGATTGCAAGCGAGTCTCGAGCTCTCCAGCCGCTGTTTATTGGAGTCACTCAAACGAGACACCGTGATTGATAATCCTCGCACAACGCGCCAATTTCTAATGAGCCGCTTGCGTCACCTGAGTCATGAGGTCTTCGCAGTGATGTTTCTGGATAATGCTCATCGCTTAATCGAGTTTGAAATTTTGTTCGAGGGTACCATTAATGGAGCCAGTGTTTATCCGCGTCGGGTGCTCGAGCGCGCCATAGATTGGCAGGCTGCAGCGGTCATTTTTGCGCATAATCACCCATCGGGTGTTGCCGAGCCAAGTCAGGCCGATCAGCGTATTACAAAGACACTGATCCAGGCACTCTCACTGGTGGATGTCAGGGTGCTGGATCACCTCATTATTGGCGACTCTGAAGCCGTTTCTTTTGCCGAGAGAGGTCTTATTTAGGCCGATGTTAAATTATTCCGCTGATTTTCATTCATTCCCTTGCCTCAGACAGGTGTATCTGGTATAAAGTGCGCCCTTCCACTTGCCACATGGGGCAAGCAGGATATAAAGATTTATTTAAAGTTTGGACATAGTCGAAACTAGCGGAGGCAAATGAGCAATGGCCAGAGTATGTCAGGTAACTGGAAAGAAGCCAGTTACAGGTAATAATGTATCACACGCAAACAATCGTACACGTCGTCGATTTTTGCCAAATCTACACACGCACCGTTTTTGGGTTGAAGACGAGAAGCGTTTTGTAAAGTTACGTCTATCTGCGAAAGGTATGCGTATTGTTGACAAATTGGGTATTGAAGAAGTACTCAAGCAGATCCGCGCTCGCGGTGAAAAAGTTTAAGCGTAGGAGTATTAAGCATGCGTGATAAAATCAAATTAGTATCAAGTGCTGGCACAGGTCACTTCTACACAACTGACAAGAACAAGAAGAACATGCCAGGCAAAATGGAAATCAAAAAGTACGATCCCGTGGTTCGTAAGCACGTGATGTACAAGGAAGCTAAAATCAAGTAATTGATCTGCTTGCCTTCGACTTCCGAAAGCCCGCGCAACAGCGGGCTTTTTCTTTGCTGTAATACAAAAGATCCCTCATAATGCGCTCCATGGACAAGCGCATGTTTCTCAATATTGTCATTATCTCGATCGTCTCGTTTTATCTGGTGTTCGGGATGGTTTACCGTGGACTTTATGAGGAAAGTGCTTCGGATCTGGTCGAACAGTCGCCCTGGGAACAGCCCTTTCTTATCCCCAAAGGATCCACACTTAAGCAGATTGAATTCCCCTCAGGCACCCAGCTTGTCATGTCAGATAATGTCTGGATGCTTGATAAAACACCTAATGAAGTAGCCAGTCTGATAGCCAACAACTGGCAAGGACTGCTGGTGCAGGATGTGGCGACATACAGCCAATTACCCAAGGGTAACAATGCGCTAGTCTTTATCGCAGAGCAAATCGAACCGATCGTGGTGCGTCTGGTCATTGAAGAAGAGATGATGGCGCTTTATCGTTTAAATGACCGCCGGGTATTCAAATTACCGGCTGAATTGCAATCTGTTATCTGGGTTAACTGATGCCCGAGTTACCCGAAGTCGAAACCAGTCGGCGTGGCATAGCGCCACATATTACAGGTAAACGGCTAACGGATGCCATTATCCGTCAGCCGAGTTTGCGCTGGCCAATTCCGATAGAGCAATGCCAGGCTCTCGTCGGGGAAAAACTGGTTAACGTTCATCGGCGAGCGAAATACATTCTGCTTAATTTTGAGTCGGGAACGCTGCTGTTGCATCTGGGGATGTCGGGCAGTTTACGCGTCTTAGAGCCGACCGTAGAGCCGGTTAAACATGATCATGTTGACCTTATCTTTGCTGGCCAGGCAATGCTACGACTCAATGACCCACGCCGTTTTGGCGCTTTGTTGTGGGCCGGACGTGAGCCATACAAACATGTCCTGTTAACATCACTTGGACCTGAGCCTGATGATCCAGCCTTTAACACAGACTATTGCTATCAGAAAAGTCGTGGCAAGCGACAAGCGATCAAGCAGTGGATCATGGATGGTCATGTGGTGGTGGGGGTAGGCAATATCTACGCTAATGAATCCTTGTTCAAAGCTGGCATTCACCCCTCTCGTCAGGCCGGCAAAATTAGTCGAGTGCGTTTTGAGCGTCTGGTGAGCGCTATTAAGTCAGTAATTAGTCATGCGATAGAGCAGGGTGGCACCAGTTTGCGAGACTTTACTCAGGCTGATGGCAAACCGGGTTATTTTAAGCAGGAATTGACTGTGTACGGTCGAGGGGATGAACCTTGTGTGCAGTGCAATACACCGTTAAAAGCAACACGACATGGTCAACGAGCGACGGTCTATTGTGCACAGTGCCAGACCTAACCGCAGCACAACCTGACTCAAGTGCGCGATATATCGAATTAGAGCCAATTTGATCTGGACTCAGTGATAATGACATTATATAGTTGTCTGCCGGTAACCCGACTGGAAAATCGCCACGGGTAATCACAGGATTTAGATAGCACCGACAGGGTGTTTCAAAGTACTACGAAATACAAAAACAAAGTTAAAATAAAGGTAAGTTATGCGCAGAAAGCATCCAAAAGATGAGGAAGAAACAGCGGTAGACATGACACCGATGCTCGACATCGTTTTCATCATGCTGATTTTCTTTATTGTTACAACCTCATTTGTTAAGGAATCGGGCATCAACATTAATCGTCCGGATCCAAATCAACAGAATGATCCACCGCCGCCTAAAGAAAAGAAAAATGTCTTCATCAAGATCGATGCTACCAACCGTGTATACATGGATAATCTTGATGTTGATGTTCGTGCGGTCCGTGCTCGTGTCGAGCAGAAACGTGCTCAGAACCCTGAAGCAATTGCGATTGTTGGTGTTCATCCAGCGGCAGAAACAGACACATTGGTAAATGTTGTCAATGCTGCTCGAGAGGCGGGGATCGAACGAGTCTCGGTGGATACCTACGAGGATTGACCAAGCTCGTGTAACACTCATTATTTGATTAAAAGTGCAGCCAATGGCTGCACTTTTTTTTACCATTTAGCTTATGAGCTTTATTTTATCGATATACATTCGGACGCTAATGATTGAATTCGAGCCCGAAACGCACTATACCTTGTTGTATATGGACACACATTCAAAATAACCGGGGATCATGTCTGAACTAATCGTTCTCATCTTATTCGTGCTTTTGGCGACCTATTTATGGGGTGCTGTGAAAGCTAAGGAATTGGCCATTCGCGCCGGGCACGCGGCTTGTGATAAACGTGGGCTGCAATTTCTCGATCAGACGGTTGAACAACGACAATTACGGTTTTGTCTGGATGAGCGAAAAAACCCCGGTTGGCGACGTACCTATTATTTTGAGTTTGCTACCTCTGGCGAGTTTCGCTATGAGGGCCAGTTGGTCATGCATGGTCACCGCCTACAATCGCTTACCTTAGACCCTTATCCCGATCCGACTATACAGCCAGAGCAATATATCGAGCATTAATTGCTTGGTTGAGGTTTGACTGCGAGAATGTCACATGTCATGTTGTACAGCATTTGTTCAGCGGTATTACCAATCAGATAACCATTAAGACCACTGCGAGATACCGTACCTAGCACAATCATACGGCTGTCCAGCTCTTCTGCCAGCTCATTGATGGCAAACTCCGGCTGGCCAATGACCACGTGAAAATTATCATTAGCGACTGCAGAATCTGCCACGATCGCTTGGCCATGTTGCTCAGCATTGGCGCGAACATTTTCGACATAGACATTTGGGTCAATCACTGTGTAATCCATATCAATTAACACCGGTAGTGGAGCACAGGCGGTTGCGACATGTACCGGATCTTGGAGCATCTCCCCCATCATGGCTGCCTGTTGTAAGATCCGTTTATTCAGCACCTGATGCTCGGCATCAGCACTGGTGGTATCAACAGCCGCCAGTACTGTACTGCCCTGTGGCCAGGTCTCTGTGGTGACGATGAGTACAGAGCAGGGGCACTCGCGTAACAATAACCAATCTTGAGGCGTGTGTATGAACCCCTCTAGACGACTGTGTTTGCTGGCCGTCTTTATGACTAAATCAACCTCATACTCCCGACACAGCTGCGCCACTTCCTCATGGGCAACCGGTGTCCAAAGAATATCGCGTGTAATGTTGATGTCGTCGGTATTCACGGTGGTGAGTATGGTATCTATCTCAGCATTACGCCGCTCGATAAGCCTTTGACGCAAAACTTCTTCCGTTTCCACCAGAATGTCACCATGAATAAAATTTAAGGTAGAGTATAAAACAGAGACAATATGTAAGTTGGCACCGCTAATACGGCTCAGCTCGATGCCGCGCAGTAATGCGGTCTGCTGATCATGTGCTTCATCAAAGATAACCATGATGTGCTTGAGTTGTTCCATAATGTACTCCTTGTCGTATCTCTAAGCAGATGGCGGTATCATTGCGTATACTTCACCAAGTTCCCATGTAACTAGTATAGATTGAATTACACTGTAAAAGATTGATTACAGTCAAAATGAAAGAGTATTTGAATGAAAACTGGCATATTAATCGTTAATTTAGGCACCCCTGATTCACCAGAGACAAAAGATGTGCGAATTTTCCTGCGCGAGTTCCTGTCAGACCCACTAGTCGTTGATTTGCCAGACATTCCCCGATGGATCCTGGTGAATCTAATCATTGCGCCATTTCGTGCACCCAATTCCAGTGCCGAATACAAACGCTTGTGGACCGACAATGGTTCACCGTTGAAGATCCACACCAAGGCGCTACTCAGCCAGTTAGAGGATTATTTTGATGAGCATTATGTTGTCGAAATGGCCATGCGTTATCGTAATCCATCGATCCGCAGTCAACTGGAGAAACTACGTACTCAGACACTGGAAAAATTAGTTGTGGTGCCATTGTTTCCACAATATGCAGAAGCGACCAACCTATCGGTAATACATGAGGTTCAGGATCAACTAAAGGCAATGAATTGGTCTGTGGATGTCAGCTTTGTCGACAGTTTTCCGGATCAACCTGAGTTTATTCAGTCGATTATCTCCGCAGCCAATTTACCCGATAAACCCTTTGAGCACACCTTATTCAGCTTTCACGGCTTACCAGAGCGTCAGTTGAAGAAGCTATATGATGGCTGTATTACGGATAATTGTTGTGCCACGCTCGGACAGCACAATAAGGACTGCTACCGAGCGCAATGCTTCGCCACGGCGCGTGCTATCGCTGAAAGCCTGTCGCTAAAAGATGAGGACTATACGGTTTGTTTCCAATCACGTCAGGGACGTATTCCATGGATACAACCCTACACCGATGAGGTGATTGATGAGCTCAATGCCAAGGGCGTCAAGTCACTCTGCGTATTCTCACCGGCCTTTGTCGCTGACTGTCTGGAAACGGATGTTGAGATTGGTCATACCTATCGCGAGCAGTTCATCGAGGGTGGTGGTGAAGAATTTTACGTTGCCCCCTGCGTCAATAGTCATCCAGAGTGGGTTAAGGCGCTCGCAGAAATTATCAAAGGTCATATGGCACAAAGTGTCTGATAGGACACATTTATCCGTCTGAAAGGCATCAAGTACTAGCCTTTAGTGGCGACTGTTGCCATACTAGTGTCGTACACCCGATAGATAGTATGTATGGCCATAGCTCAGGATAAAAAAGATACCATTGTTGTTCCCAATGCGCTGGAGTTATTGAATACCCCTGTGTGGATCTGGGATCTGGAAGCTGAACATATTATTTGGGGCAACCCCTCCTGCTTGGAACTCTGGGGTGCTGACTCGATGGCACAACTTCAGCAGATGGATTTCAGTAATCAGCCAGTTAGAAAGCAATTCAAAGAAATGTCGGATCGTTTTCGTCAGGGACTCAGCATTGAAGAAGAGCAGGTCTTTAGTATTGGCGGCACTCCCACAACGGTGACTTGCCAGTGTCAGGGTATCGATATTGATGGCTTTGATCTGACCACCTTGGTTGAGGTACGTCAGGTCGCCAGAAGTCCGTTAGATGCCAACGTGCAGTCGAGTATTGAAGCACTGCAACACACCCCGGCGATGGTTTCTATCTTCAACCTCGATGGCGTATGCCTGATGCGCAATCCGGCCGCCATGCGCTCGTTCGGGTTTTTGCAGCCTGATGAGCAAGAGAAGATCTATGACCGCATTTGTCAGGACGAAGTGAAAGCAGATATCAAGAAGAACCTCGACAGGGGCACGTCTTATTCTGGCGAAATCATGACCAAAACAAAGCAGGGTGAGCGCTGGCATCATTTTGATGCACGCATAATTCTGAATCAAAATAACTCACGCGTTATTTTGGTTAATGAGCTGGATGTTCACAAACGCAAAATGGCCTCTGATCAGGCCTACCGTCTGGCCTACTATGACACCCTGACGCACTTACCCAACCGCGTGGCGTTTGCGAATCGCGTGGATGATATCCTACTGGGCCTCACGCACAACAAAGAAGCCAGTGCGCTGGTATTGTTTCTCAATGTGAATAACTTCAGTGATGTTAATTCCACGTTTGGCTTCGGGGCCGGCGACGAGCTATTACGTGATATCGGTCAGCGACTATCAGAGAACCTGCCAGAAATTGAAATTGTGTCACGCATTGGCGCTGACAAGTTCGCCATTGTGTATCAAATGTCAGCTGATGCCTCCGAGCTCGAGCGCTTCGTTGGCCGAGTGGTTGAACTCTTTGACACGCCTTTCCAGATCATGGAGCACGCTTACTTAGTGGGCGTTCGAATGGGTATATCACTCATTCCTGAGCACGCGCAATCTGAAACAGAGTCGAGTCGCGTCACTGATCTGGCACTGAATCACGCGAAACACAAAGGACGCAATGCTTGGGTTTTATACAACCACCGAATGTCGATCGAGACTTTCGAAAAAACTCAGCGTGTACAGCAGCTTTATGAAGCGATGGCTAAGGGCCAGTTTATGCTGTATTTCCAACCGCAGATTAATCTTGAGACCGGCCGCATGGTAGGAGCCGAGACATTGATGCGCTGGCAACGTGAAGACGGCAAATTCGTCTCTCCGGCTATCTTTATTCCATTGGCCGAACAAATGGGTGTTATTCAGGATATTACCCGTTGGGTGATCAGGGAATCCTGTCGTCTGAATCGTAATTGGTCAGATAAAGGACTGGGCGATATTCGTGTCGCGGTAAACATTTCAGGTGCTGAATTCTCAGATCCAAACTTTGTTGAGATGGTCAAAGATGCTATTTTCCACAGCGGAATGAAGCCTGAGCTGCTGGAATTGGAGGTCACTGAAACGGCATTAGTCGATGACTTTGAGCAGGCAATTGCAACTCTGAATTCAGTCAAGGCACTTGGTGTCGAAGTAGCCATTGATGACTTTGGTACCGGCCACTCGTCGTTGAACTATCTGAAATGCTTTCCGCTTGATCGCTTGAAAATTGATAAGTCGTTTGTCGATGAATTACAGCGCGGCGATACCTCAGATTTGGCGATTGTTAAGGCAATACTGGACATGGCCGAAGCCTTTGATATTGATACCATTGCGGAAGGGGTCGAGCATGCAGAGCAGGCTGAAATCCTGAAGAACATTGGTTGCAGAGAGGCGCAGGGATATTACTTTTCCAAACCGGTATCGGTCAGTGAATTCGAACGTCTGCTGATGGAAAATACCCCTTCTGAAAACTAAAACGCCCCACACAGGTGAGGCGTTGTGTCTGTCTTTAGTAGCGTCTTATTCAGCTCTGAAAACTTCTTTACCCGCTTGATAGGTCGCCAGTACCTTAATTTTCCAAATATCCTGCTCAGGGATCGTGAAAAAGTCACTATCGACAATGATAAAGTCAGCCCATTTGCCTGCTTCAAGTGAACCAATAACATCCTCCTGATGGCCGGCATAGGCGGCATCCAGAGTAAAGGAGCGTAGCGCCTCTTCGCGGGTCATTTTTTGGTCTGCACGCCAACCGCCATTGGGCTGGTTATCACGATCCTGTCGTGTGACCGCAGCATGGAGTCCAAAGAACGGATTGGCTGGCTCAACCGGAAAATCGGAGCCATTGGCAATGATAGAGCCTTGCTGTAAAAATTTACGCCAGGCATAGGCACCGGCCAATCGATCTTCACCGACACGATCTTTCGCCATGTTCTTATCGGAAGTTGCATGGGTGGCTTGCATGGAGGGTATGACATCTAACTCTTTGAAGCGTGGGATATCATCAATATGAACAATTTGCGCATGCTCCACACGGTTACGCAGGTCTTTATGTTGCGGATAACGCGCGAAGATATCTAACAGGAGTCGATTGCCCTTATCACCAATTGCATGAGTGTTCACCTGAAAACCATTTTCCATAGCAAACTTAGTCATTGCCTCTGTTTGCTCGGGCGTATGAAGCAACAGACCATGGCTGTCGGGTCGGTCCGAGTAGGGCTCATCGAGTGCAGCACCTCGACTGCCAAGAGCTCCATCAATTTGAATCTTGATACTTCGCACCGCGATTCTGTCATCATACAATGAGGGTTCAGGTCCTTTTAAGATGGCTTCCTCATAACCATCAGAAGTGACTGCCAGCATGCCGTAAATTCGGACATCCAGCGCGCCTTTTTCGGCGATGGCCTTAAAAGCAGATACTTCTTGTGGTGATATACCAGCATCATGTACCGATGTCAGACCTTCTGATGCCAGAGCTGCGATGGCAGTTTCAATGTAATCAATGGTTTGTGCCATTGTCCGCTCAGGCACAGCACGCGCTACCATGTCCATGGCATTATCAATCAGTACGCCAGTCGGATTACCATTTTCATCCTTGATGATCTCACCACCGGCAGGATCCAGTGTATTACGGTCGATGCCGGCGCGTTTTAGCGCCTCTGAATTTGCCCACATGGCATGGCCATCGACGCGATTCAGTGCAACCGGCTTTCCCGGTACGGCATTATCGAGTGTTTCGGCATTGGGGAATTCATTTTTGTCCCACAGTACCTGATTCCAGCCACGTCCTAAGATCCACTCTTGGGTTTTATTCTGACGGGCAAATTCTGCCACCAGTTCGGCTGCATGCTCGGCGGATTTACTACTGGTCAGATCAACATTTTTTAATGAATGGCCGTAACTCATGACATGACCATGAGCGTCAATCAGTCCCGGCAATAGAAATTTGTTTTCGCCATCGATGAGGGTGCGCTTCATCTTGGTCATCAAGACCTTCTTTGTAGCCTCCTCGTCCAGAGTTTGAATCACCTTGCCCTGGTCATCAATCAACAAGCCATGGAAGGTCAGCAGTCCCTCTTGGGTATTGGTGTGGCCCTTGATGTTATAGACTAATGTTTGAGCAAGTAGCGGTAAGGATGTAAGGATCAGTACCAGACTGATCAGATGGCGAGCGTAAGACATTGTTTCTCCAGCGGTTAATTATCCTGACAGCAGAGCCGCCAGACGTTCATGTTGTGATGAGGTGCTTTCCTCATCTTGTTTTTGTACTGCAACTTCCCATAACAACGCCACGTACTCATAGATCCATAGCCAATCTGTTAACAGTGACTGATAGTCCTGCCATTGATCGCCAAAGTAGCCATTTAGTAGCAGCGATTGTTGTGCCTGATTTAACTGATTACCCTGACAGATAACCGCCAATTCGAACATGGGTGAATTGACACCAGCAAACTCCCAGTCAAAAAAGTGGATATCGTCATTAACTAAAATATTGCTGTTCAGTAGGTCATTGTGACATAGCACATGAGCCATTAACTGATCGGTTTTTGTGATAGTGGCAGTAGCGCGTTGTAGCAGATCATCTCGTAGTAACTCAGAATAGTCTGAATCTGGCGCAATTTTGTCACGATAAGCATGAATACTCTGAATCAGATTTACCCGAGGCAAGTCGTCACATGGTAGTGCGTGTATTGCCCTTATACGGTCGATCAGCTGTTGTACTTTCAGCGGATCATCATAATCGGTCAGTGTCCAGTAATCTCCCTCAATCCAGCGCGCTATCGAGAATTCCTCATCGAGATCAATATAGATAATAACCGGCGCGACATCGAGTGATTCGAGTGCGCTCATGATATGCATTTCTTTCTTGTGATCGATGCCGAGATCAATCGCCTCATGGTTGAAAAACTTAATGACGTATTCATCCTTGGTAAATTTCAGATGATAGCTCTCATTAGTAATACCCTGAGTGAGGTGCTTGTATGAGATAAGCATACGGCTGCTTAACTCAGGCACCATCTCCAGGTAGCGCTTAAGATTGGCTATTGAGCGTGTCATGGTAGTCTTTTTTCCACATCATATATCCTGAAATGCTGAGGATTATGTATAGTCCGAATAGCAAACTGGTGGCATATAAATCTTTGTTTAGGTAAAGATATATCGAAATACTGTTGATCACAATCCAGTATAACCAATTCTCAAGTACCTTCCTTGCCACCATCCAAGTGGTCAATACTGCACTCCAAGTCGTGAATGAGTCAAGCCATGGATAGCTCGCGTTGGTATTTTCAAGCAGGGTAGCCGATGCGGTGGTTAGCACTAAAATGACCACCAAGGCAGAAATATGTTGCCTGAGGGACCATCTGGAGATCGTTAGGGTGTCACCTTTGTCGGTTTTATTTGTCCAGGCATACCAGCCATAAATAGCCATCGCCATGTAGTAAATTTGCAGCAAGGATTCCATCACCAGCGTGACAGAAAAGAACAGCCAGGTGTAGATGGCTGTACTGATAAGTGCTGCTGGCCAACAAAGCACATTTTGCCTCATCGCCAGCAGTAAGTAAGCAATCGCCAGAGCAACCGCTAGCAGCTCCCAGTTACTGGTGGCTGCCCAGGCTGTGGACAGCCATTGCAGTAGTTCAGTCATAAATCAAACGGTCACTTAGGTGACAGATCACCATTGATGAACTTACAAACAAACACGGCCTTTCCTTCTTCCTGCCAACTGGATGTCATGGCTTGCTCCAGAAGCGGGAAAAGGACTGCAGAATCACCGAATAACTGCGTGCTCATGGTGTTGGTAAGCGCCGTTACGCCCTCAGTTTGATTGATCTTATCAATGAAGGCCTTAATCGGCGGGATATACTTTTCAGCTAGCGGATAGCAGCTCAACTCAACGGAAATTTGCATGTGTTTCCTCTTAATTTTCCTGCAATAGTTATGGCGACTATCCTAATACGTCCTAGTACTGATAGCGAACAGTAATTCCGACATGACGCGGATCGCCCAGACGTTCATAGAGCTTCACAGGGAAATCAGGTGGCTCATTAGCAAAGTAGAAACCTCGCACGGTATACTTTTGATCAAAGATGTTTTGCGCCCACAGGTAGTAACTCCAGTTGGTGTCCTGATAACCGAACTTCAGATTCATCGTGCTGCTGGCATCGGCGATTTGGTCATGACTGAAAGAATAATAGAACTCGTCTTTTGCTTGCCATTGCACACGACCAAACCAACCCGCATCATCGGCATAATTAAGGGCCAAAGACATCATGTAACTGGGCGCATGGGCCTGCTCACGACCTTCGAGGCGATCCTCTGTGCCTTGGAAGTTGTCTATTTGGGTATCTAAGTAACCCAGAGTCGCGTCCAGTGACCAATTTTGCGCCATTTGCCATTGCAGATCGGCCTCAATACCACGATTGTAACCTTCAGCGGCATTATCAATAAGGAAAATGAACGTGAGTGGGTCGGTGGGGTCAAGCTGTTGTGAGGTACTGATCTGCACATCCTCACGCTGCATGTTAAACAGCGACACCGACCAGTTCAGACTGCCACCCTCATTGCGGCCGCGTAGACCGGCTTCAGCATTAACCACATATTCCGGGTCGAACTGACGTAACTCACTTGGAATAGACAAACTGAGATTGAAGCCACCAGCCTTATAGCCACGCGCGACCGAGTACCAACTGGAGAGAGTCTCAGAGTGCTCTTTCACCAGTGAGATTTCACCGCCATTCATGCTATCGGTTGGGTTGAAACTGACAGGGGCTGTATCTTGATAATTTGCCTCACGGCGCTCACGACGTAAGCTCACTGAGAGTGTTGTATCTTCTGCCAGCGCCCAACGTGCCTGACCATAGATAGCGAGTGTGTCAGCTGAGTAAGATGAGGTCAGGCGACGATACAGGGCACCGTTATATAACTCGGTAATGTCATTATCCTCATCCAATGACTGTTGGTATAGACCAACCACCCAGTCCATCGAGTTGCTATCAGAGATGGGTTTGGACAATAAGCGTACTTCATTGGTGCTGGTTGTACGCTGGCGGTCTGTATCAGAGGTGAAATCATAAGGGCCATCGGCTCCCCAGTAGTCCGGATTACCCCAATCGCCATCAAATGCCACGTCGTTGTCGATATCGGCGTAGGTACTGATAAATAACCAGTCGAACTCGTCACCACTAATTAGATAACGCGCCGAGAAGGCATCTGTTTGTTGTGCATCAACCCCCGGCTTATCTGTTCGGGTCAGATAGGTGTTATCTAGCGCCCAGACATCGTAGCCGTTATCTATTTCAGATTTAATCAAGGTCAGCTTCAACTCGTGATTATCTGCCGGTAACCAGCGTAGCTTTGCCCGCAGATTAAACTCATCGCGCGCGTTCGTATCGTCGGTATTAAGGTAATTATTGTAGCGAAAGCCATTATTCATATATTGATCGACGCTGATCAGACCCATGACTGTGTTGTCATCCGACAGACTGCCTGATGCTGACAGAGCGACACCGTATGTGCTGTCCTCACCCAGAATAAACTGACTACGTAATTCGTTTTCTGCCTGTGGGTCACGACTTCGGACATTAATCATACCGGCGATGGCATTCGCGCCATAACGCGCACTTTGTGGTCCACGCAGTACCTCGACCTGATCAATATCAAACAGGGTAGCCAGCATGCCCATACTACTGAAATCGATATCATCAATGATCATGGCCACAGAAGGATTGGGTGCTCCCTCGTATTGATCTAATTCACCAATGCCGCGGATCTGAAAGAATTTCGGGCGTGAGCTACCACCCGCCCAGTTTAGGTTCGGGATCAGATTGATGACTTCTTCTAGATGCTGCTCAGCCGCTTGCTTGAGATCCTCAGCATTTAAGACACTGATACTGGCAGTAGTATCGTCTTTGCTACTCTCACGATAATCTGCTGTGACAGTAATAACATTTTCATCCTGCTCAACCTGCTCAGCCATGAGAGGCCATGACAGTGCAGCAAGCGGAAGTAATAGATATTTAGTGTTCATAATGGTTCCAAAGGTCGATGAAAATTGTTGTATGGAACCTATCTAGAGAGGTGACCTTTTCCTACGCCAGTACAATCTGGATCAGGTTCCAGGGTTCGCATAAGCGTCTCAGGTCAGTGACCACCCCTAAGGTGTGCGTATTATAACTGATAGCAGTAACTGTTTGCTAGCAGGACCGATTGTGATATTTTAAATATCCAACAACAATACGAATGATTATGGATAAGATAAGCCCAGTAGAAGCCTTTGTTCGACACGCTCAGGCTAAACCCGATAAAATATTTCTTCATCAACCCTATGAAAATGAGGTAGCGACCCTGACGTATGCCGAGGCATTAGACCATGTCATACGCCTGAGTCAGTGGTTAAAACGTTACCCAGACAACAGTCATATCGCGATTCTCTCACTGAATTGTATGCATTGGTTCTTGACCGATTTGGCAGTCATGCTCGCCGGTCACGTCAGTATTCCTATTTACCCGACTTCATCTTCATCGAGTATCAATCAAGTTTTAGAGCACAGTGGTGCTGCTTGTCTGTTTTTAGGCAAAATGCCTCCTGAAAAGGCCGGCTTTCAAGTGGTTAATGCTGAGCTAGATGTCGTCAGTATGTATAAACAACGCGATGGACGCTTTGATTGGGATACGTTGGAAGGCGATGCGGTTGCGCTTGACTCGTTGACGTTTCCAACACCTGATGATTTGGCTACCATTGTTTACACCTCTGGAACGACTGGTTTACCTAAAGGCGTTATGATCAATTTCGCCTGTCTTGCTGAGGTCGGTGACACGATCATCGAATGGCTAGGTGTTAATGATACAGAGCGCTTTATTTCCTACTTGCCGCTGGCCCACGTAGCCGAGCGTGCTGCGGTAGAAATGGCCAGTGTTTACTCAGGTGCAGAGGTATTCTTTGTGCATTCGCTGGATACCTTTAATGCAGATGTCGTGCGCGCCCAGCCAACAGTATTCTTTGGTGTGCCACGGATCTGGATTAAGTTCCAACAGGCGATTGAGAGCAAAATCTCTGCCGGTGCGCTGAAAACCATATTGTCGATACCATTCATTGGTAAACGCTTTGCCGCCAAATTGCGCACTAAATTAGGACTCGATAACGTCAAAATTGCAGTCTCTGGCGCAGCGGCATTGCCGAAAGATATCATCCATTGGTATGACAACATTGGCATTCCGATTTGCGAGGCCTATGGTATGTCGGAGTCGATGGGCTCCGCGACATTCAATCACCCAGAAAATCGCCGAGTTGGCAGTGTTGGTACCGCCGTGCCCGGGTGCGAGATTCAAATTATGGAGAACGATGAGGTAGCGTATCGTTCACCCTGCCTGATGTTAGGTTATTACAAGGAGCCAACCCTGTCAGAGCAAACCATCCGAGATGGCTGGCTCTACACCGGGGATACCGGACATATCGATGAGGATGGTTTTGTCTTCATCACAGGTCGCCTGAAGGACATATTTAAAACTCAAAAGGGCAAGTACATTGCGCCATTACCAATCGAGTCAGAGCTACAGCCGCGCTCTGGTTGTGAGCAACTGTGCGTGATTGGGGCGAACTTGATTCAGCCGGTGGTAATAGCGCCTGTGGTTGAGAAACCAACGGGCGAGGCGTTAGCTAAATTTGAGAAGACACTTGCTCAGGTGCTGGCAG
>CAXRAF010000112.1:0-11831 GCA_964228485.1 Alteromonadales bacterium | reverse complement strand
ATTTATGTCGCGGATCCGCTTGGTAACATCATGCTACGCTACCCGATTATTGCAGACAAAGATGCCGCCTTCGTGAAAGGCAACGACATTTATTTTGATTTAAAGAAACTACTTAGAATTTCGAGGATAGGTTAATGAAATATGCAAGTACACGGCGACTTGCTTTAATCGCCACGGTACTCACATTTGTGGTCATCATACTTGGTGCTAAGACACGTCTGACAGATGCTGGCTTGGGTTGCCCAGACTGGCCTGGTTGTTATGGTTATCTGACCGTACCGCAAAGCCAGGAAGCCATCGATCCAAGCAATGCCCTCTATGCAGAGCGCGATCTTGAGAAACCCAAAGCCTGGATGGAAATGATTCATCGCTATTTTGCTGGTGCACTCGGCCTGCTCATAGGTGTCATCGCCATTATGGCCTGGGTGCAACGGGGTAAGAATAACCACCCTGTTTTACTGCCCACTATTTTGCTGTTAGTGGTGTCGATGCAGGCGGCCCTCGGGGCCTGGACTGTAACGATGAAGCTCAATCCAAGCATTGTGATGCTGCACTTACTAGGCGGCTTTACGACCTTTAGCCTATTGTTCATTTTGAGCATTAAGCTGTCTAAGGCGAATCAACCCTTTCGTATTAAGCGCACCACTGTAGAAAGCCTAAAACCATGGGCTATTATCTCACTGGTGGTCATTATCAGTCAGATTGCGCTGGGTGGATGGACCAGTGCCAACTACGCCGCAGAAATATGTAATGGCTGGAATAGTTTGCCCATTTGTCAGGGTCCCTGGTACGAGAGCTTAGATTTTAAAGAAGCGTTACGGTTCTGGGGATTTGATCTGCCAGCCAAAGGTCATTTCGAAAATGGTCACTTGGAGGGAGCGCCACTGGTGACGATTCATGTGATGCATCGTATTGGAGCCATGGTTACTCTGGTTGTACTCGGATTATTCGGTTGGCGACTGCGCAAAGACTCTAATAAGCTGTTAGTTGATTTGGGTACCTTCCTGTGGCTTGTGCTTGCTGTACAAATCATATTGGGTGTAAACAACGTTGTGTTCCAACTACCACTCTGGAATGCCATTGCTCACAACGCCGTTGGCGCTTTGTTACTCGTGACTGTCGTTGGTATAAACTACGTACTTTGGGCCCATAAAAATCGTGGTTGAAATGACTGAATCTGCAGGTGCCACCTGGCGTGATTATTTCGAGATGTGCAAGCCGAAGGTGGTGGCACTACTGCTGCTGACCGCGATTATCGGTATGTACCTCGCCACACCGTATTGGGTACC
Source organism: Alteromonadales bacterium (assembly GCA_964228485.1). Classification (GTDB taxonomy): domain Bacteria; phylum Pseudomonadota; class Gammaproteobacteria; order Enterobacterales; genus CAXRAF01. Next base: position 10,542 of record CAXRAF010000112.1, on the reverse strand, counting down.
TGTCGATGTATTAGTTTTCGGTACATTGGGTATTGGTGCGGCATCAGGCGCTGCGGCGGTGGTTAATCATGTCATTGATCGTCGTATTGATGCCATTATGATGCGCACTGATGCGCGTCCTATTCCACAAGGTAAGGTAGCCCCCAAGCAGGCGATTATATTTGCCACCTTGATGAGCATTGCTTCAATGCTGATCCTTTATTATCTTGTGAATCCACTGACCGCCTGGTTAACTCTGTTCGGTTTGGTTGGTTATGCCTTCGTATACACCATGTACCTCAAGCGCGCGACACCACAAAATATTGTCATCGGTGGTATTTCAGGAGCCATCCCTCCCTTATTGGGCTGGACTGCTGTGACCGGTGGTAACGGTGAAATACCTGCGCATGCCCTGTTGCTGGTGTTGATTATCTACACCTGGACGCCACCGCATTTCTGGGCATTATCGATCCACCGCGTTGAAGACTATGCCAAGGCTGAGATCCCAATGCTTCCCGTGACCCACGGCATTGAGTTCACCAAAACCTGCATACTGTTGTACACCATTTTACTGGTGATCACGACCATCCTACCCTGGCTTGTTGGGATGAGTGGATTGATATATCTGGTAGGAGCATTGGTGCTGGGAGCAATTTTTATGAAGTATGCAATCGAGCTAAAGTATTTTGATAAACCCAAGCTGGCGATGAAAACATTTGGTTGGTCGATTACCTATCTCATGTTGTTGTTCATACTGCTGCTGGTTGACCATTATTTTCACTACAACCCGATTGCCTTATAAGTTGGATATCCTATGACCGGTAATTCGAAAACTATACTGTTTCTTGTGGCATTCATCACCATGGTGCTGGGCGCATTTACTTTTAAGGTACTGAAAACAAGTGCTGAGCCGGAAATTCAGGCGTTGGTTTATCCCAAACCAAAACAACTGCCAGAATTCACCATGATGGCACATACCAATACCGAGTTCACGGAGCGTGATCTGCTAGGCAAGTGGAGTGTGGTGTTTTTTGGTTTTACCTATTGCCCTGATATCTGCCCGACGACTATGACTGACTTGGGAGAGATGGCCGAGAGTCTTCCTGAAGATGTCGCTAAAAATACTCAGTTCCTGTTTGTTTCCGTAGATCCTGAACGAGATACCGTTGAGCAATTGGCGAACTATGTGCCGTTCTTCAATCAGGAGTTTATTGGAACGGTCGGGACACCAGAGCAACTCGAATTATTCTCTAAAAGTCTCGGTGCGGTGTACGTGAAAGTGCCTTATGGTGATAGCTACCAAATGCAACACACTGGCAGAATCTTCATCATTAATCCTGCCGGCCAACGATTTGGTATCTTTGCCGAGGACCCAGTCAATCCGGGCGTGTTAAATGTGCCGGTTATGACTAGTGACTTAACTCAGATCGTTCGCAACAACAGCTAATTATCGGTTAACTCTATTGTGCCCTGCCCTTACTTGGTATCGAGTAAGACTGGGCCTGGTCCCTGCTTTGCCAACTTGTCCTCAAGGTTGTAGATAGGACACACTTTTAGGGATAAGCAGCCACAGCCGATACAGTCTGTTACTTGATCTCGCAATCGCTCCAGATAAGCAATCCGCTCGTTCAATTCAGCTCGCCAGACACTGCTTAAACGGCGCCAGTCTGCTTTCGTTGCCGCCTTGTCATTGGGTAGAGTTTTTAATGCCTGCTCAATGGCACTTAGCGTTAGTCCCATCTTTTGTGCCGCCTTTATGATAGATACCCGGCGCAGTACATCTTTACGATAACGTCGTTGATTTCCAGTATTGCGCTGACTCGAGATTAAGCCGCGCTCCTCATAATAATGCAATGTGCTGACCTTAACACCGGCACGATTTGCAAGCTCACCGACTGAGAGTGCTTTGTCGTTCATTTTGTTCTCCAAAAAAATAGTTAAATTACCTAAAAAAGAGCTTTACCTCAAGTTAACTTGAGGTTTTATTATTGGCACAACACTTAATTAACATTTATCAGTGGAGCAATATGATGAGACTAGAACACATCAATATGGTTGTAGATGACCTTGAACAAAGCATTAAATTTTATCAGGCAGTATTTCCGCATTGGCAAATACGTTCAAAGGGTGAACGCGATTGGTATGGTAAACCGAGTCGCTGGATTCATTTAGGCGATGACCAGCAATATCTGGCCATGAGTGATCATGGTGAAGGTAACAATAGAAATTTAGCTGGTCATAATATTGGTCTGGCACATATTGGTTTTGAGGTGAGTAATGTAGATGCTGTTATCCAACGGTTACAATCCGCCGGTTTTGAAATTGCTCATGAGGGTGCAGATGCCCAGTATCGCAAGAACATCTACTTCATCGACCCGGCTGGTTTTGAAGTTGAGTTCATAGAGTATCTCAGTGATATTCCGGCACAGCGTAACTTGGATGATTAGGACTTTACTATGTATGCTCTGGCAATGCTCGCGGATGATACTGTCAGGCTATGTATTAGCTTGACAGTATTCATGGTCAAACAATACTATGAACTCCAACAAACGGTTTGGTGTAAAACCAGTATGCAAAATAATAAAGATCGAGGACCTGGTGTTCTTTTCCCACCCCCACTCGTGTTCGTAATCGCTATTATTTTGGGATACTTTCTTGACAGGATCTTCACTATTGTTACCTTGAACTCTTACCTGTGGGTATTGCTTGGCAGTACTGGCATTGTGTTAAGTGTCGGTGTGCTCTGCTACGCCCTGTATAGTTACATCAAAGCAAAAACTCACATTGAGCCATGGCAACCAGCGAATCACCTTATCACCACTGGCTTATACCAATTTAGCCGTAACCCAATCTACCTCACGTTCTTTGTTCTGACTGTAAGCATTGGTTTACTGTTGGGTAAATTCTGGATAATTTTATTAGCCATTCCTGCGCTAGCGGTCATTCAGACCTATGTTATCAAGCGTGAAGAAGCCTATTTAGCAAAAGTATTTGCAGATAAGTACATCAAATATCAGCGCTCTGTAAATCGCTGGCTATAAGCATTACTCAGTAACGACCATGTTTTCAGCAACTGAATTAACCGACTATTGGCGCGACAAAAAGTTACATGGCAGTGTTTGGGCGCTAGCCTGGCCGATGATCTTATCGAATATCACTGTGCCCTTACTAGGCTTGGTCGACACCGCGGTACTGGGTCATCTTGAACATGCTCGCTACATGGGAGCGGTGGCCATTGGCTCGATCATCATTGGCGTCACTGTCTGGGCCTGCAACTTCTTACGGATGGGTACCACAGGTTTCACTGCCCAGGCATTGGGTCGTGAGGACAAAGTCGAAATAAAAGCCATCTTCTGGCGCTCGCTGTTCATGGCTCAGATCATTGCCTGGCTTATTATTCTGCTGCAGGACTATTACGCACAGGCTACCTTTTACTTCATGGACGGCACCCCTGAAGTATTATCACTCGCGCGCACATACTATGATATCAGAATCTGGGGATTACCCGCCTCAATCGCGAACTTCGCCCTCGTTGGCTGGTTTCTTGGCCTCCATAACACCCGTATACCGCTGTTGCTCTTAATTGCGACCAATAGTCTGAACATTGTATTGAATATTACCTTTGTGGTCGGCTTGGGGATGGATGTCGACGGCGTTGCCTATGCTTCGCTGATTAGTGAATATGTCGGCCTATTCATTGGTCTTGTATTTGTCTTGCGGCAACTCAAAAAGTATCCCGAAATAGCGCCACCTGCGGTTATATTTGACTCAGCTTTGATGGTTAGGATGTTTGTCACAAATCGGGACATATTCATTCGCACCATGGCACTGGAAGCCGTGTTCTTCTTCATGGCTTCAGCTGGCGCCAAAATGGGTACCAGTGTTCTTGCCGCTAATGCCTTGCTATTGAACTTTCTGTTTTTGATCGCCAACGGCCTCGATGGTCTGGCTCAGGCGGTCGAAGCACTGGTTGGCAAAGCCATTGGAGCGTGTGATCAGTATTTATTCAATGCATCTATTGTGGTTGCCGGTGGCTGGTCATTACTGATGAGTGTTGCCTATCTAATTGTGTTCTGGTTATTGGGCGATCTCATCATTGCCTTGCTTACTGACATTCCAGATGTCCGAGAGACCGCTCAATACTACCTAGTATGGCTGGTCATTCTCCCTATCGTGGGCGTATGGAGTTATTTGTTGGATGGCATTTTTATTGGTGCAACATGTGCAAAAGACATGCGCGATAGTATGCTATTGGCAACCGTGATAGGTTTTATTCCGGCCTGGTATTTTCTGCAGCCACTAGAAAATCATGGTTTGTGGTTAGCCTTCCATCTATTTATGATTGTCCGCGCGCTTGTGCTGGGGGTGGTGTTTATCCGCATACACCGGCAACGCGGCTTCATTACCCGTGTAGTTTAGGTGCCTTAAAGCATACATAGCAGTCACTACCCTCGGCAAGCTTTAAATCAACGCAGGATTTTTCAGTGATCCTTAGGCTCAGCTTATGACTACCAATTGCCGTGGATATAAAACGTGAATCATTTTGTTTTTTACCAATTTTACTAATCACTGCAGGTAGTTGATTTAAGATGCTTGAGTTCGCCAGTGGCGCAAGACTGATACTTATATCGACTAAAGGGATCGTCAACCATTGCTGTGTTTGCTCAGGTTGTGCGCCTAATGCATAAATCATTAAGTCAGTATCAACCAGCTTGAGTTGTTGTAACTGTCCGTCTGATGATGACCACTGAGTCTCAAGAATATTCTCATTGGCGTACTGACTCATAAACTCTGAGTCGACTGCATCAATTAGTTGTTGATAACTAATAACATGAGTCGCAGCTTCTGACATTAGCAGCACATCATCTGCGATCATCGCCATTTCATGGACATCATGTGTTACATACAAGAACGGGACTTCATTGCTGCGATGCCAGCGCTTGAGACGCGACAATATTCGGTGCTTACGTGCCTTGTCTACAGCCGAAAGTGGCTCATCTAATAACAACCAACGACTGCCCGATACCATTGCCATACACAGACTCACTAGTTGATACTCACCGCCCGAGAGCTGATTGGTAGGCCTGCTAAGTAATGCATCGATCTCTACCAGCTTGATCATCTGCTGCAGTACCACATTTGGCTGTGTGTGCTTACTAAACTTCACAACCAATGCTAAGTTCTGCCTCACTGTCATGGTATCAATCAGATTTATACCCTGCGTCAGATAACAAAAGTCTCTTTGCTGTGGCTTGGTCGTATGGCTACTGTCCTCAACTACCTCATCGTCAAATAGCAATTGACCGTCAAGTGGTAAGTGACCCGCACAGCGCTTCAATAGGGTTGTTTTGCCAATACCAGAAGGGCCAAATACCACAGTGATTGCTGTCTGGCTCAGGCTAAATTGTGTGCCATTCGATTCTATTGCAATCATTGTTGCACCTGCCTTGAAACAAAGCGTATTGGGCTACCCAATTTGGCGTAGGTGATGATCAGAATAACGAGTGATAGGATTAACAGAATACCGGAAGTGACATGTGCCTGGGCATAATTAAGTGTTTCCACATGGTCATACAGGGCAATGGAAATGACTTGTGTCTCGCCTGGAATATTACCACCAATCATTAACACAACACCAAATTCACCGATGGTATGGGCGAAACCTAGTGTCAGCGCTGCCAGTAAACTAGATTTAATGATCGGTAAGATAACAAACCACTGTCGTTGCCAGAAGTTCATGCCCATGGAGCTGTAGACATGGATTAGGTCATTAGGAATGCGACTGAATGCCTGCTGAATTGGTTGAACCACAAATGGCAGGGAATAGATCATTGAGCCGATGATCAACGCATCAAAACTAAAGGCGAGCTGCGAATCAAATAACCACTGCCAAAATTTACCGATAGTTGTATCGGGCGCAAAAAATAATAGCAGATAAAAACCTAACACCGTGGGTGGCAACACGAGTGGTAATGCGATGACCGCCTCGAACACTGGTTTGATCGGATGCTGAAGACGACTTAACCACCAGGCCAGCGGTAAAGCAATCAGCAATAGATAAAAAGTACTTATTGCTGCTAACTTTAGCGTTAGCATAAGTGCTGACAGATCAGTTGGAGTGAGTAGTTCAGTCATTTGTTTGGTTCAACTTTTGTAATAATCCTAACAGACGCTCCTGCTCTTGTGGTGATAGTTTAGCTAGCCAGTCATCTAACCACGAGTCTTGTGCTAATTTATCCTTTACTAACGTTTCTTTGCCAAGGCGCGACAACAGATAGAGTTTTTGTCTTCTATCGGTTTTTGATGAGCCTCTGACAACCAGTTTTTGCTCTAATAACTGATTCATCATCACGCTCATACTGGATTTGCGTACCCCGCGCATTTGCGCTAGTTGCGATAAATTAGCCACCTGTTGTTGCGCCAGTATATTGAGTATCTCGCGATGCGCTAGCGGCAACATGAACTGTTTAGTACGGAAAGTCTGCCCAAACTGATCGATTTGCTGTCTTAAGTGTTTCATGATGAAAATAATTAGTTAGTCTAACTAACTATAATCTATTTAAGGTAAATTGCCAATAAAGCACCAGGAATATTACCCAGGCCTGCTTAATATCTTTTGAAAATGCAGTTGTTTAGTTGATTTTGCTGAATTGCTGAAGTTGTTGCTCTGTTGAATAGGGCAGTAAGGCCAACACACTGCGATGTAGCACTGTGACCTGCTCTCCCATGATCAGTTTGCCATCTTCCGTGGTGGTGATCGCACCACGCTCTCGCATCAGAGCGACCATGGTTGCAAACACATTCTTATCGAAGGCCTCAGGCGCATTGATGTCGTACAGAATTGCTAAACGCTCAGCCAAGGTCTGGCTGATGGTCTCCAGTTCTTTGCGGCTGAACTTCTGTCCCGTTTGACGACTGCCAGCTAGAAGCGTGAGCACAATCGAGAATCGCTTAAGCATATTCTGCAGAATTTCACTCATCAATATAAAGCTCTGTAGTTCATCCGTCTGACGCTCAGGACGCGTTAAGATGTCTTCGTTTTCGGTGAGAAAACCCTTGTTGATAAAGTAATCAACATAATCATTGAGTTTCGCTTCGAACTTAGACTGATTCCAGTATAAAAATAGCTCACTGCGAAGGTAGGGGTAGATCATATTGCAATAGTCGAGCAATTTGCCGCGGCTCATCTGCCGCGTATATCTGAAGCAACAGGCAATCAACGCAGGCACTACAAATAGATGAATAATGTTATTGCGATAATAGGTCATTAATACCGCCTGTTCATCGGTGACAAAGACGATATCACCCATCTGCTGTTTTGCCATCTGTACAGCATTAAGTGCGATCGCACCATCGAGAATTTCCTGACTCGTTCCTTCTGGCACAACCACTGAGTCGCTGTATGGTAGCGAGCGCAACATATCCAAATATAAGTCCAACTGCTTTAAAAGTTCATTGGCATCGATTGCACATCGCGGTGTTGCTAATAACACCAGTGATACCAACGTCATTGGGCTCACCGCCGTGGCACTGTTGATGCCACGCATTACCTGCTCTGCCAGAAACTTCACCTCTGTGGAAAACCAGGCGGGCCTCTCTTCTGAATCAGCTGGCAAATCACGCCATTCAGGACGACGTTCATCCAGTACTGAAGCGATACAAATAGGCTCACCAAAGTTGAGCTGCACCTTGCCATAGGATTGTTTGAGTGTCTTTCGTGCTCCGAGTAGCTGACCAATGGATTCGCTCTTTTTGCTCGCCCCGCGAAGTTCACCAATATAGCTATTACCTTCCATGATCTTGTCGTAGCCTATGTAAATCGGTACAAACTGCAGCGGCTTTTTCCGACCACTGATCACATTTTCAAGCGTCATGGCCAACATACCCGTTTTAGGGGGAAGCAGACGACCTGTGCGCGAACGACCACCCTCAGGGAAGAATTCGACACTGTAACCACGATTAAACAGGGTATTGATATATTCGTTAAACACCGAACTATACAGTTTATTACCACTGAACGAGCGACGCAGAAAGAACGCGCCACCCATGCGCAAAATACCACCCACCGGCCAAAAGTTTAAATTAATACCAGCGGCGATGTGAGGGGGCACCAAACCCTGATGAAATAACACATAGGAGACCAAAAGGTAGTCCATGTGGCTCCTGTGGCACGGGACATATACCAGCTCGTTGTCACGCGCTAGTTCACGCAATCGCTCGGCGTGATTGACCTCAACACCGTCATACACCTTGCGTAAAATCCAGCCCAGCATCTTCTCTAACAGACGCATAATAAAGTAGGAATAATTGCCAGATATTTCCCAACCATAGGTAATGGCTAATTTACGTGCCTTTTCTTCGCTGATCTTTTTCTTGGCTGCCTCGCGCTCAATCGCCCTTTGTACCGTCGGCTGCTCGACGATTTCACGAATTAATGTGCGACGCTCATACAGACTCGGGCCCAGTGATGCGGTACGCTGATTATGAAAATATATCCGTAGCTGTCGGGCTAGCTTAAGCACGCGATGTGAGCGTTTACCCTCATGCTCAATAACCTGTGACAAGTCATAAGGCTTATTGAAAGTCACCAATGAACTGCGTCCGAATAACAGCAATACCAATGGCTTTTGAATAAAGCCGAGCGTGCCGGCGGTGCTCGAAAAAAATAGCCGAATAAGGGAATTTTCTTTACCGGGATTGCGGCCCCAGTTGATTGTAACTGGGACTAATTGCACATTGACGTCTTCATCCGTCTCACGGTCCAGTAAACGACTGATCTTTTCGAAGTGCCGACTGTAGTAGGAATCCTTGTTCCAGAAATGGCGCTTTTTCAGGACAAATAAATAGCCACTTTGGTCGTTAGGCGCCAGCGGCAGAGGCAATCCCAACTGTTCACAGACACGCTCCAGAACATTCAAATCCGTGGCTGAATAGGAATTCAGGACATAATAAATCGGCTGATCAAGATCTAACCCTAAATCTGCAACCGGATCCTCTGGGAGAATATTTGGTTTAGCAAATAGTTTGACAGGCCATTGAACTGAGCGAAAACTAAATCGTTTTAAGCGTGAAGTAAAACTAGTCATAGTACTGACTGATCACATTAATTTTTAACATTGTAACCCAGATTAACCTGAAACAGCTAAAAATCTGGTCAGTGAAATCTTGAGTGATGTGAGCATTCACACTAATATGGTTCTGGTCAGGACAGTTAAAGTAGGGAACTCGAAGCCAATAACCATGAATAAATTACTCTTTTTTATTGTGTTATTAATTGTGTATGGCTCCTTATATCCATTTAAATTTTCCGGTGATATGCCGGGTTTGCAGCAAACCTGGCAACTCTTAACAGATTTTAATTTACAGACCACTCAAGCCGACGTGCTGGCCAATATCATTCTCTTTATCCCGCTCGGTTTTGTGATTCGCATTGCCAGTAATCAGTATCGTGAGCGGATTATTGCTACTAGCATCATGTTCGGTTTGGCTACAGTGCTGGCGTTTACACTCCAATATTTACAACTGTTCTTACCCTCACGCGTACCTGATGCCGGAGATGCCACCTTCAATATGCTCGGCACCATCATTGGTATTATTTTTTCGCACATTGTCATTCAGTATTCGCAGAATCATATCCCGGCGGATAAAACGCACAGAACCTCGTGGTCACAAGTCAGCATACCGCTTCTGTTGGCATTATTGTGGATTTGCTGGCGATGGTTTCCATTTGTACCCTTTGCTGCCACTGATGCCATTATCGATAGTCTCAACCCGCTGATCACACAACCTGAACTCGATTTCTTTCTCATTCTTCGTGATGGGATTGGCTGGTTAATTTTTTATTATTTATTATCCCAGCCCCCTTTTGACAGACAGCCACGCTTGCGTGTTTTGAAAATTGCCTTTGCCATTCTCGGGGTAGAGCTCTTTATCATTAATAATCAAATCACTGTTAATGATCTCCTCGCAGCACTGGGCGCCTTTGCTTTATATGCCTCGCTTGACTATCCAGCGATTCAGAAATCGCTCACCTGGGGAATTATTGTCGCCATGTTATTGAGTTGGTTAGCCCCACTCTCGAACCCCGATCAGGCCTCGAGCATAAACTGGTTACCCTTTGCAGCGTACATTCAGAATAATCCCTGGTCAGGGATTGAAGCGCTTTTTCTCAAACTCTACCTAATCGGTACATTGATTTTTATTATCAAGAGCCTTTGGTTTGAGTACAGAATGGCAACATTCATGAGTTTTGTGATTGTGCTAATCCTGATCCTGTTACAGGTAGCAATCGGCACCTATAAACCTGATATCACCGACACTCTCGTGGTTATTTTTGTTGGTTGGGCGATGTATTTAATCGATAAGCAGGCATCAGATGAGCGAATAATGGTAATGCGTTAATTTGAAATTTATACTATAGCCCCGAAGCAACTCGAAATTATCGAGCAATTACCGACACATCCATCACGAGGACACTAATATGAATACACCAATGATTGCACCGTCTATTTTATCTGCTGATCTTGCGCGTTTAGGTGATGATGTTCAGGCAGTCATAGATGC
>CAXRAF010000111.1:0-12429 GCA_964228485.1 Alteromonadales bacterium | reverse complement strand
CAATGTCAGCAACCATCTCTGTATCGAGATCGATGGTTTTTATCTTTTCCTGAATCAGTGACATCTGCCCACTATTAGTGATCATTTCAGCACTATATTCAGCGTCGAAGAAGTCCAGCAAATCCGCTTGCTCAAGATGATTCACAAAGGCTTGACTGGTCACCACGAACCAAGCGGGTACAGCTGCATTGGCTTTCGCCAGGCGTGCCAATCCCATCGCCTTGCCACCAACCTTATGAACACTCTCGGAAGAGCACACAGCAGCAGAGGTCATGATCATTTCTGTATTGCTTACCATTGCACACTCCTTTGCTGCAGCATTGCTATCAGCGGCATTAAATAAATCACCAGCATGCAGAGACTGACCATTAATTCATTACGCTTGCGGTGCGCTACTGTTGGTGCCAGAGAATAGTTAAGTAAGGCAATGAGTGCGACAAACCAAACCACAATCTGAACCATAAATAAGTTATCTGTATCCGTGGCAGGGGCGATGGTGGCAATCATGCACTGACTCATGGCGATCGCAATGATCAGGCTGATCGCGATTGCCCATGCAACACCGTGAGTGCCAAGTATTCTGCGATAGGAGGTAATAGATTCCTTCTCTTCGGTAATTGCCCATGCTTTGCGGGTCAATTCGTAACTACATCCCGCCGATAGACCCATGATAAGTAACCACCATAAGCCATCAGTTCGCAGCGCAGATTGGTCGCTACTGATCCCAAGTTGAGCAAGCCATGCCAGGATAAATACAATGATCAACATATGCGACAGACCATAGACAAGTTGATTGTTATGCAACCATTTAGGCACGAAGAACTCGAAAGTCATCAGTACTGACCAGGCAATCACTGAGATCCAGTAGAGCGTGGTTAATCCCACACCGGAATCAATGGACAGCACCACAACCGCCTGAAATACAATGCAGGCCAGTGCCACGACCTTTAAGTGAATTAAGCGAATGCGGCCACTTTGTAACACCCGCTGCGGATGATTAATGCAGTCTTCAATATAATCCTTATGTTCATCCAGAATGCGTAGTACCAGAAAGATACTCCAACAGGCAAAGAAGCCAGCGACCTCCTTGATACCAATTACCATCGGTCCGTTGTGGCTGAGGAATTGGCCATAAAAAATCGCTGTCGCAACCAATACTGCAACAAATATCCCCTGCGACAGGGGAAATCGCTCGTGCGACCAGGCCATCAGATTAGTGAGTACAGTTGGAGTAGTCATTATTCGCATCCTCGTGAATAAAGGCGGATCAGATGCCTCAGTGTGGTAGCAACCCGCTGCATGAATGGGTAGTGTCTGAAGGTGTGTGCCATGACATAAAACATGAAGCGACCAATGGCAAAATCATAAAGACTTAACTGAAAGCCACGGAACCAGATTTCTGGGTCAATGGCTTTTCCGATCTGGTTTTCTAATGTCACCCGATGCAACTCCAGGTAGGCATCGATTTCGGCTTTGGTCGCTTGTTCGGTCATGACAAAACAGAGAAATTCCGCCAGATCTCGTTGTGGAATATGAATCGTCGAGAGCTCCCAATCAAACGCACAGAGACGGTAGCCAAAGCTATCTGAGCTATTGTTTGCCTCTCGCAGACAGATATTTCTGGGATTAAAGTCGTTATGGATGAGTGTCGTAGGCCTCGCATCAATTTCCGACCACCAGCGCTTAACGTTTCTAGCCAAGCGCTGCATGTGTGCCAGATCTCGATCGACGAACCATTCGGGGAACTCATCAGCAGCATGATTACTCAACTGAAGCCACAATTCTGACATCCCATGCATGCGCTCACTGTTTTGAATGGTGCCAATCCAATCATGCTTGGCCAGAGTGTCTGTTTTGTCGTACCAAACACTGTGAAGTCGGGCTATTCCCTCAATCGCCGACTCGATATGAGCCGCCTGCCAGTCTTGGATATCGTCAGCGGTGTCTTTCAGGATGACGTCGTTTAGCTGCTCCATGAGCAGGATATAGGCCTCACGATCCGCGTTTTGATATGTACCATAGCAGGTCGGCAAATAGCGCTTAAATTGTTCGTTGTCTTGCTCGTAAATCGCCAATTCACGTATATGAGTGCCACTGAAACCTATGTCCTGTTTCCATTGCTTGTGGGCATCGCGCAAGCTGGCAGAGCACATACTGGCCATGCCATTGACCATCAATAACACTTCTTTATCGAGCGGTTTTACCTTGACCACAACATCGAGTTCAGTCTCAGTTTGGTTGGGGCGCTGGCAGCGTAAAGTATGGGCTGAAAGCCCGATGTACTTATCAATTTTTCGCGTTGTCAGCTCGCTGATAATGCTGCTTTCCATCGCCAGATCAGTATTGGTCGTGATTGCTGAAACCTGTAGCTCAGGCTCATTAAAATGCTGTGCCAGCATACGGCTAAAGAATGTCTGATTCAGATCCTCACGCTTGAACCAATCCACAGGACGGTTTCTGCCAAGCGCTTCATGGGCACTGGCAAACTGGCCACTGATGATGGCACTCATAGTCGAGATATCGAGTGCCAGACAGAAACTGGCGATGATTTCGGCGAATTTACCCACTCGTCCCGGACCGGCGCAGCCCATCATATCTAACATCTGATTCTGCTTCTGAAGACCGGTACCGCCACCGACTGTGCCGACCACTAACGAAGGTAAAAGGATAGAGGCATAAATGCCATTTTCCTCAGCTTGCACATGTAACTGTGCAACACTAGACTCATGCACACAGGCTATATCCTGACCCGTTGCCGCGAACACAGCAGCGATAACATTGGCAGTGTTAATGTTGTATCCCACCATGCCTGACTGGCAAGCGCCGGCCATACCTAGTTGGTGACACTTGACCATCTGCTCAGGGGTGACTTTGAGTGTCTGAGACAGCACATCCGCCGGAATAAATACCTCAGCACTGACACGTGTACCGCGACCAGCAATAAAGGATTGATAACTGACTTTTTTATCACCGGCCATATTCCCTTCGATCCAGAAATCCTCAAATTGAATGCCAAGGGACTTCTTTATATGCTTCATGAGCCACTGACAGGCATGCCAGGTACAGGTCGTTGTCATATTCTGGCCAGCGGCGTCACCCGTCTCGTACACAAACCTGACATGGACCTGATTACCGATTAATACCGGATCAACCTGGGTTAACTTGGCATACTTGGATACATGCCGAACTTGTTCTTGCAGTTGCTCGACTAGCTCGGCGACGCTATTGGAGAAGATGATGGCATCCTGTAAGTTGGATAGAACAAAGAGTGGTACGCGCATCATCTGTTGTCTTAATACCCGGGTTGTGACACCACCGGATTTTGTTATCACCGTGGCACCTCTGGAGGTAGAAGCAAGCAATGCTCCTTCACTGGTAGCCATGGGTAGATAAAAATTACCGTGGGCATTTCTGCCATTAATCAACAACGGTCCGGCGATACCAAGTGGTAGCTCAATTGAGCCAATGAGATTTTCGATATTGCCGGATAACTTTTCGGCGTCAAATTGACATTCATCCATGCCTCGAAGCTCAGAGCCGGTTGATTGCCGGACAAAATTCAGTCGCTCCAGACGAGCCTCTTCAGTATAAATACCACGACCAGGGATACTGCTCTGTGTCTTGTTTTCAGACGGCGCATTGTTTGTGGCAATGTTCATAATCGATCCTATTAGTTAGCCATTGTGCAATTACATGATTTTCATGTTGCTCTAAGAAGCATTAGCAATAGGAGTAGCGAAATGTGTGCCAACAGGCGTGGCGTGAGCTATGTAATTGATTATATTAAATAAAATAGATTATGACTGGCTAGCCGAATGATATCTGCGCGAATTATGTACATTTCATGTTTGCCGCATATACATTTTATGTACATTGAGTAGGGTCGATTAAATCACGCATGTTATTCACCAACTGCAATAAACTGTGACTGATGTCTCGAATACATCGCTGAACTCCGCTCAGACACTGCAATCAGACCGGAATTTCCGTATACTCAGCCACATACTATCCCCTGTTAACGCCAGAGGTCAGGATTGCATTCAGGGCTTTTACAAGCATATAACGAACATCAGGAGGCATTGTTGGGTTACATCCGCAAGCGATGTAGTGACGATGCCGAAGCCGAAGATCTTCTACAAGATTTATATATCAAGCTGAGCAGCCAATCCGAGCAGAGCGAAATAAAATACCCAAAGGCCTACCTATATCGAATGGCTAATAATCTAGCGATTGACTTCCAGCGTCGGCGAGCACGAATAGTGGATGCTGATCCAGAGGTCGCCTTTGAGCAAATCGATGAAGCCTCGCCTGAAAAACAGCTAGTGCAGGAGCAAAAATTAGCTATCGTCATTGCTGCGGTTAACGAGCTACCGGAAAAAACCAGACAAGTATTTAAAATGCAGCGACTCGAGCAACGCGATAAGGCTGATGTGGCAGCGACTATGGGGATCAGTGTTAATATGGTTGAGAAGCATTTGCGTCGAGCAATTCAACACTGTCAGCTAAAATTAACAAAAAGTGAAAATTAATTACTCAAACGTTGAGGTTATTCGTCTAAATACAGACTAAGCAGAAAATACGATTATGCAAAACGAACATCCCTTCATACATAAACAGGCACAGGACTGGCTCATTAAGCTTGAGACAGGGACTATGGCTGAGGGTGATGAAGACAGATTTACCGACTGGTTAGCAGAAGACGAATTGCACGGCGAGATATTCTATGAGGTCGAGCAAGCCTGGCAATTGATGGGTCAGGTAGATGCTGAGCAGGTGAATGATCCCATTGAGCAGCCACAGGTGGAAAGTATCGCTGGCGAAGCCCAGCCGCTGGTCTCAAGCCAAACCTCTGGATGGTTCTCGCGCCATTTATTACCCATCGCTGCTACCGTCATGTTTACCCTCACTTCGATGATTTGGTGGCAAGAGGCCTACTATGTCATGTCCACAGATCACTACACATTCACCGGCACCAGAGATGAAGTCACGCTTGCCGATGGCTCAGTAGTGACATTGAATACAGATTCGGCCATTGATGTGGAATTTGATCAAAAAACGCGTCTGATTGAGCTGATTAACGGCGAAATTAATGTTCAGGTAGCGCCTAACCAAAACCGGCCATTTGTGGTCAAAGCCGGTGACATGTATGTCACAGCTCTGGGTACCGCCTTCATCGTCCGCAAGCAGGCAGATGCACCGCCCTCGGTCATTGTCACAGAGCACAGTGTGAATGTTGCCGGACTGAGTCCAACACTTAAGCCGGTTATTTTAGAGGAAGGCGAGCAAGTCAGTCTGCTCGAACAGCAGGAAAGTTTCACCGCCATCAAACAGGTGGATCAAACGCAAGCAGCCGCTTGGATGAATGGCAAGTACGTTTTCATCGACCGTACACTCGAAGAGGTGATCAAAGAGCTCGGACGTTACTATGATGGTCGTATGATGATCCGTGATGAGACTCTGAAAAGTCTGCGCATAAGCGGCGTGCTAGATATCGATGATCCCGTCCGATCACTTCAGAATCTGGCACAATCAATACCGATTGAAGTAACCACGCTAAGTCCCTACTTAACCTTCATAGACCGGGAATAAGTCTGTGAGAGCCCGATGTTTTCGTTTACTGTCTGTCTTTATCTGGCTCTCATATATGGCTTTAGCACAGGCTCAACCACAACAAAAATTTACCTTTGATATCCCAGCTCAACCCGTTCAGTCAGCATTAATCCAACTAGCCCTTCAGCGCGATCTTGATATCGTTTTTTACACAGATTTAGGACAGGATGTGCAGTCGAACGAGCTCAAGGGTGAGTTTAGTCTGACCGAAGCCTTTGCAGTTATGCTCAAGGGCACCAACCTCAGAGCCAGTATCAGTAACAGCCGTTTGATCCAAATAGAGCGTTACATGAGTGAACCGCCGGCAAAGGTTGAAGAGCCAAGTGAGGAGGAAGCAACAGAGCCGATAGAGGTAGCTCGGCCAGTCTACGACGACATAGTGGTTGTCGTGGCACAAATGATCTCACCCTATAACCTTGGCACGACCGTTTCGAGTACCAAAACACAGCGCGGTTTTCTCGAAACACCGCAAGCTGTGAGCGCCATTCCCGAAGAATTAAGCAAGGATATCGGTGCCCGCGATCTGGCCGATGTCACCATGCTAGCCTCCTCCGCGACCTATCTTGAACGCAGTGCCGGCGTGACTGACGAACTAAGGTTGCGTGGCTTTGCTTATCCCTCACTAAAAATAAATGGCATTGGTGCCCATGCCTACATTGCACCTGTGGATGTAGCGTTCATCGACCGCATTGAAATTGCCAAAGGACCCAGCTCGGTTTTATTTGGCCGCATGGAGCCAGGCGGAATCGTTAACATGATGCTCAAACAGCCAGAGGATCAGGATGAAAAGCTATTGTTACGGTATGCCACGGATGACTATGCCCGGTTTGAATTTGATGTGTCTTCAACCATCGGCGATGACTCATCGGTCCGTGCAATCGGCTTTAGCCAACGCTATGGCGATGCCGCGGATCTTGATCAGGATGATGCCGACGGCCTGATGTTGGGATTCCAACACTATCTGGAGAATAGCAGTCGACTCACTGGTCATTATCGTTATGAGTCACAAAATGTGTTGCAACAATTCGGCAGTCCAGTTGAGGGCTTCGACAATACCATTGAATTTTTCCGAAATGAAAATGGCGGCTTTGAAACCGTCATTCCGAAACAATCTGATCTGCGCTCCGGACTCGATGTCACGCGCGAAAGTGCTTATCTGGCGCTCAATGATTGGCTCATCGGTAACTGGTCCGCTGATCTGCATATACAACATGATCAGTATGAGGCGGCCAGTGCGCTTAATTATCCCATCATTAGAAACTTTGTGGTTGATTTCAATGGTCAGCAGATCACCCAACAGCAACTCACCCAGGCACTGATCCAAAATCGCGAGTTTGTGCGTTTACTGTTAGCCGGTATTGAGACCATCAGCGTCGATCCGGACAACATTATTTACCGCGAAGCGTTATTTGACTACAACACTAAATTTTTTAGCACTGAGTTCACCCTGTATCAGAGTCAGTTTGTCGGTGAGTATGAGTTTGAACAACTCTATGGTCTGAATATTAACCGCTCGCAACCAGAGACATTAATCTGGCAAACCCATGATACCCGCTCCAGCTTTTTACCCCTCGGCACCAGTCAGGTATTTTTTAATACCGGCGATGTTGGCAGTAAAGTGCTCGATAAAAATGCTGGCGTGTTTGGACAGTGGGTGCTCAATCACGATGATTTGACGCTATTCTTTGGCGCCCGAGTGGATTCTTTGGCATTCGAAGTAAGCAATGAGTTATCGAGTAACGAGCAATCCTTTACCGAGACCAGTATTCGCCTAGGCGCTGTATACAAGCTGGATCCAGAGACTAGCCTGTATGTGAATTACAGTGAAGCCTTCTCACCACAATTTGAATTATTGGAATTAGCTACTCCAGATGATGACAGTGCCACTGATACCATCATCACCACCATAGCCTTCCCCGAACCGGCTCGCTCTCACCAGTATGAGGCAGGCATCAAGTCGAGTGCGCTAAAGGGGAAATTACAGACGAGTTGTGCCATTTTTGCGATTACCAAAACGGCTATCAATTCACTCACCGAAGAGCAGCAAAGTACAGGCGCTGAGTGTGATATCACAGGCTCGCTTGGCGAGGATTGGCATCTGACACTGGGTGTTAATTATCTGGATTCTGAAATCACCGCCGCCTCACAGCCAGAGCTATTGTTTAATCGACCGCGAATGGCGCCAGAGACCAGTGGTCATGTCTGGTTAAGTAAAGATGTATTTTTATCTGACAAATGGTCTAGTCGTTGGGGAGTTGGACTCAGCTTCATTGATGAACGTTATCTGGATATCGACAACGAAGAATTGCTGCCTTCTTACTATGTCCTCGATTTTGGTGTCACGCTGGAATACGGTGAACATTGGACGCTCTCTCTACTCCTGACTAACGCCCTTGATGAAACCTTCACCGAGGGGGTGTTTGATGCACTCCCCTTCTGGACTAATCCCGGTCGGGAACGAACCTTCGAAACACGTATCGAATACCAATTTTAATTTTTTATTCCTCAATTGCGCAGGTTGTTCGTCACAGAGGCAAACAATCACTTTGCAGTAGGAAAAAGAATGAAAGTTTTATTTGTTATATTAGTTATGTTTCTGTCAGCCTGTGGTGGCGGACAATCAGCTCAACAACCCTCAGGTATCACCCTTCCTGTATTACCCGTTATCTCAATGACTTCATCCACCTCAAGTGCTGAGGTGAATACTGAGTTTAGTCTGTCTTGGTCAGTGCAATATGCCAACGCTTGTGAGGCCTCTGGTGCCTGGAGTGGTGCGAAAGCCACTTCTGGAGAGCAACTGGTCGAGGAGTACACCCAAGGGAGTAAAACTTACAATCTGACCTGTACTGGTAATGGTGGCGAGCATACTTCATCTGTCGATGTTCTGATCACCGAGTCCAGCACTGACAATGGCAACTGGGATTATAAAAATATTGTCTATGGCACAGATGATCCGGATCGCCAGTGGCTGAATATTCATCTGGCCTATGATCAAACCAAACCCGCTCCGGTATATCTGTTTGCCCACGGCAACGGCGGAAGTGCCAATGGTATGTCAGAAAAACAGCTTCATAGCATTGCCAATGAGGGCTATACCACCATTAGTTGGGAGTCTATACCGACTATCAGTGGCGCTACCGATCTGAATATTGCCGTTGCCGATGCGCAGGTCATGTTTGATTGGGTATTGGCTAATGCCCAGAGCTATAACCTTGACACCAATCATATTGTGGTCGGAGGTCGCTCGCGCGGCTCAATCATCAGTTGGCAACTGGCACACAGCCTGCATCCATCAATTAAAGGGATTTATATGTACAACGCCTTACCGCAAGGTACCTGGCAAGATACCGATAACTGGAGCCCGGTCGATGAAATTACCATCGATAGTCCGCCAGCTTATTTAGTCTACGGTCCTGATTATGATGATGATGACGGCCACAATCCGAACTATGTCAATCCGGTCATCGAGCGTTATGAGGAATTAGGCATAGCAGACAAGATAACCCGCTATGTTGATATGTGGGGCGACTTTCTCGATGCCAATGGCCGTTGGACCAATGATGCAGAGATCATGCACTATTTCCCTGAATTTGTTGCTACTCTGAGTGACACGGACAAGTCGGGATATCGCTCGATATTTATGGGACATAGTTTCTTTGCGCCAATTGCTCGAGAGCTACCGTTTCATATGACACAACTTGGTTTTAGTGACTACATCCAACATGTCGAGTCATCGCCAGGAGAAACCGGAACACCGTTAGCCTTGTGGCAGGATGATGGACATAGAACTAACGTCCAGTCATTACTCGATACCGGCGACATTGAGCTACTGGCAATGACGGCCAGCCCTGTCTTGGAGGGCTATACCGTCTGGGTAGATTACGCCTTGTCAAAAAATCCGAATACGAAATTTGTAATTGGCACACCCTGGCTAGACTTCCCTGCTGATTATTTTGATGCAGAGAGCTATGAAACAACGATTAAAGAGGCCATTGAAACTAAAATTAAGGTTGATATTGAGACGCTCAGAATGCTGTATCCAGAAGTCGAGTTTATCAATCTAAGTTATGCTTTTGCCGCCACTGAGCTGCGCCACATGCTTGAGGCAGAGCAACTGCCTGGCGTGACTGAATTAATCGGAACTAACCCGGAGACATCGCTGTTCAGAGATACGAAGGGGCATGGTCATGAGGATGGTTTATTACTGGATTTAGCTGAGCTGATCTGGTTAACCAGCATTTATGACATCAATCTGGCTAATTACCAATACGATTCAGGGCATGGCATCGATCTGAAGCAGGTTGCCCAAGACATTGTGCAAGAGTATGCACAGTATTTCGAATAAGTTCACAGAAATGATTCCTCAAGTGTTTATAGTAACTGTCGCGTAGCCCTATTATGGACACTTGAGCAACACGAGGAGTATGCATTATGTTTATGATCAGTTCGGTTGTTGTCAAAAATTATCGCCTACACATATTAGGTCTCATCGTTATGCTGGTCGCTAGTGGCTGTGGCGGGGGAGCAAGTGAAGGCACCGATACGCCACCCATTGGCAATAGTCCTCCCATCGGTGCTCCTGTGCCTAATAATGATGACATCATTCCTGGTGAGAGCGCAGCAGCACGACTGCTGACTCAGGCGACCTTTGGTCCATCCCGGCAAGCGATTCGGGACCTGTCTGGTGAATCAATTTCTGAGTGGCTACTCGCCGAGTTTGCCAAACCAGCCTCACTACACAGTCAGCATGTAGAACATTTGGCAGATACCTATGGTGAAGAGGCATTAACAGGCTTTGTTGGACGTCATTCAACCACCTCAGCTTTTTGGCAGCATGCCGTCAGTGCGGATGATCAACTTCGACAGCGGGTAGCCTTTGCATTATCTGAGATTATCGTGGTCTCAAATGCCAACGATAATTTATTCAGGGATTACCCACAGGCCGTTTCTGGCTTTCAGGATATTCTCATTGAGCATGCGTTTGGTAATTATCTGGATATGATCACCGAAGTTACCTATTCGCCAACCATGGGTCGCTTCCTGACCTACATCAACAGCAGGAAAGCAGATCCTGAGACTGGTCGAGTACCCGATGAAAATTATGCCCGTGAGCTGTTACAACTATTCACCATTGGACTGGTAGCTCTCAATATGGACGGCAGCCCACAAACTGATACGAATAATAATGCGATCGAACTATTTGATAACGATGACATCACCGGACTTGCCAAAGTATTCACTGGTTTTAAATATGCCCTCGGTCGAAATGATCCTGACTTTCAGCGCGCCTTATCCATGCCAATGGTGATCAATGAGCAAAGGCATTCCACTACTGAAAAATCGTTTCTTGGTCTGACAATACCCAGTAATACCAATGGGCCTGAGAGTATCACTCTTGCATTACAACACATCATTGACCAACCCAGTGCGGCGCCATTTATATCCCGACAGCTGATACAGCGACTGGTCACCAGTCATCCTGAACCCGATTATATTGAGCGGGTAGCACAGGCGTTCGAAACCGGGCTATATGAACTCCCTAATGGAACCGTGGTTGGTGAGGGCCGTAAAGGCGATTTAAAAGCGACCATAGCCGCCATTCTGACCGATCCAGATGCCCGATACGACATGATGGATGCTGAGGTTGATTTGTCCAAGTTTGGTAAAGTGCGTGAGCCCCTATTGCGCCTGACCCATTGGGCCCGGGCATTTGAGCTTGAATCTGTCACTCCCGAATTGTTGCCCCTATTATGGGATACCTCAGGTGCGGAACAACTCAACCAACATCCATACAGAGCCAGTTCAGTATTTAATTTTTTCCGCCCGGGCTATCAGGCATCCAATACCATGACCGGTGCTGAGGGACTGACCATGCCCGAGCTACAGTTGCTTAATGCCTCGAGTTCGTTTGGTTACATCAACTTTATGACGACATTTATTACAGGCACAGCACAGGCCGATCCCGATGATGTGCTGCGCGCCATTAACGCCGATCCGGATGAGCCAATCATCGATGTTTCAAATGTCGATAAAGCGTTCTTACCAATCTATACCACTGAAATTGCACTTGCTGCAGATTCAACGGCACTGGTGGAGCATCTGGCACAAGTGCTCATAACCGGGAATCTATCGGATGCCACAAAAGACAGGGTCATTCAGACTATCGACTTGTCGCCTGTCACTGGCAACGCCAGCGCAGATATCCGGGTCAAATTAGCCATCATATTACTGATGACATCGTCTGACTATCTCGTCCAACAGTAATGCAGTAGGAGTTTTAATATGAACATTAATCGAAGAAAATTTTTACACGGCATGAGCACAACAGCTATGTCAGCTGCGACTATGGGAACTCTAACAACCGGATTAAATGCCTTTACTGTCAACGCACAAACGGCTTCCGATTATAAGGCACTTGTGTGTGTCTTTCTGCTCGGCGGAATGGATACACACGATTTGTTAATACCTTATGACAACGAATCCTACAGTCAGTATAGAAATATCCGCTCGACGATGCTGGAGGGCTATGGTGCGAGTCGCGAGCAGGCGGCATTACTACCACTGTCACCGACCAATGCGGCTGATTATGGCAATCGTGCAGTTGCGCTACCACCGGAAATGTCGAATCTGCATCAACTATTCCACCAGGGTAATGCAGCCATCATCGGTAATGTTGGACCACTGATCCAACCAACCAGCAAAACAGAACTGGAAAACAAGAGTGTGCCGCTGCCGCCGCGCCTTTTCTCTCACAATGATCAACAGGCAACCTGGCAGTCAGGTGGGCCAGAGGGTGCACAGTACGGCTGGGGTGGATTA
>CAXRAF010000110.1:0-5206 GCA_964228485.1 Alteromonadales bacterium | reverse complement strand
GGGGAAATTATTGAGAAACTCATCGAAACGCTGGTCCAGATCAGCGAAGGCTTCTGCACATCCGGCATCCTCTGCACAGTCTTTCAGTAAGCGCTTGATGGTCGCTTCAGCATCTCGAGTAAAGAACAGGGGTACCTTGTTTGATAACGGCGCGGTGCCATCTACGGTAACCGAACGCACCTGCTCAGGATACTGATTGGCATAGAGTAAGGCTGACCGAGTACCCCAGGATGCACCGTAGAGGTTCACCTTGTCGTAACCCAGCGCGACCAGAATGTCATGGATGTCCTGATTGGCAATATCCTGAGTATACTGGGCGACATCGGCCTCAAGATTACTGGCACAATCTTTAATCATCTGCTGGTAGGCTTCATTGGCGGCTTCTGAGTCCATAGTACTTAAATCAGCCTCTGGCATCTCACAAGTCAGTGGCGCTGAGTCGCCCATACCACGCTGGTCAATAAGTACAATGTCACGGGTCTCATTGACTCCCCGAAAGGCTGCCTGAACATAACGCCCCATCGCACGTGCACCCTGACCCGGACCTCCGGCGAATAGTACGAAAGGGTCGGACTCCTTCGCTTCTGATACCGCAGGCAGAACCGCGACTTGAATGTCAATGGTGCGGCCATTGGGTTGTTGGCGGTTTTCTTCAACGGTGTAGCTACCGCATAAAACCTCTTCACTGAAGTTGTCGATATGACAGAACTCCAATGGGATCTTGTCGTCGCTTGCTGCTTCGACTATGCCTAGATGCAGAGCCAGGGTAGCGATTAACACGAGATATCTCATTTCCTTTTCCTGTGAGAGTTAAACTTATTAGGGTTAGTCTAGTGCTGGGGCAAAAACTTACAGAGAATCCGAGTGTGGATGTAACAAAATATGTCAAACGACTAAAACAAACTATTTAATCGGATAAATAGGCTTCCAGAGCGACATTATCATTCGATTAAGTGCTATTATTCGCGCCAGATTTTCATAATGAACATAAATTACAGTCTCTGATTCAGCTGTTATCGAATTCAGGAGTTAGTGAGTCCAGATGTACAACCGCCGCCTTCTTTCTAAACACCCTATGTTGGTGACGGCTGTCATTGCCATGAGTATGTGCTCTGGCTTTGTCTCTGCGACAGAGAGCACCTCGGATGAAGAGACTACCGTCCAGTTTGATCAAGCCTATTTCTCCCAGTTCCAAGTAGTCACCTTAACCGACATGATCCGGCTAGTCCCGGGTGGCGTGAGTTTGTTGAATGGTTTAAACCGTTTTCAACAATCTCGCGGCTTGGGTGCCAATGGTGCGCAAATTTTGATTGATGGTAAACGCATGTCGGGTAAAGCCAATGATATGTCGACCCGTTTGCGACGCATCCAGGCGAGTCAGGTTGAGCGTATCGAGTTGCTACGGGGGACTGCGGAAGGATTAGATATCCGCAGCCAGGGTATTCTGATCAATGTGGTATTGAAATCAACCGCCATGTCTGAGCAAACTTATCTGACCGAACTGCGGGTTATGCACAACACGCAGCAACAACTGGTTCCTGAGTTTTTAATTTCTACCACTGGTCAGTCCGGTAAAATGGAGTATGACTTTAGCTATAACTATGACGTATTCACGCGTGTCTATGATGAGGTAGAGGACCGCATGGATGCGTCACGCAATCTGCAAGAGATTCGTTATTTGAATGTCGAATTCATCCGCAAAGAGCATAATATTACCGGCAATATCCAGTACAACTTTGATAATGGTGATGTGTTTCGCCTGAATGGTCTATATCTGGATGAGCACCGTGATGATGACAGTTCGGAAGATCAGATTAGCTACTTGAACGGTGATCTTCTAGCTATTGAAGAGTTGCTCATTGATCGCGATGAGCGTGGTTGGGAGATTGGCGCTGACTATGAGGCGGATCTGGCCGAGTGGGGAAATCTTAAGGCCCTGTTTATTAATACTGAGACCAACAACAAGCAGCTGATCAAGCAAGCTGAGATCGCGAATGATGTGTCTGAACGGTTATTCGATTTTGCTGAGGATAACGATGAATCTGAGCGTATTGTGCGGGTAAATGTTAGTCGCGAGGTATTTGGCGATCAGACCCTGGAGTATGGTGGTGAACTAGCCCTCAACGAACTGGCGGCACAGCAATCCTTTGATTTGGCAGATTTTGAAGCCTCGACTATCAACGAGGACCGTTATGAATTGTTTGTCACCCATTCGATGTCACTGAACCAGAGCATCAATCTGCAAACGGCACTGACGCGCGAAGAATCGACCATCAAGCAGGATGCTCTTGGTGTTAAAAACGAGCGTAATTTTGCGTTTTGGAAACCGCGTCTGGAATTTCGCTATGACTTCGACAGTGCACGGCAGTTGCGTATGGTTGCTGACAGGTCAGTCTCTCAACTCAATTTGCGTAACTTTATTGCGCGCCGAAATACCGAAGACGACACCATCGATTCGGGCAATCCTGACTTAGTACCGGAAAAGACCTGGCGTTATCTGGTGGGCTATGAACATCGGTTTGCTGATGATTCTGGATCCGTAGAAGTAGAGCTCTTCAAGGATGAGATTAGCGACTTTATCTCTAAAGCGCGGCTGGCGGATGGCAGTACCGGAATAGGTAATGTCGGTGATGCCAGTATTGTCGGGTTTAATTTTGAGGCCAATGGCAAGTTAGATGCTCTGGGCTTAGATAATGCCTTGTTAAGTTTTACTTATCGCCATCGTGATACAAAAATGCGTGACCCGTTCACCGACAGCGAGCGGGTACAAAACTCAACCCCGGAACATTACTATCAGATCGACTATCGCCATGATCTAACCGATCTGGGCCTGGTGTATGGGTTTAATGCTCACAAACGCAGCATGATGTTTCGCCAAGACAGAACCCTATACGAAGTCAGGACGAACAGCATTCATATCAGCGAGCTGTTTGTTGAATATAACATTGATGCCAGCATGAAATTACGTTTTGAAGTGCGTAATCCGTTAAAGGACAAAAAGCGCTATGACAAAACATTTTATGATGATGATATCGCACTGGGAGTGATTAATCGGGTCGACTATCGTCGCAGTGATGTGAGACCGACTTACGCCATAAAACTACAAGCCACTTTTTAAACAGGCTACTCTCTCGATAAGTCACTTGCTAAGCAAACTCAGCTATACAACTCATGAGTTAAAATACTCATCGTACTGGATTTTTTGTAAAACAGGGTCTAGTCTGTGAGCACCACAGGGAGAAGACCAATGCTAAAACACTTAACCATCCTATCGCTGACTTTACTGATATCTGCTACAGGTCCGTTACACGGCAAAGATAAGATTTCTGCAGGTAATGAAGCCGCAGGAAGAATCAAAGCGATGGGTATGGATATGCCAGAAGCTGTTCCTGATCGGACAGCGGCTGAAAGTCAGGGCCCTTGGAAGCGGCTGGTTATTCGTGGTGCCACCATGGTCGACGGCACCGGTGCGCCACCCGTTGGACCGGTCGATATCGTTATTGAAGGCAATAAGATCAGCCAAATTCGCAGTGTCGGTAATCCGGGTGTGCCCATCAATGAAAAGTATCGTCCTGCAAAAGGCGATTACGAAATCGATGCCCATGGCAGTTTTATCCTGCCGGGTTTTGTTGATGCTCATAGCCACATAGGCAATCCGGGCTGGGGGCTTCCCACTGGGACCATGCCGTCGATGGAGTACATCATGAAGTTATGGTTATCGCATGGCATTACCACTTCTCGTGAGGTGTCTTGTGGCTTAGGACTGGAATACACCTTAGCGCAGGCGAAGAAGCTGGCAGCAAATAAAGCGACTGGTCCAAGGCTATATCCATATTGTGCATTCCCGTCATCGACAGCGACTGAAAAGGCGGCGCGCAAGTGGGTCAAAGAATTGAAGAAAAATGGCGCCAAAGGCATCAAGCTGTTTGGTGGTAAGCCTAAGGTATTAGCTGCACTCCTTGATGAAGCAGAAAAGCAGGGCTTAGGTACGGCATTTCATCATGCCCAGTTGTCGGTAACACGCATGAATGTGCTTGATAGTGCGCGTTTAGGCCTCGATAGCATGGAGCATTGGTATGGTTTACCCGAAGCATTATTTGATGATCGCATCGTGCAGGATTATCCGCTTGATTATAACTACAACAATGAGCAGAACCGTTTCGGTGAAGCCGGTCGTTTGTGGCGTCAGGCAGCCAAGCCTGGCTCAGCCCATTATGAGTCGGTGATTCAGGAGCTGATTGATCTGAATTTCACCATCAACCCAACACTGACCATCTATGAAGCAAATCGTGATGTTATGCGAGCTCGCAATGCTGACTGGCATGAGGAATATACCCTGCCAAGCATGTGGACCTTCTTCCAGCCAGACCGAACATTGCACGGGAGTTATCATTTCGACTGGACCACGAAGGATGAAATCGATTGGAAAAATAATTTCCGGTTGTGGATGAACTTTATCAATGACTACAAAAACCGTGGTGGTCGAGTCACAGTAGGCTCAGATAGCGGCTTTATTTTTAAATTATTTGGTTTCGATTACATCCGCGAATTTGAATTACTACAGGAAGCAGGCTTCCATCCATTGGAAGTTATTAAGTCTGCCACACTCAACGGTGCTGAGCTGCTTGGCATCGACGATACCCACGGTTCAATCGAGCCGGGCAAGGTGGCAGATCTGGTGATTGTTGATGAAAATCCGGTGCGAAATTTTAAGGTCCTTTATGGCACAGGACATTTGAAACTCAATGATGAAACGGCTAAAGTAGAGCGTGTCGGTGGTATCAAATATGTCATCCGTGATGGCATTTTATATGACGCTGAGAAGTTGCGTGCTGATGTACGAAATATCGTAGCAAACGCCAAGCAGACGACCGACACAGGGAACTAAACAAGAACTACTTACTAGCCGCCTAACTTATAACCAACACATGAACGTGAGGAAAATATGTTAGTAAAAGAAATCAAAACTATCGCAGTTTCAATGGGTATCAAACCCGGCAAACTAAAGAAAACCGATCTCATCAAAACGATCCAAATTGAAGAAGGCAATTTCGATTGTTATGGAACAGCTTCTGACGCTGTTTGTGACCAAGATGGTTGCAGCTGGCGTAAAGACTGTTTCACGACAGCCAAAGCCGCTTAAAAACGACCGTTATTTAACAGAACCAGAGTACAGTCCTCTTGCCAGGCGATCTTAGCTTGATCA
>CAXRAF010000109.1:0-8225 GCA_964228485.1 Alteromonadales bacterium | reverse complement strand
ATATAGACTTCAAAGTCGAGCATTTTTGATATTTCACCCGGATAGAGCACAATATCATTGAGTGCTTCACTTTCACTCATCTCCTGACCGTCTCGGTAGACCTTGGCGAATAACAAAACGCGTTGCTCTTCGCGATAATTGCCAGCTAAAACATCATCCACCCGCTCCAGCATATCAACCGGACTGATATCAGTGAGAAAGCCTAAATATCCGCGGTTGATGCCCAGTACTGGTACGTCATAATTCACCAATAGCCGGCTAGCATTGAGCATACTGCCATCACCACCGACCACAATGACTAAATCACATTGCTCAGCCAATGTCTCACGACTTACCCTGTTAGCCGCTTCTGCCGCCATGTTGCTCGCTGTAAGCTCCTCAACCAGCACGTGAATCGCCTTATTGCTCAAGTGATGATAGAGCACATCTGCGGTTTCCGTGACTTCAGGATTATGCGGTTTGCCAATGATGCCGACAGTATTGAATTTATCTTTCATAATGCTTTTGATTTCATGATGTATACACCATGAATGACTGGCGATAAGAGTAGTATCATTCTAGTCATCATCAGGCAGTTTGTACAGCGCGTCTTTTCTCTACAGAGGCTTTGCGATTCAACTAAATACCCTCTAGAATGACCGCCATAAAAAATTGATATCGCCGTCCGGCACATACTGAAAAGGACACCATATGCGTTTAACTGAATTATCCGGTTGGCAAGGTCTGATTGATAAAAGTCGACATCTTGCCGATCAACATTTGTCAGAATTACTCGATGATGAAACACGACAAGCGGCACTGTCATTCAATTCATTAAACAAATTCCATCTCGACTTCTCCAAGCAACGTCTCACAGCAGATGTAATGTCGGATCTCATAGAACTTGCATGCGAGGCGGGATTAGAGGACAGAATTCAGGCATTGTTATCCGGGGCCATTGTAAATCCCTCAGAAAATCGGCCGGCACTACATACCGCTCTGCGTGCCTTAGAGTCGGGTTCAGCCTTTGTAGCAGATGACTCGGTTGCTAATGCGGTCAATGCATCATTGGATAAAATGGCTGGCATCATTGAGCGAATTCAAAATGGTACCTGGCTTGGTGCGACAGGAAAGTCGATAACTGATGTGGTAAACATTGGTGTGGGCGGCTCAGATCTGGGGCCATTGATGAGCTGTTATGCCTTAGCAGAATATACCGATGACAACTCAACGGACATAGGTATTCATTTCGCATCATCTATTGATGGTTCACAATTGGCTGAGATACTGCCTGAGTTAAATCCGGAAACGACGCTTTTTTGTTATGTCTCCAAATCATTCAGCACCATTGACACGCTGAGTAATGCCAATACCGCTTTAGCTTGGCTAGAAGCGGTTAGTGATGATGTGACAGCATTGAAACAAGCGCACTTTATTGGCATTTCTACCGCACCAGAGAAAGTCTCGGCTTGGGGTATTCCTGAGCAGAATCAGATCTTATTTTGGGATTGGGTTGGTGGTCGATACTCCATGTGGTCAGCCGTTGGTTTTACGATTGCATTACAAATTGGAATGGCGGGATTTAAACAGTTTCTCGCAGGAGCTCACGCCGTTGATCAACACTTCTCGAGCACTGAGCTAACGCATAATATTCCGGTATTAATGGGCCTTGTAGATGTCTGGAATTGTAACTTTCTCGGGATTAATGCGCATGCCATACTGCCTTATGACGGTCGCCTAAAACATTTTCCAGCCTATCTTGGCCAGCTGGAAATGGAGTCGAATGGTAAGTCGGTAACCCACGATGGTCAGGGTGTGAATTATCGTACCTGTCCGATACTCTGGGGCGAAATAGGTCCCAATGCCCAACATGCGTTTTATCAGTTATTGCATCAGGGTACTGAACCTGTCAATGCCGATTTTATTGTCAGCAAGTCACGAAATATTGCTATGTCTGATGCTGTCAAAACCAGTTTTAAGGAGCATCATGAACTGAATGTCGCAAATTGTCTGGCGCAATCGCGCGTGCTGGCATTGGGCAATCAGGCGATGTCTGACGAGCAGGTGCAGTCGAGTTCGGTGTTTCAACAGTATGCCGGCAATCAGCCATCAACCACCTTTGTGCTTGATGAATTGACGCCATACACCCTTGGTTCACTGGTTGCGCTCTATGAGCATAAGGTGTTCGTATCGTCGGTACTCTGGGATATTAATCCGTTTGATCAGTGGGGTGTTGAATTAGGCAAACAGATTGCCAAACAACTTCAACCTCTGCTGCATGGCGCTGATAGCAGTGCTGTTGATAGTTCGACACGCTCATTATTAAATCAACTGACTGAGTCGTAATTTATCACCAGTCTTGTTACATTGTGGTCATTAAAACCTAGTAAGGTTCGCAGATAGTTAAACATGGAGATCATTTATCGTGCAAAACAGAGCGGTTAAAAAAGCCATCGTTCCGGTAGCCGGGTTCGGAACCCGTATGCTACCAGCCACCAAAGCCATCCCGAAGGAGATGCTTCCAGTGGTAGATAAGCCCGTAATTCAGTACATCATTGAAGAGTGTGCCGAGGCTGGTATTGATGAGGTGGTATTGATCACTCACGTATCCAAGGGTGCGATTGAGGATCACTTTAAGCCTGCAGAAGAATTAGAAACTTCTTTGGCCAAGCGCGGTAAGACCGATATCTTGGAAAAGGTTCAAAGTACACTCCCCGACGGCATGAAACTCCATTTTGTGCAGCAAGGAGAAGCAAAAGGCCTTGGCCATGCTGTTTTATGTGGCTATGAGATCATTGGTGATGAGCCATTCGCGGTTATCCTGCCAGATGTCCTCATCGAGACAGATCCGAGCATCAACAATCTTGATGAAATGATGCGCGCTTACGGCGAAACTGGTTCAAGTCAGATTATGGTTGAGGCTGTGGCGCACGAGGATATCTCTAAATTCGGTATTGTCGATACCAACCGTGTCATTATTCTTCCCGGTGAGCACTGCAAAATGATCGCAACCGTTGAAAAACCAGAGCCACATTCAGCACCGTCTAATATGGCGGTGGTCGGTCGCTACATTTTCTCACCTTCAATTTGGCAACGTCTGGAAAATACCGGTGTAGGTGTCGGAGGCGAGATTCAGTTGACTGATGCTATGGATGCGCTGATTCATGAAGAAGATGTCCATGCTTTTTACATGCGCGGTCGCAGCCATGATTGTGGTAATAAACGTGGTTATTTGCGCGCCATCCAGGCATTTGCCGGACGTCGTGCCCGCATTGACTAAACCAAGTCACTAAACTACTAGCTCTGGCGGTAGGTGCTCAGAAAATCCGTCAGGCTATCGAGTGCCGATTCTAGTGTTTCCATGTGCGGTAAGAATACCAGTCGGAAGTGGTCTGGCTCCGACCAGTTGAACGCCTTACCATGAACAATCAAAATGTGCTTTGCCATCAAGAGGTCCAACACAAACTGCTCATCATCCTTAATGCCAAATAACGCTGTATCTATTTTCGGGAACAGGTACATGGCGCCTTTAGGGCGAACACAGCTCAAGCCGTCGATGCTATTGATTCTATTATAGGCATAATCCATCTGTTGATATAAACGTCCGGATTCTTTGGTTAGGTCTAGAATCGACTGATAACCACCGAGTGCTGTTTGTACTGCATGTTGCATTGGCATGTTGGCACACAGACGCATGGACGCCAGTATATTTATGCCATTGATGTAATCACTGGCCTGATCGGTCTCGCCACTGATCATCATCCAACCAACTCGAAAGCCTGCGACCCGATAGTTTTTCGATAATCCAGAAAAGGTGACTACCAGCTCATCGGTGTAGTTGGCGATCGATTTGTGTTTGTTACCATCAAACAAAATCTTGTCATAGATTTCGTCGCTGTAAATCAAAAGGCCATGATGACTGGCTAGTTCTGCCAGCGCTTTAAGCATCGCTTCAGAATAAACAGCACCGGTTGGATTGTTCGGATTGATGATCACAATAGCCCGAGTCTTGGGGGTGATTTTACTGCTGATATCATCGAGATCTGGTTGCCAATCATTCCCTTCATCACAGCGATAATGAACTGCTTTCCCGCCTGCCAGTTGCACGGCAGCTGTCCACAGAGGATAGTCTGGTGATGGAATAAGAATCTCATCGCCGTTCTCAATGAGTGCTTGAAGCGCCATCATAATTAATTCACTCACGCCATTACCCAGGAAGATCTGCTCTGGATTGGTGTCATGAATACCCAATGTCTGATAATACTGTTGAATAGCGACGCGGGCGCTGTAGAGTCCTTTTGATGGGCCATAGCCCTGCGCGGTGGGAAGTTGCGCGATGACATCTTTTAATATGTCAGAGGGGGCTTCAAAACCAAACGGTGCCGGATTACCAATATTCAACTTTAAAATTGGCTGACCAGACTCTTCCATTTTAACGGCCTGCTCCATGACCGGTCCCCTGATGTCATAACAGACGCCAGTTAACTTTGATGAACGCTTGATGTCTTTCATATTGATGCTGAGAACTACAGAGAATAATTGCAGTATTCCACATGTAGTATTGATTGCAAGTAAATCTAATTTAAATAATCTCCCTTGATCTATTAGGGTTAATCCCCATATAGCTTTCTAGTTCAAATTGAAACGATTTGAAGTAAAAAATATATTTTAATATCAATAAGTTAGGGCTTTTTAAAAAATGGCTAACGAAACGCAAACTGAATCAGCACAGAACACTGATGTTGAAGAAAAACTGATTGATCTGACTGAAGACGAAGAAATTGCAGATTTAAAGCAACAGCTTGAAGATGCGCAGTCAAAGGTTGCCGACTATTGGGATCAGATTGTACGCGCCAAAGCCGAGATGGAAAATATCAAACGCAGAGCAACACGCGATGTTGAAAATGCGCGAAAATTTTCGATTGAGTCTTTCGCCAATGATTTGATTCCGGTCATGGACTCCATGGAGCAGGGTCTGACTTCAATTACTGACTCTACCGATATCGAGACAGTGAAAGAAGGCATGTCATTAACGATCAATGTGATGTTAAAGACCCTTGAAAAGCAAGGTATGAGGCAAGCTAATCCAGTGGGTGAGCGCTTTAACCCTCAGCATCATGAAGCAATGACCATGGTGCCAAGCACAGAGCACCCAGCGGACCATGTGATGGACGTGTTCCAGAAAGGGTATGAATTAAACGGTCGAGTGATCAGACCAGCACGAGTTGTGGTATCACAAGGCGATGGTGAAGCACCATCGATCAATACCAAGGCTTGAATTGTGACGCCACACCCCAATGTTTAGTGGCATAAAAGTCAACACTTTAGAATGAATTTTGACGGAGAATGTAATGGGTAAAGTAATAGGAATTGACCTGGGAACAACGAACTCTTGTGTCGCGGTTCTAGATGGTAAAGATTCAAGAGTTATTGAGAATGCCGAAGGTGCGCGTACTACGCCATCAATCGTTGCATTTACTAAAGAAGGTGAGACTCTGGTTGGTATGCCTGCCAAGCGTCAGAGTGTTACTAATCCAGAAAACACACTATTTGCAATCAAGCGTCTGATCGGACGTCAGTTCAAAGATGATGTTGTTCAAAAAGACATCAACATGGTGCCATACAAGATTGTATCAGCTGATAACGGCGATGCTTGGGTAGAAGCCAATGGTCAGAAGCTTGCGCCACCTCAGATTTCTGCAGAAGTACTTAAGAAAATGAAGAAAACAGCGGAAGACTTCTTAGGTGAGAAGGTGACTGAGGCAGTTGTCACGGTTCCGGCATACTTCAACGACTCTCAGCGTCAAGCAACAAAAGATGCTGGTAAAATTGCTGGTATCGATGTTAAGCGTATCATCAACGAGCCAACAGCAGCGGCACTTGCTTATGGTATGGACAAAGGCAGGGGTGACCACACCATTGCTGTGTATGACTTAGGTGGTGGTACATTCGACATCTCAGTTATCGAGATTGCCGAAGTTGAAGGCGAGCACACATTCGAAGTATTAGCGACGAATGGTGATACGTTCCTCGGTGGTGAGGATTTCGACCTGCGCATCATTGATTACTTGGCAGATGAGTTCCAGAAAGAAAATGCCATGGATCTTCGTGGTGACCCACTGGCGATGCAGCGTCTGAAAGAAGCGGCAGAAAAAGCCAAGATTGAATTGTCTTCAAGCCAACAAACAGACGTCAACTTACCTTACGTTACCGCTGATGCCACTGGCCCTAAGCACCTTAACGTGAAGCTTACTCGTGCCAAGCTAGAGTCTTTAGTAGAAGACCTGGTTAACCGCACACTTGAGCCATTAAAGATCGCGATCTCTGATGCCGGTCTAAATGTTGGTGATATTGATGATGTACTGCTTGTTGGTGGTCAGACGCGTATGCCTAAAGTTCAGCAAACGGTCGCAGAGTTCTTCGGTAAAGAAGCACGCCGCGATGTGAATCCTGATGAAGCAGTTGCGATGGGCGCCTCTATTCAGGGTGCTGTTCTGGCTGGTGAAGTAACAGACGTACTTCTGCTTGACGTAACGCCACGATCACTTGGTATTGAAACAATGGGTGGTGTCATGACGAGCTTAATCGAGAAGAACACCACGATCCCAACTAAAGCGGATCAGATTTTCTCAACAGCAGACGACAACCAGACTGCTGTAACCGTTCACGTACTCCAAGGTGAGCGTAAGATGGCGAGTCAGAATAAGTCGCTCGGTAAGTTCGACCTACAGGATATTCCTCCTGCACCACGTGGCATGCCACAAATTGAAGTTATCTTTGACATCGATGCGAACGGTATTTTGAACGTAAGCGCGAAAGATAAGGCGACTGGTAAAGAGCAATCGATTGTTATTAAAGCCTCAAGTGGTTTGTCAGATGAAGAAATCGATGCCATGGTTAGAGATGCAGAGGCAAATGCCGAGGAAGATAAAAAGTTCGAAGAACTGATTACTGCTCGCAACACTGCTGACAGTCTCATTCACTCAGTGAAGAAGACCATGGAAGAGGCTGAAATCACGGACGAAGAGAAGACAGCCATCGAGGAAGCTATTGCTGAGCTTGAAGCAGCTGTTAAGACAGATGACAAGGCTGATATCGAAGCCAAGACGGAAGTGTTATCAAAAGCTTCACAGAAAATGGCTGAGCAGATGTATGCCAAAGCGCAAGCAGAGGCCGAGGCTGGCCAGGCTGACGCGGCAGATGCGTCACAAGCTGAGTCATCATCTGGTCAAGATGACGATGTGGTTGACGCCGAATTCGAAGAAGTCGACGACAAGAAGTAACGCCCGAAGTAGATTGAAATCTGGGCGGATATCTATCCGCCCAATTTGATCTGGAGAATGAGTAAAGCAAATGTCTAAACGTGATTATTATGAGGTGCTTGGTGTTTCTAAAACTGCCTCTGATCAGGAGCTGAAAAAGGCCTACAAACGTCTGGCCATGAAGTATCATCCTGACAGAAATCCTGGTCAGGATGGTGAGGAACGTTTTAAAGAAGCCAAAGAAGCTTATGAGGTACTCTCGTCTGAAGAGAAACGAGCGGCCTATGATCGTTTTGGTCACGAGGGTGTTTCCGGACAAGGCTTTGGTGGCGGTGCTGGTGCCAGTAGTTTCAGTGATATCTTTGGCGATGTCTTTGGTGATATCTTCGGTGGTGCTGGTGGCGGCCGACAAGGTCGACAAGCACGTGGCTCAGATTTGCGTTACAACCTTGAGCTGACGCTCGAGAAGGCGGTCAGTGGCACAACGGTTGAAATCAAAATCCCGACCTATGTGAACTGTAATAGTTGTGACGGCAGCGGTGCAAAGAAAGGCACCTCGCCGACAACCTGTACTACCTGTGGTGGCGCAGGTCAGGTGCGGATGCAACAAGGCTTTTTCTCAATCCAACAAACCTGTCCTGCTTGTCATGGTCAGGGTAAAACAATCAATGATCCTTGTCCGACATGCTCTGGTCAGGGCCGAACCAAGAAAGTCAAAACACTCTCGGTCAAAGTACCAGCCGGCGTAGATACCGGTGATCGAATCCGTTTGACAGGAGAAGGTGAAGCCGGTGGTCCAGGTGTCCAGCCGGGTGATTTGTATGTACAAATTCATGTCAAAGAGCATGAGATATTCCAACGTGATGCTGACAACCTCTACTGTGAAGTGCCGATTGCATTCCATGTCGCTGCACTTGGTGGTGAGCTCGAAGTGCCCACGCTAGATGGTCGTGTGAAGCTCAACATTCCGGCAGAGACACAAAC
>CAXRAF010000108.1:0-12137 GCA_964228485.1 Alteromonadales bacterium | reverse complement strand
AAAGTGATGCCTTCATCGCAGCCTGGCTTCCCGGATCTGAGGGAGCAGGAGTGGCTGATTTTCTCTACGGCAGTAATGGTTTCAAGCCAACTGGTAAATTACCATTCAGCTGGCCGGATTCGTTTGCTGATCTCCCACTGGCGCCGAGCGCGCCCGAAGCACTCTATCCATTTGGGTTCGGACTCGAGGACTATTAATTTTAGCACTATAAAAAAGGCCCTTTAGAGGGCCTTTGTTTATTCTGTATTACATATTTGGATAGTTTGGCCCGCCGGTACCCTCAGGCACCACCCAGTTTATGTTTTGGGTCGGATCTTTAATATCACAGGTCTTACAATGCACACAGTTTTGAGCATTAATTTGCAAATACTTTTCACCTGATTTCTCATCATCCAGTATTTCATACACTCCAGCCGGACAATATCTTTGTGCCGGTTCATCATATAATGCCAGATTATGTTTTACTGGTACTTCGCAGTCCTTGAGCTGCAGATGCACTGGTTGATCTTCTTCATGGACAGTACTTGACAGGTAGACTGACGATAAGCGATCAAAGGTGATCTTATTATTAGGCTTCGGATAGTCAATCTTGGCACATTCAGAAGCTGGTTTTAGTGATTCGTGATCAGGCTCTGAGATGGTCATTGTGAATGGCATTTTGCCACGAAACAGGATCTGATCGATTCCGGTGAATAAGATACCACCGACCAGTCCCCACTTATGAAAGGCGGGGTAGGTGTTGCGTGCCCGATAAAGCTCATCATAGATCCACGAAGATTTAACCTTCTCCTCATAGACGCTAATGTCAGCATCACCGGCCAATGTCTCCACAATCGACTCGGCTGCCAGCATTCCGGACTTCATTGCGGTATGTGAGCCTTTTATTTTAGGTAAATTCAAGAAGCCTGCCTCACAGCCGACGAGCACAGCGCCCGGCATAGTTAGTTTAGGTAACGCTTGTATGCCGCCCTCGTTAATCGCACGAGCACCATAACTGATCCGTTCACCACCCTCGAGATATTTAGAGATGGCCGGATGAGTTTTAAACTTCTGAAATTCGCCAAAAGGACTTAAATGCGGGTTTTGGTAATTTAGACCAACAACAAAACCTATGGCTACCTGACGATCTTCAAGGTGGTACATGAATGAACCACCATAAGTGGCATTATCCAGAGGCCAACCGGCTGAGTGTAGTACTAAGCCTTCTTTATGTTGTCCCTCAGGTATCTTCCATAACTCCTTGATTCCTATTCCATAATGCTGCGGAGATTCGGGGCTTGAGAGATTGTATTTAGCCATGAGCTGTTTGCCCAGATGACCACGACACCCTTCACTGAAAATAGTGTATTTCGCGCGTAATTCGTAGCCCGGTTGATAGGTACCTTTCTGTGAGCCATCTTTGGCAACACCCATATCGCCCGTGGCAATGCCTACCACTTGGTCATTTTCATCAAATAATACCTCACTGGCAGCAAAGCCTGGGAAAATTTCGACACCTAACTGTTCTGCCTGCTCGCCCAACCAGCGCACAACATTACCCAGACTGACGATATAGTTACCATGATTCTTTTGTTGCGGGATCAGAAGTGAAGTGGGCCAGTTGATCTGTCCTTTTTCTCTGAGAAACATGAATTTTTCGTCAGAAACAGGGGTATTTAATGGTGCTCCAAGCTCTTTCCAGTTTGGAAACAATTCATACATTGCCCGAGGCTCCATGACCGCACCCGATAAAATATGCGCACCCACTTCCGAGCCTTTTTCGACCACGACCACCTGAATATCGGGGTTAAGTTGCTTCAATCGAATAGCGGAACTCAGACCAGACGGTCCGGCGCCAACAATTACGACATCAAAGTCCATTGATTCACGTGTCATGGTGATTTATCTCTCTGAATTACTGAAGCTGACATTATACCTAACTGACCCAACAAAAACACACCAATACATTTCAGATTTAAGAGCATTTAGACTGAAATTATCGCAATAAAAGGTCGTATTTCGTCTGCTACAAACCAAGAGATTGTGATATCCTCGCTGTTTGATTTATATGTCTCAATAAAACCATCTAATGGAGGCCAAATTGAAGGTTTTAGTCGCTATCAAGCGAGTCGTCGATCCCTATGTAAAAATCCGGGTAAAGGATGATGAATCTGGAATCGAAACCGCTAATGTAAAAATGTCGATGAACCCGTTCTGTGAAATCGCAGTTGAAGAAGCGGTTCGTCTGAAAGAAAAGGGTGCTGTAGAAGAAATTGTTGCTGTAACAATCGGCTCGGCTCAGTGTCAGGAAACATTGCGAACAGCGCTGGCATTAGGGGCAGATCGTGCTATCCACGTTGAAACCGATGCTACTGTTGAATCTTTGGGTGTGGCTAAAGTACTCAAGGCACTGGTTGATGAAGAGCTACCGGACTTGGTGATTATGGGTAAGCAATCCATTGATACCGATAATAATCAGACAGGGCAAATGCTGGCAGCAATGATGGATTGCCCACAGGCGACATTCGTTTCTGAAGTCACCATCGATGGCGACAGCTTAACCGCAGTTCGAGAAATAGATGGTGGTCTGGAAACGCTGAAAATGAGTTTGCCGGCAGTCATCACGACTGACCTGCGCTTAAACGAACCGCGTTTCGCGTCTTTACCGAATATCATGAAAGCAAAGCGTAAGCCGCTAGATATCAAGCCTATCGCCGATGTTGGCGTCGACGTAACACCACGCCATGAGATTCTGAGTGTGAGTAAGCCTGCAGAGCGCTCTGCAGGTATCAAGGTCGAGTCTGTTGATGAGTTATTGGACAAATTACGTAATGAAGCGAAGGTGATCGAATGAGTACTCTTGTAATTGCTGAGCATAATAATGCTGAATTAAATGCCGCTTCATACCGTGCCATCGCGGCAGGATGTTCGATTTCAGAATCTGTCGATGTCGTAGTTGCCGGAAGTGGCTCGCAAGCAGTAGCTGACGCCGCGGCATGTGCCACTGGCGTGAATAAGGTCATTCACATCGATGATGCCGCCTTGGCACATCAAACGGCTGAAGCCGTGGCTGATGCGGTTCTCTCAGTTGCTGAGGGCTATACACATATCGTATCTGCAGCGACCACATTTGGTAAGAATGTATCACCTCGAATTGCGGCAAAATTGGATGTGATGCAGATATCTGACATTACCGCGGTTATCGATGCAGATACTTTCGAGCGTCCCATATATGCCGGTAATGCCATCGCCAAGGTGAAGTCTCATGATGCGGTCAAAGTCATTACCGCCCGTTCAACGGCCTTTGATGTCATGGGTCAGGATGGTAGTGCTGAAGTTACTTCAGCGGGCGCGCCTGCGTACACCGCAACAAGTGAGTTTGTTGGCTCAGAGCTCACCGAATCAGAGCGCCCAGAATTAACGGCAGCATCCGTGGTGATCTCTGGTGGCCGTGGCATGGGCAATGGCGAAAACTTTGTCATGTTGGAGCGCATTGCAGACAAATTAGGCGCTGCTATAGGTGCTTCCCGAGCTGCAGTTTATGCCGGTTTCGTACCCAATGATTATCAAGTTGGTCAAACCGGTAAGATTGTTGCGCCAGAGCTTTATCTTGCAGTTGGAATCTCCGGCGCTATTCAGCATTTGGCTGGAATGAAGGACTCTAAGGTCATCGTAGCGATCAATAAAGACGAAGAAGCCCCAATTTTTGAGGTGGCTGATTACGGTCTGGTAGCCGATTTATTTAGTGTTCTACCAGAGATTGAGAGCAAACTGTAACAGAGGCCCTACGGGGCCTTTTTATTGACTTGTCAAAGCGGTATTAAAATGCTTTCATAGGCGCAGCAATGCCAATAGTCATATTCATAAATCAACATGAGATAATAACAATTACAGGGGTAGATCATGGCCGTTCATCGCGGAGAATTTAATACCAGAATCGGATTTATTTTAGCGGCAGCCGGATCAGCTGTTGGCTTAGGCAATATTTGGAAGTTTCCATTTGAAGTAGGTAATGGTGGTGGTGCCGCATTTGTTGTCCTTTACCTGATTTTCTGTTTCTTGCTGTGTTTCCCGGTCATGATTGCCGAGATTGCGATTGGACGTAAGACGCGCAGAAATCCAGTCGGTGCCTTCAATTCCTTAGGGACTAAGCGATGGAACTTCATTGGTAAATTAGGTATTTTGACCGGCTTTTTGATCCTGTCTTTCTATAATGTGGTCGCGGGTTGGGCATTTGGCTATTTTGTTGAGATGATATTTGGTAATTTTGATATCGGCTCTCAATTCGGCACCTTCATCAAAGATTGGTTGAAAATAGGTATCTACGGCATCATTTTCATGAGCTTCACTGCCTATATCGTTTCTCATGGTGTGCAACGCGGTATTGAGCGAGCAGCATCGATATTAATGCCCTCATTGATCATCATCATGATCCTGCTGTTTGTCTACTCCATCACCCTCGAGGGCGCTATCGATGGTCTACGTTTCTACCTGGTACCTGATTTCAGTAAGATTTCCGGGCAGGTCGTTTATTCAGCGTTAGGACAGGCATTCTTCTCGCTATCACTCGGAATGGGGGCGCTCATAACCTACGGTAGTTACTTGAGTAAGCGCCAAAACATCGTTTCATCCGCAGCCATGATCACACTTATGGATGTCGGAATCGCATTTCTAGCAGGTCTCATGCTATTCCCACTGGTATTCTCACAGGGATTGCCTCCCACAGGTGGTCCTGGTCTGATTTTTGTCACGCTACCGGGTGTATTTGAGAATCTTGGTCCAACGATTGGTTTAGTGGTTGGCTCTATGTTCTTCTTGTTGCTCTCATTTGCAGCGTTGACTTCAACAGTTTCGCTGCTCGAGGTGCCAGTTTCATACATGGTAGACGAGCATAAAATGAAGCGAAAGAAGGCCGTTTGGTTGATGGCATCGTTGATCTTCGTCATTGGTATCCCGTCACTATTATCGAATGGTGCCTCGGAATTCTGGTCGAACTTTATTGGCATAATTGGTCTATCACGAGAGGGAATGACGGACTTATCCTTCATGACATTCGTGGGCTGGTTAGCAAACGATACTTTCTTACCACTGGGTGGCATGTTGATCAGTTTTTATGCGGCCTATATCTGGAAGAAGCACAATCTGTCAGAAGAACTTAGCCACGGATATAAGGATTATCAGGGCTCTGTGGTAGAGAAGTTTATCAACTTCTGTATTTCTTACCTCGCACCGGTGGTACTGACAGTGATCTTCGTCTTGACGGTACTCAACCGATTCTTCGGTATCGAATCTATCGCTTAGGCCGACAATATGACAGACAATACAGTTAAAGAACCTTCACTGCTCGATGCATTGATACCCATACTATCGCTGATTTTCATGCTTGGCATGAGTGTCTACTATTTTGGTGATAATTCATCCTATGGACCAAACCAGATCGTGTTAATGATATGTACCGCGATTGTGGTCATTATCGGAATCAAGAATGGCCAGGGTTGGAGTACCATCGAAAAAGCCATCGTTAAGGGTATCTCTACAGCGATGGTGGCTATTCTAATACTCCTGCTGGTTGGTGGATTGATTGGTACCTGGATCTTGGCCGGTATTGTTCCGACCATGATTTATTATGGTCTGAATATTCTATCGCCTGATTATTTTTATGTTGCCTCATGCCTTATTTGTGCTGTGATTGCCATCAGTATAGGAAGTTCATGGACGGTGGCTGGGACCATTGGTATTAGTTTGATTGCCATGGCGGCTGCCTTGGGCTTATCACTGGAGATAACAGCAGGAGCGATCATTAGTGGTGCTTATTTTGGCGATAAGATGTCACCTCTCTCAGACACCACTAATCTGGCACCTGCGGTAACGGGCACAAATCTCTTTGACCATATTGAACACATGGTTTGGACGACTGTACCAAGTCTCATTATTGCGGCGATTATATTTCTGATCATTGGCTTACAGTCAGACAGTTCAGCAGAGCTATCCAGTTTAGATACCACATTATCTATTCTCCAGAGTCAGTTCAATCTATCGCTTTGGCTGCTGTTACCGTTATTTATCGTGTTCTTCATGGCGGTCAAAAAAATACCTGCTATTGCCACAATTTTCATCGGTGGCTTGTTGGGTGGTGTATTTGCAATTATCTTCCAGAGCGACAAAATTCTGGTAGGTGTCGATTCTGATCTGTCCTCCACCTCCCATGTTTTAACCACTGTCTGGTCGGCACTGTTTGACGGTTATCAATCTGACAGTGGTAACGAGGTGATTGATGATCTGTTGAGTCGGGGCGGCATGTCCAGCATGTTGAACACCATCTGGTTAATTATCACCGCCTTGTCGTTTGGAGCGGTACTCGAGCATACCGGTCTGCTACAACGCATTGTGAGCAGTATTCTAAGTATGGTTCGCTCAACAGGTAGTCTAATCGCATCGACCGTAGTGACCTGTATCGGTTGTAACATTCTGACCGCTGATCAATACATGGCAATCGTACTACCGGGACGCATGTATAAGGTTGAATTTGAAAAGCGTGGATTGGATCCGCGTAATTTATCACGTACGCTGGAAGATTCAGCCACTATGACATCGGCTCTGATACCCTGGAATACCTGTGGCGCCTTTATGGCCAGTACTCTGGGTGTGGCGACATTGGCTTATCTGCCGTTTGCGTTCTTTAATTACTTAAATCCAATCATTTCAGTGATTTATGGTTACACAGGTTTCAAATTGATCCCACTTGAGCAAGGCAAAACAGCTCAAGCGTAAGAGAAGCTAAGATTCGAGCCACAGGACTTGATTAGGCATTAAATGGCTTAATGACTGATAAGTCCTGAGTTTCGATAATCTGGGCTAAATCCTCAGCCAATCTTTGAGTCTCAGCTAACACCTGCTTCCAGTATGTCATTCGCTGATTGGCATCCATTGTAGAAAAGTCTGTCCGATCGGGGATCTTTTGGTATGGCAGATTGGCGATGAATTTTTCCGAGGGGCAGAGCAGGACTACATTATCATAATTTGCTGCTCTGACAGGTCGTTTGAGCTTTTTATCAAACCAACCAGCTTTGGGGTGACTATTAAAGTGCGGATAGAGTACCAAGCCATCGGTTTTGAATTTGAGATCAAAATGATAATCGATGATCCCGCCATCGCGATACATACCCTCAGGCGAGCCTGCGATGTCTTTAATCCCCGCCATAACCATAGGAATTGATCCTGATGCGAGTAGGGCATCTCGTAAATTGTCTTCAGTTAACGAAATCTGCTGCGTTGGTATGTTATCTGGATCATCAAATACGAGGTTGCTGCCATCAGTCTGATAGATATAACGCTCATATTGTTTGGTCAGATTTCTCCGACTCAGACGGTTATTCAGGTAACTCTTGGCAAGGCCTAAGCCCTGAATCATCTTATGTTCACTGGCAACAAAACCGCTACACTTAGCAACCAGAAAGTGCGCTTTGAAGCGTGGATTATTGATGATTTCTGTAATCCCGGATTCAGCCAAAAAGGCATCCAGGAGCTCCAGGGCCTTCTCAGTAATTTCGTAACGATCAACCTCATCAGAATAGACGGTTTCGGAGTAGTTTTTGGCTAGTCTGTCCACTGCTGCGACGGGGTCTGATTGGCAGAAACAGGCGGTACGAAATGCACCCGCACTTGAACCCATGATGTTCATGGGTGTTGATCTGTGCTTGAAAAACTCACCGAAAATATATTTATCGAGCTCATACAAAGTGAACCACTTAGGTCCACCGCTGGCACCAATCAGTGTACTAAATAGTTCTTGTTTGAGTCCGGTCTGGGCAATTTTTGCGA
Organism: Alteromonadales bacterium; assembly: GCA_964228485.1. Taxonomy (GTDB): domain Bacteria; phylum Pseudomonadota; class Gammaproteobacteria; order Enterobacterales; genus CAXRAF01. The sequence goes on along the minus strand of CAXRAF010000108.1, from coordinate 4,337 downwards.
GTGCTGATTCGCCGGCATAGATGTGAAGGTTGGCTGATGTACTAATCTATGTCCTCTCGAAAATTTAACTATTGAGCAATTTATTAACCGCTTTGTTTAGTCGCTCAGGATTAAAAGGCTTGGTTAACCAACCAGATGCTCCGGCCTCACGTCCACTTTGCTTCATCTCAGTACTATGCTCAGTTGTAAGCAGCAAAATTGGCACATTGTGGTAGTCAGGTAGCGCACGCAGTTGTCTGGTGAGATCAATACCATTCATTTCATCCATATGCAAATCGGTGACGACCAGATCGGCATTATGCTCATTAGCTAAATCCAAAGCCGTCGTACCATCATCAGCTGTTAATACTGTGTGTCCCTCATCGGTGAGAATCGAGCGCACCATCTCGCGCATAGTTCGAGCATCGTCAACTGCGATAATTAATGCCATCAGTGATTTCCTTTTAATTGGGTTAATATACTTTATATAGTTTATAAGTATCTGAAAAACAATATTTACTGAGTAATTTTTATATGTTCTAGAACATGTTATTCTCTGCGCCAGATTTGTTAAATTTTCAACCATCCAGAGGGCTTCATGGCTGTAAATAAACCGCTCGATTTTGATTCAAAAGTCATCCACTCAGGTCAAGCGCCAGATCCAACGACAGGCGCCGTCATGCAACCAATTTATGCCACCTCGACATATCAACAGGCGGCACCCGGAGATCATCAGGGCTATGAGTATTCACGCTCGGAAAATCCGACACGGATGGCTTTTGAGCGAAACATTGCGGCACTAGAAGAGGGGACGCTCGGATTAGCCTTTGCTTCCGGACTTGCTGCTATTGATACGGTACTTCAGAACCTGCCTGCGCAGTCCCATGTTGTGGCGCTCGATGATTTGTATGGCGGTACCTTTAGATTATTTAATCGCATTAAAACTAAACATGCGGGAATGACATTCAGTCATATTGATATGTCTGATCTGGATTCATTACGTTCTGCCATTACCCCAGAGACTAAATTAATTTGGTTAGAGACCCCATCAAACCCATTGCTAAAATGTGTTGATTTGGCTGCCATTGCTGAGATCGCACGCGAACATGGCATCTTAACTGTATGTGACAATACCTTCGCCACGCCCTATAACCAGAGACCACTGACGCTAGGGATTGATGTGGTGATGCACTCAACCACTAAATATATTAACGGTCACTCAGATATCATCGGCGGGGCATTAGTCATTGGTGATAATGAGCAATTAGCTGAAGAATTAAAGTTTTTACAGTTTGCTGTAGGGGGAATCGCCAGTCCTTTTGATAGCTTCCTTGCATTGCGCGGAGTTAAGACGTTGGCTGTGAGAATGCAACGGCATAACGAAAATGCACTAAAGTTAGCTGAATATTTATCAGAGCATGAGCAAATTGACGGCGTGTTCTACCCCGGTCTAGTTACAGATCCTAATCATGCCCTGGCTAAACAGCAGATGTCAGGTTTTTCAGGCATGGTGTCTTGTTACATTAAAGGTGATCTGGCCAAGACCAGTGAATTTATGCAACGACTGGAACTATTCACTTTGGCCGAGAGTCTGGGAGGCGTGGAAAGCCTGATCAACCATCCTGCAATTATGACGCATGCTTCGCTACCTGCATCACACCGTCAGAAACTCGGGATTTTTGATAATCTGGTACGCTTCTCGGTCGGCATTGAGTCTGTTGACGACCTGATAGCTGATATCGAGCAGGCGCTTTAGGCTGTCAAGCTTCCTCATTTAACTTGTTTCTGGTTTGACGAGCTCTGGTTTGACTGGTATCTAGTTTGGTTAGTATTTAGTTTGATTGATTCAGCAAATTGGCTGGCGAATATTGATCCGTTAGCGGTTTGGCGCTTTCATCCCAATCTACCTCTTGTGAGATCAGTCGATTAAAGGTGCTGAAATTCACGCCTATATCCTCCAGAGATTCTTTAAGCTGCTGCACCTCGGGATTGTCTTCGAATGCGTTAACCTTTGACAGGTTGGCATAAATAATCCGATTCCCCGAGCGATCGGAATGGGCGTGGTAAAACGTACCAAATACACGGTTGTAGGTCACCGATTCATGATCATAGAGGCGATTACTGGAAAAGGTGTTAGCCATCAGTAGTGCATCATCTGACATTACACTTTTGAGTTCCTGAAAGTATTCTTCGGTCATCATATGCTCAGGTATATAGTCACCATTGAAAGCATCGAGAATAATGACATCATACTTAATGCCCCTGAGTCCTTGCCGCTTGACGAACACCCGGCCATCCTGAGCATGAACCTTTTGTTTTTCTGAGGGCACATAATTAAACCAGTCTTTTGCGACCTGAATCACGGCTGGATCAATTTCAACGGAATCGATTAACGCTTCTGTATACAGTGTTTCCAATGTCATGGGCAGTGTTCCACCACCAAGACCGATGATAAGGATCCGAGCAGGTGGCTGCTTTATCTGAGTAAAGCCGGCCAGAACTAACTTTGTGTAGCTGAAGACCAGTTGCTCAGGTGCACTCACATTAAAGCAACTCTGCCGTGTTGGGTTGCGCGACATACGGCCGAATAACATACAGCGCTCGCCACGATATTGCGACACCATGATATTGCGGTACATTGACTTTTCAGAGTGCAAAACCCTGTTTCTGGCATCAAGATTAATACTGAGAATTAGAGCAATGCAGGCTAGTAGTAATTTAACTCGCAACATCTTGTGGACTCCAGTTGAAGAATAAACAGATGGTTCCTGGAATGGCAACTGCCAGACAGGTTGTGAGCATAATATGGTTTATCTCAAAATAAAGCACGAAGTAGAAGGCGGTTCCTATAGTACCTAGGGCGCTCCCGAGTGTTGACACAAAATACAACAGACCGGCAGAGAAACCACTGGTGACTTTAGAGGTCACCATCATACGAATAGAGTAGGGCGAAATCATCCCGAGGATTCCAGCCGGTATAAAGAACAGCAAAAACGAGGCTATTAATGAGGCATAGCGGGGGTCTTCAGTCATCTCGAAGGAAAAGCCGATTAGGGCATCGCTGAAGAACACCAGTGGCAACAAACTCAGGCCGGCCGCTAAAAATAGCATGCCGTATTTACGAATAGTCGGGTTATGGAGAGAGAGCTTACCACCGGATAAATATCCCACTGCCAGTGCCACCAAAAATGTCGTGATGATGCTGCCCCATATGTAAATAGAGCCACCAAACCAAGGTGCTAATATTCTGCCACCTAACATCTGCACTGCCATGACAGAGAAACCGCTGATAAAGGCCATACATGGGAAAACCCAACGAACCATATAAATACTCCAATTGCTCAATGACGCTGTATTTTTTATCGGTCATTGATGGTTAATTTTGCTATAGTGAAGTATATAAATAATCGCGCTGATAATCTTGGTATTTCTCATGAATCCGGAAAATCTTTTTGACATTGATGTCGCACAATTGATCGCTCAACTGACCAGCATAATGAAGTCAGGAAAAGAATATGGTCCTGAGTTCAAACCTGTGCTGACGTCCAGCATTGGATTACTCCGGCAAGTACAGAATAAATCGGCAGATTCAGATTCATATTTTGCTCTGGGTGAGTGTTTCCTTCAGCTTGAAGATACTAACTACGCTGAGAAGGCCTTTCACACTGCCTGGGCTATGCAGCCTAGTAATGTGCAAGCTGGTACATATCTAGGGTTATGTCTGGAGCAAGCTGGGAAGATAGAGCAGGCGATAGATACCTACTTCACACTGGTTAAAATTGATCCGCATAATGTTGAAATGGCCAATCACGTCATGCAATTGCTGCATCAGCAGGGAGATATTGAAAAGCTCTTTGTGATCGCGGATCAAATGACTGAGCTAAATGCACAACTCTCAGCCCCTTATTACTATCGAAGTAAATATTATTTCGCAGCGGGCAATATTAATAAAGCCTATGAGGAAATTTCATCAGCTCATGAAATTGAATCAGATAATCTCGAATTTTTAGAACGTTTTCTATATTTTGCCTATCGTGCTGAAGATTTCGAGAAGGTGCTTCAGTATGAGGATGAGTTTAAGTCAGATTATTTTACTTACTCAATTAAAGTCATGTTACCCAATTCATATGCTGGAAAAGGTGACCTCACAAAAGCCAGAGGAAATTATTATTGGCTATTTCGAAATGCGCCTGATCTTAATTCGAGGGTTCTGGTTGCTATTGAAATGGCGCTATTTCATGCCTCTTATGAAAATAATGTGAATAAATCGAACCGGATTAATAAGTGGATCATCCTGAAAGATCCCAAAAATTCAATTGCTTGGAGTAATCTGGCTAATAACGCCTCAGATATTACAG